>JAFTUP010000289.1 GCA_017466205.1 Clostridia bacterium
CAGAACGCAGAACGCCTCCCTCTGACGAGGGAGGTGGCATTTTCGCAAGAAAATGACGGAGGGAGAGATAAAAATTAACGTTTTTACTACCCCTCAGTCAACTTCGTTGACAGCTCCCCTGACAAGGGGAGCCAAGAAAACATGCAATCAAACATCCCGACAAATTATAATTTACACAAAAAAAATGGTGGGAGAATTCCCCCACCAAACAACTTATTTTTATTACTTTCTCTCCATCAGTGTAACCATAACAGCTTTTTGTGCGTGAAGTCTGTTTTCTGCTTCGTCGAAGATTTCATTTGCGTGTGATTCAAACACTTCTTCTGTGATTTCTTCGCCACGGTGTGCAGGAAGACAATGCTGTACCATACAACTTGGATTTGCTGCTTCAAGAGTCTTCTTGTTAATCTGATAAACTCCACCGAACACCTGCTTACGGTATGCTGCTTCTTCTTCCTGTCCCATTGATGCCCAAACGTCTGTGAAGATTACATCAGCACCTGCAGAAGCCTCAATTGGGTCACGATAAAGACCGAAATGACCGTTTTCCTTTGCGAATGCAAGAACCTTCTTATCAGGGTCAAAGCCTTCAGGACAAGCAACTGTAACATCCATACCCATCTTAAGACCACCAACGATAAGTGAGTTTGCCATATTGTTACCGTCACCGATATATGTCATTTTAAGACCGTCAAGGTGACCTTTATGCTCACGGACTGTCATAAGGTCAGCCAACACCTGACAAGGATGACAGAAGTCAGTAAGACCATTGATGATTGGAATAGAACCATATTTTGCAAGATTTTCAACCTCGCTCTGCTCAAAGGTTCTGATCATAATACCGTCAAGGTAACGAGAAAGTACTCGTGCAGTATCCTGAATTGGTTCGCCACGACCAATCTGCAAGTCACGGTTTGAAAGGAAAAGTGCCTGACCGCCAAGCTGATACATACCTGTTTCAAAAGAAACGCGAGTACGAGTTGATGACTTCTGGAAAATCATACCAAGTGTCTGTCCCTCAAGACGATGATGTTTAATATTATTTTTGTTTTCATACTTCAACTGGTCAGCAAGATTGAGAATATCTGTGATTTCTTCAGTTGAAAGAGCAAGCATACTTAAAAGATGTTTCATTGTTTAATCCTCCAAGAAAGATTTAAGAATATTAAGACCTTTGTCGATTTCTCCTTTTGTGATTACGAGTGGCGGTAACATTCGAAGTTTTGTTTTAGCAGTAAGAATTAAAAGTCCGTTCTCACTGCATTTTTTTGCAATTTCGCCTGCATTTTTTGTCTTAAGCTCAATACCAAGCATCAAACCAAGACCTGTAACTGACTTAACCTCTTCAATTTCAGCGAGTTTTTCTCTTATGTACTCACCTTTTTCGGTGATTTCATTCAAGAACTCGTCAGTCAATGTGCCGAGAATATATTTAGCACCTGCACAAGCAACAGGATTTCCGCCAAAAGTTGTTCCGTGAGTTCCTGCGGTAAGCACATTTGCACATTTTTCAGTACAAAGACAGGCACCCATTGGAAGACCATTACCGATACCCTTTGCACTTGTCACAACATCAGGTGAAATTCCTGCGTGTTCATAAGCGAAAAGCTTACCTGTTCTGCCCATACCTGTCTGAACTTCGTCAATGATTAAGAGAATATCTTTCTCTTTGCAGACTTTTTCTACAGTTTTAAGGTACTCGAAATCAGTTGGGACTACTCCACCCTCACCCTGAACAACCTCAAGGATTATTGCACAAACTGTATCGTCAGCTATTTCCAAAAACTGCTCTGTGTTGCCTGATTCGGCATACTTAAAGCCCTGAACAAACGGGTTGAAGAACTTATGATAATGCTCCTGTCCGGTTGCAGTAATTGTAGCCATTGTTCTGCCGTGGAATGAGTTCACAAGAGTAATTATATTGTGACGATTTTCACCGTATTTGTCGAAACTGTATTTTCTTGCAAGTTTAATTGCACATTCGTTAGCCTCTGCACCTGAATTACAAAGGAAAACACGGTTAAAGCCTGTTTTCTTGCAAAGAGCATCTGCGAATTCTGCAACAGTAGAATTGTAATAAAGGTTTGATGTGTGCTGAACTTTTTTAAGCTGCTCAGTAACTGCATTAATCCAACCGTCGTTATTATAGCCCAATGAGTTTACACCAATACCTGAACCGAAGTCAATAACATCGTTGCCTTCGCTGTCCTGAAATGTTGCACCACTACCCTTTTCAATTGAAACAGGGAAATGAGCATAAGTAGGCATTAAACTATTGTCAGCAAGATTTTTAATATTATTTAAATCCATATTTTTCACCAAAGTTTATGAGAGTTTTCTAATGTGAGGATATTTTTTCTGTAACAATGAAAAAACCGCAAGGAATATATTGATATTTCGAGGATTTTTGAAGCAGTTACAGGGAAAATAGACCACATTAAATTATAAGAACATTGTGCCGATACCACTATCGGTGAGCATTTCGATAAGGATTGAGTGAGGTATTCTACCATCAATAATATGTGTACGCTTAACACCACGACGAACTGCTTCAACACAACAGTCAATTTTAGGAATCATACCACCGCTGATTATGCCCTGACTCTTAAGCTGTGGCACTTCACTTACATTTACAACATGAATAAGTGTGCTTTCGTCGTCCTTATCCTTTAAAAGTCCACGGACATCTGTCATTAAAAGTAACTTTTCAGCACCAAGGGCTGCTGCAATCTTTGCTGCTGCAATATCAGCATTGATATTGAAAACTTCACCGTTTTCGCCACCACCTACTGTTGAAATAACAGGGATATAGTGTTGGTCAAGAATACCGTGAATAAGAGTTGTGTCAATATCAACAATGTCACCAACGAAACCGATGTCTTTTTCCACCTTCTGCGCCTTAATCATACCGTCATCAAGACCACAGATACCAATTGCGTGACCACCGTGATGATGAAGAAGATGAACAAGTCTTTTATTCACCTTACCTGCGAGAACCATCTGCACAACATCAATTGTTTCTTCGTCAGTATATCGAAGTCCGTCAACGAATTTTGACTCCTTACCGATTTTGTTAAGCATATCGTTGATTTCAGGCCCACCACCGTGAACGAGAACAACATTAACACCAACTGAACGGAGAAGAACAATGTCAGTCATAACTGCTTCCTGCAGTTCCTCGTTAATCATGGCGTTTCCACCGTATTTAATAACAACTGTTTTGTTATGATAATGCTGAATATATGGGAGAGCTTGTACAAGCACCTCACTACGATCAGCATGAGTAAGTTTTGAAATATCCATTGTATTCACCAAATTTCGTAGGGGTCGGCGTCCCCGACGACCCTTTTCAAGTTAAGATGTTTTTTATTTCGGGTCGTCGAGGACGCCGACCCCTACATAATATAATTAGGTTCTATAATCTCCATTAATCTTAACATATTCATAAGTCAAGTCGCAACCGTAAGCAGTTGCGTTATATTCGCCATCATTGAGAGAAACTATAATATATACTTCGTCTTCAATAAGAACCTGTTTTGCAATTTCTTCAGAGAATTCGATTCCTGCACCGTCTTTACAAACAGCAATCTCGCCACCTGCAGATTTGAACGAAACATCGACTTTGTTTACATCTATATCCACACCTGCATAACCGAGGGCACATAAGATTCGTCCCCAGTTTGCATCTGCACCAAACATTGCAGCCTTTACAAGTGAAGAACAGATAACGCTCTTTGCACAAACCTTTGCGATTTCCTTTGTTTTCGCACCGCTTACCTGACATTCAACGAGTTTTGTTGCACCCTCACCGTCTTTAGCCATTAATTTCACGAGTTTTTCGCAAATTGCGTTAAGTGCTGAAACGAATACGAAATAATCTTCATTTTCTGTTTCAATTCTTGTGTTTCCACAAAGACCTGAAGCCAATACTGCAACAGTATCGTTTGTTGATGTATCACCGTCAACTGATAACATATTGAAACTGTCTTTTACAACTTCTAAAAGTGCTTTTTTGAGCATATCACTTGAAATGTTAGCATCAGTTGTGATAAATCCGAGCATTGTTGCCATATTAGGATGAATCATACCGCTACCCTTTGAGATAGCACCGATTTTACATTCCTTACCGTCAAGTGTGAATGAAACCGCAAATTCTTTTTTTACGGTATCAGTAGTCATAATTGCCTGAGCAGCATCGTCAGAACCGTCTGCACTCAATTCAGCCACAAGTTGTGCCATACCATTTTCGATAGGCTCAATATTGATTGGCTGACCGATAACACCTGTTGAAGCAACAACAAAGTCAGTTAATTTAAGGTTTGTTGCTTCTGCCACAAGCTGACACATCATTTCAGCCTTTTCCACACCGTCAGCATTGCAAGTATTTGCAATACCACTGTTGCAGATTACACCGTAAGCCTTGCCGTCTGCAATATTGTTACGAGTAACTGTAATTGGTGCACCGCAAACGAGATTCTGGGTGTAAACTGCTGCTGCATCACATTCTTTTTCACAGAGAATGAGTGCCAAATCTTTTTTTGTTTTATTTTTACGAATTCCACAGTGAATACCGCTTGCCTTAAAGCCTTTCGGAGCAGTAACACCACCATTGATAAATATCATATTTTTCACCAAATCTTTCCGTAAGGATTATTTACTATGTACTCTGCAACTCTCAAATAATCCTCGTCATTACGAATAATGTGGTCATTATATCCACGTTGCCATATTTTAAAACCAGCTTTTTTATTCGTCATTCTTTTAAAAGTTGAAACAAGAAATGGTATTCTCGAGTTCGTAGGGGTCGGCGTCCCCGACGACCCGTCAATCTCAATGATAAAATGAATATGATTAGGCATAATTACATACGGATAAATATTCACATCATCATAAACTGAATTCATTTCTTCTATCTGTTTTTTTATAATTTCACCATAACCCGTTAATTGGATATATGGTTCTATTTGCAAACTCTCTCTTTTGATTTTTCCAAAAAGTGCTTTCTCTTTCTCAATAGCACATATTGTTATGAAATAACAGCCTTTTGACGAATAATCAAAATCTTTAAGTCTCGTTCTTTTTCTCTGTTTGAGTTCCATAATATTTTATTTCGGGTCGTCGAGGACGCCGACCCCTACGCATTATAATATTAACTGGTAATCAGGTTCGATTCCCATTTTTACATTCAAGCATTGAACTGCAGCACCTGAAGCGCCTTTGCCAAGATTGTCATATCTTGCGATTAAAAGAATTCTGTCCTCATTGCCACAAACGGTGATTTCCATACCGTCATTTTCACCCATTTTGTTACCTGAGATAAATCCGTTTTCGTCAATGCTTTCTTTATATTTCACAATATCTGAATTGTATTTTTCTTTATATAGTGCCTTAATGTCCTTTGCAGTTTTACCATCCTTCAAATCCTTTTTGAAAAGTGGCACTGTCATAACCATACCGCAGAAATAGTCACAGATATATGGAGAGAAAATAGGCTCGTTACGAAGTCCTGAAATAATCTTCATTTCCTTTAAGTGTTTATGCTGTTGAGTAAGAGCATATTCTCTTGGAGCATCTAAAAGCCAATCTCTTTCTGCATCTTCATACTGTGCAATTCCGTTTTTACCTGCACCACTATATCCTGACAGAGCGTGACAAGCAATACAGATGTCACTATCCACAATCCCTGCATCAACCAAAGGTTTAACAAGTGCTATAAAACCACTTGCATAACATCCGGGAACTGCAATTCTTTTTGAATTTTTCAGTTTATTTTCAAACTCTTCTGAAAGTTCAGGAAAACCATAAGCCCAACCATCATTTGTTCTGTGAGCAGTTGATGTGTCGATTACTATTGTATTTTCATTTTCAATAAGACTTACTGCTTCAATAGCTGCAGCATCAGGAAGACAAAGAAATGCTATATCAGCAGAGTTAAGTGCTTCCTTTCGGGCATTTGTGTCTTTTCTTAAGTTTTCGGGAAGAGTAATAAGTTCTATATCTTCTCTTTTTGCAAGGCGGTCAAAGATTTTAAGTCCTGTTGTTCCCTGACTGCCATCTATAAATATTTTTGTCATATATAAATCTCATTTCATAGATTTTGTAGGGGCGATTCATAAATCGCCCGAATTAAGTTACAGCAATATTTTTGTACGGGCAATTCGTGAATTGCCCCTACATTATTTATTTAAATCTTTTACTCTCTTTACCTGACTAAGCACATTCTGTGGAGCAGGGCCACCGAGAGATGTTCTGTCATTTACACACTTGTCAAGGTTGATTGCATCAAATACGCCTTCGTCGAAGATGTCGCAAACTGCCTTATATTCTTCAAGCGGTAATGTTTCAAGTGTAAGACCTTTCTTGATACAAAGGGCTACGAGCTCCCCTGTTGCTTTATAAGCATCACGGAAAGGAAGTCCCTTACCAACGAGATAGTCAGCACAGTCTGTTGCGTTGATAAATCCGCCTGCTGCTGCTTTTCTCATATTTTCAGGAAGTGCTGTCATTGTGTCAAGCATTGGTATAAATGCAGTAAGGCACATTTTAACTGTGTCAAAAGCATCAAAAATTGCTTCCTTATCCTCCTGCATATCCTTGTTGTATGCAAGCGGTAAGCCCTTCATCATTGTAAGGAGTGTTGTAAGGTCACCGAATACTCGACCTGATTTACCACGGATAAGTTCTGTAATATCAGGGTTTTTCTTCTGTGGCATAATTGATGAGCCAGTTGAGAAAGCATCGTCAAGTTCCACGAATTTAAATTCCCATGAACACCACAACACAATTTCCTCTGAAAAACGAGAAAGATGCACCATGATAATTGAAATTACGGATGCGAGTTCCATACAGAAATCACGGTCAGAAACTGAGTCAAGTGAATTCTGCATAGCACCGTTAAAACCAAGTGCTTTTGCTGTCATTTCACGGTCTGTGTTATATGTTGTACCTGCCAATGCACAAGCGCCTAAAGGTGAATAATTCATTCTTTCAGTTGCCTGTGAAAGTCTTTCTTTATCACGAAGAAGCATTTCTGCATAAGCCATTAAATGATGACCGAATGTAATAGGCTGTGCTCTTTGAAGATGTGTATAACCAGGCATTACTGCACTTGCATACTGCTCTGCCTTTTTGCAAAGAACATCCACAAGTTCTGTAAGTTGATTATAGAGAGCATCACATTCGTGACGGAGATAAAGTCTTATATCAACTGCAACCTGGTCGTTACGACTTCTTGCTGTATGTAATCTCTTACCTGCTGAACCGATACGAGAAGTGAGTTCACCCTCAACTAAAGTATGAATATCTTCTGCATTTGGGTCAATTTCTAATTCTCCACTTTCGATTTCTGCCTTAATCGCATTTAAGCCATCAGTAATCTGTGTTAAATCTTCTGCAGAGATAATACCCTGAGCACAGAGCATTGCTGCATGAGCAAGACTTCCGTCAATATCTTCTTTATACATACGGCTGTCAAACTTTATTGATGAGTTAAAATCGTTGGTTTTTGGGTCGATTTCCTTTGAAAATCTGCCTTTCCAGAGTTGCATTATAAATTCTCCTAAAATCAATATTGCCTCCCTCTGACGAGGGAGGTGGATTTTGCGAAGCAAAAGATATTACTTCGTAGGGGTCGGCGTCCTCGACGACCCTTCCAAAGTGAAGATGTAATTTATTTCGGGGCGTCGAGGACGCCGCCCCCTACAAAATGTATATTTTAGTTGTTATTCTCACGCTGTTTATCAAGAAGAGCCTTAACCTTAATTGAAAGACCAAAGAGGTTGATAAATCCTGCTGAGTCTTTCTGGTTATATGCACCACCGTCGTCACCGAATGATGCAACATTTTCATCATAGAGTGAGTATGGAGATGTGATACCTGCGTTAATTATATTACCCTTGTAGAGTTTGAGCTTAACATCACCTGTTACTGTCTTCTGTGTTTCGTCAACGAATGCTGAAAGAGCTTCACGAAGTGGTGTGAACCAAAGTCCGTTATAAACCACTTCACCAAATTTCTGTGCTACAAGCTTCTTGTAGTGCTGTGTATCACGGTCAAGACAAATCATTTCGAGTAATTCGTGTGCTTTGTAAAGGATTGCACCACCCGGAGTTTCATAAACACCACGAGATTTCATACCAACAAGACGGTTTTCAACGATGTCGAGAAGTCCGATACCGTTAGCACCACCCAATTCGTTGAGCTTTTCAACGATTGCAAGACCACCCATTTCTACGCCATCAATAGCAGTTGGAACACCCTGCTCAAAGTGAATTGTAACATAAGTTGGTTCGTCAGGAGCCATTTCAGGAGAAACTCCCATTTCAAGGAATCCTTCCTTATTGTACATTGGCTCATTTGCAGGGTCTTCAAGGTCAAGACCTTCGTGAGATAAGTGCCAAACATTCTTATCCTTTGAATAGTTTGTTTCACGGTTAATCTTAAGAGGAATATTATGAGCCTCAGCATAAGCAATTTCTTCTTCACGAGATTTAATATCCCATTCACGCCAAGGAGCGATAATTGCCATTTCAGGAGCAAAAGCCTTAAGAGTTAATTCAAAACGAACCTGGTCATTACCTTTACCTGTACAACCGTGACAAATTGCATCTGCACCCTCTTTGATTGCGATTTCAGCAAGTCCCTTTGCAATACAAGGACGAGCATGAGAAGTACCAAGGAGATACTGTTCATATTCAGCACCTGCTTTAAGACAAGGCCAGATATATTCTTCAACATATTCTTCTTTGAGGTCAAGAACATAGAGCTTTGAAGCACCTGTTGCGATTGCTTTTTCTTCAAGACCGTCAAGTTCAGTACCCTGACCAACGTCACCAGAAACTGCGATAACCTCACAGTTATTATAATTTTCTTTAAGCCAAGGGATGATGATTGATGTATCAAGACCACCTGAATAAGCTAAAACTACCTTTTTGATATCTTTCTTTTCCATTGTATATTCCTCCGAAAAATTGAGTTATAATTTGTGCAAATTGCAGTATGGGATATATTATACACGCTTTTTTTATTAAATCAAGTGTTTTTACATATTTTTTATTAAATTTATGCATTTTTATTCAATTATTTGCATAATTTATGAATAAATATTCAGTTTTTATGCATTTTGATTACATATTTTTGTAATTTTATACATTTATACATAATATAATGTATAAAAACACAAATCCGCCCCATCTCAGAGGGGCTGTCACGAGTGCAACGAGTGACTGGTGGGAGTAACTCCCTCAGTCTGCTTCGCAGACAGCTCCCTCAAAGAGGGAGCGGATAGTTCATCCGATAATTACTTTACTGAATTTACTGCAACAATCTCGCCTGTTGCGTTTTTGTCTACTACAAATGTAATTGTATCACCAACATTGAGAATAACAATCTTTTCAGCGTCCTTCACAGCAACTTTGTAATACGAATTGTTGTCTTGGAGTTTAATATAGAAGTATGTTTCGCCACCTGTGATGACACTTCTGATTTCTTCTACTGTACCTGAAACCTCGACTGTTTCTTCCTTTGGTACATCAGGTGTTTCTTCCTGACCCATTGAGTCAACATCAACATCTACATTAACGCCGTTCTTCTCAAGTTCTGCTGCATAGTTTTCAGTACATTCTGCAAGGCTTGAGCCAACACCAACTATTGTTGACTGCTCAACATTAACCATAGCATACATTTTAACAAGTTCACTTGAATCCTTAAGCGCCATAAAGTATGTTGGCTCACCACTTACATTGAGAAGAATTGGGAATGTTGCACGGTAACCATATTGCTGAACCTTACCCTGTGCGGATGTTCTTGCTGTTTCTTCAAGAGCACCTGCTTGCTGATAATAAACAGCTTCCTTTGTTCTCTGATTGATAAGAACAAATCCGATAATTGACTGGTCAGAGCTTATAGATGTTACACCTGTGTACATATAAACGTCATCATTAAGTGCTAAATAATTGTAGCCTGATGATGTTACCTTAACATTTTCCTGACCGATAATTGAGTTCCAGAAGCCATTATTATATTTACCGTAATAGTTATACTGCTGATTAACGATAGTTGCAGAATAAATCTGGTCAAGCCATTGGAATTCCTTATCCGTAACGAATTTGTCAGTAGGAAGATTTGTTGTTCCGTCGAGACTTGTTGAAACAAGAATTGTATCACCTGTGATTGAATCAACTATAACAGCACCAATTACATCAGTACCACCAAAAAGACCAATTGTCTTATCAAGAACAGGTACAATCCAATACGGTCTGCCGCTTTCATCAATTTCAAATGATGCTTCGCCAAGCATTAATGACGGATATTTAAATCTGACATGACGAATAAGATATTCATTGAAATGCTCTGCAGGTGAATATTTCATACCTTCTTCGAGTCTTACAGTTTCAGCCTTCTGAGTAGTCATATCAACAATGATATATGCAGGGATACCTTCCTTTGTATTCTTAAGCCATTTGAAAACATCGCCATAATCAAGTGACTGAACACGGACAGGAGCTCCCTTATAGTTAATCTGTGTTGAATAATATGAATTTACAACAAACTGTGAAACATAGTCTGAAAGCTCACCTAATGCACGGGTCGCAATCATATTTGATGAATCTTTATCAAGACGAGGAACACTCTGGAAATCAATTTCCGCAATTTCCTCTGCAAAATCGCCTTCCTTAACCTGGATAATTTCAGCATAATCCTTTGCACGGAAAAACTCTGCACCTACCAGATATCCGATACCCACAAATACAGCAAGTATAAGAATCAATACAATAGGAATTTTCACCTTATTTTTAGCATATTCCATGTATTCAGGTCTGAAATAAGCCTGTGAAATCACACCGAAAATCGCAATATATGCAACAAGCACAACTGCAATATAGATGTAGAGCTCAATAGCCTTAAAATTCAATGCAGGAAGCATAAAATAATATGCAACTACACCAAAGACTAAAGTCAGTAACAGACTGATAATAACTCTTTTTACTGTACTGCCCTTTGGAGTTTCAGGCATAACGCTCTTATTACCAAAATCAACATTAATTGGGTCCATAAAATTACCTCATTTCCATAATATGTAAATAGTATATCATATGTTGTTGTAAAAATACAACAACCAAAGTGTAAAATGGAAAGTGGAAAACTGAAAACAGGGCTTCTCCTTGAGGAGAAGCTGTCACGCAGTGACTGATGAGGTGTAGGTTGCGAAAGCAACCGTTATATTTGTCATTCCACCTCATCCACCGCAAGCGGTCCCCCTTCCCCTCAAGGGGAAGGCAAAGAAATCGGGTAAGTTAGAACTTACCCGCAATTTTTATTAAATTATCTTTTTACAATACTCATTCAAACAACAATTTTCGCAATTTGCTTTTCGGGCAGTACAAGTAGCTCTGCCGTGAAGCACTGCACGGTGACAAAAGTCGTTACTTTCTTCAGGTGGTAAGATTTTTTTAAGTTCCATTTCCACCTTTTTAGGGTCTTTTGTACTTACAAGCCCCATTCTGTTAGTGAGTCTTATTAAATGAGTATCAGCCACAACTGCAGGTTTACCGTAAACATCACCAACAATCAAATTTGCGGTTTTACGTCCAACGCCCTGTAATGATGTCAAATCCTCAATATTATCGGGAACAACTCCGTTAAATCTGTCCCGTACTCCTCTTGCCATTTCGATAATATCTCTTGCTTTCCCGTGATAAAAGCCGCATGAATGAATTATCTCCTCAATATCTTTGACATCAGCATTCACATAATCATCAAGCGTTCTGTATTTCTCGAAAAGTGCAGGAGTTACAAGATTTACCCTTGCATCCGTACATTGTGCAGAAAGTCTTGTTGCCACAAGCAATTCAAAAGGATTTTCTGCCACAAGAGAACAAACAGCATCAGGATATTCCTTTTTAAGTTCGTCAACTATAAGTCTTGCCCGTTCTTTTTTCGTCATAAATTACTCCGGATAATTCATATTCTTTGGTAACCCTAAAAGGAAATCTGCTGACACATTGAAATATTTGCAAAGTGCCTTAATGTCCTTTAAGGAAGGCTCAGTTGTGCCTGTTTCCATAAAAGAAATTTTTCTCTGGGTAACACCGAGAGCATTTGCCAAATCCTTTTGTGTTATTGTCGGGATTTTAGCACATCTTAAATACTTTAATCTTTCACTGAATTCCATTTTCCTACATCCTTCAAACCGTCGTTTCACACACGACATCAAATTAGCCTTATTATATTATCACAAAAATATTTTTTAGGAAAGATATAGAATAAAAATAACTATACAAACTTTATGTTGTATTTTTGTGAAGATTCACAAAGTTTTTCAACATTTTCCACATATTTGCCATTTATCTCGTGTTTTTAGTTGTATTTTAGGTTTCAAAGGTATATAATTAATGTAACACTATATAAGGAATGATTACTATGCAAAAAGAAATAAACATAAGAGAATTAAAGGACAATTTCGTTAAAATGATCAGTAACGACTGGGCATTGCTGACAGCAGGTACTGCCGAAGATTTCAATACAATGACGGTAAGCTGGGGCGGAATCGGAGAGCTTTGGAATAAGGATGTGTGCTTTGTATTTGTAAGACCGCAACGTTACACTTATGAATTTATGGAAAAGAATGACTACTTTTCACTTTCATTCTTCGGTGGTGAATACAAAAAAGAACTCGGCATCTGCGGAAGCAAATCAGGTCGTGATATTGATAAAATAGCAGAAACAGGATTTACACCAATTGATATGGAAAATGCTGTAGGCTTTGAACAAGCAAAAGTTAATGTAGTGCTAAAAAAATTGGCTTATCAGGATATGAAGCCTGACGGATTCCTTGATGAAACAATTATGAACAACTACGCAAATAACGACTTTCACAGAGTTTATATCGGTGAGATTGTTAAAGTAACAGTAAAATAAGTGGAAAATGGAAAACATTTTTCATTATCAACTTTTATGATTGCAACGCAATTCCCACATTATTTACTAAAAAGTCCCAAGGATTTTTCCTCGGGACTTTTTCTTATTCACCAACAAATTCTGCTATCTGGTGTTTTTCCTTTGCACCTACAAAGCGTTTTACTTCTTTTCCGTTTTCAATGAGAAGCACTGTCGGAATACTCATTACTCCGTAAGTAAGTGCCAAATCTGTCGCCTCATCAACATCAAGTTTACATACTTTTACTTTATCTGTTTCCTCTGAATATGCTTCAATTTCAGGTGCCATCATCATACAAGGACCGCACCAATCAGCATACATATCGAGCAACACAGGCTTGTCTGATTTTAAAACTTCCTGTGAAAAATTTTCAAGATTAACTTTAATTACTGCCATTTATCTCACCTTCCAATATAATGCTCTTGCACGTTCAACGTCAGTATTGTCAACACCGCATTTATCAGTATTTTTTGCCAGTGTCACACCGCAAAGCTCTATGTTGAGTACTGAAAATGCCTGTAAAAGCTGATGCTTAATAACTTCATAGCCGATTTCTCCGTCAGCACCGCTTGTTACAATAAGCACTGCCTTACGATGCTTCTCAATAGGCTTTTGCATATTTCTGCGGAAACGAGCCTCATAATAACGCTGAAACCTGTCAATAAGTGCTTTAAAGGGAGCCGGAACACCCATAAAGTAAATCGGTGTTGCGAAAACTATAATATCAGTCGTTTCAAATTTTTTGAAAAAGTCCTCAAGGTCCTTTTTTGAGCAACCGTTACCTGCCTTACAATATCCGCAAGCGTTGCAAGGAGTTGGATTAAGCTCATAAAGATTAACTACTTCAATACTTGTTCCCTTTGGGAATTCACGCAAAAGACTTCCCAAAAGCTTTGCTGTATATCCGGTCTTTCTGGGCGATGCCATAACAGCCATTACTGAAAGTCCGTTTGAATAGTTTTCGTTATTATCGTGACCTAAAATCATTTTGATTATTCCTCTGTTTTTTTCTTATTCTTAGCCTTATTCTTTCTCTTTTCAATATTTGCCTGACGCTTGATTTTCTTTGTTGTTGTTTTTTCAAATTCCTCTTCACTAATGTCAAAGCTTCTGATTTTCTTATATTTAGGAAGCTTTTTATTTACATCCTTAACTGCCTCATCAACAGTTCTTTCAACATCTTCCTTTGTAATTTCCTGTCGCTTGAGGTTGTTTTTAATCTGCTCATAGTTAGGATAAATCATAGCACTGACAAGTGTTTCGTCATCATCATCCTCAGCATAAACAATACTTTCCTCAATAATAGGATTTGTATTGAGATAAAGCTCAACCTCTTCAGGGAAAATGTTTTTACCGTTTTTAGTAACAATAACATTCTTGCTTCTGCCTGTAAGCTTATAACAGTTATGACGGTCACA
>JAFTUP010000290.1 GCA_017466205.1 Clostridia bacterium
AACAAATCGGAGTTTGTAGGGATGAGTGCAGAGTGCAAAGTGCAGAACGCAGAACGCCTCCCTCTGACGAGGGAGGTGGCATTTTCGCAAGAAAATGACGGAGGGAGAGATAAGAATTAACGTTTTTACTACCCCTCAGTCAACTTCGTTGACAGCTCCCCTGACAAGGGGAGCCGAGTATCGACACCCGTAAAAGAGCCCGACAAATTATAATTTATCGAACATCTTATATCACAACAAAGGCGAGGATTTTACTCCTCGCCAAATTTTTTTGTTTTACTTTTTTGGGAATTCTTCTTTTACATTACTTACTCCACATATAAAATTCATATCAACATTATAATATTTTGCAAGTATAATCAGACTATCAACAGGAATTCTGGTTTTACCGCTTTCATAATCACAATATGTTCGTTGCCCGATTTGCAATATAGAAGCAATTTCAGTTTGTGTTTTATCTGCATCTTCACGCAAAAAACGAATACATTCATTGTATTTCATAACAATCACCTCGTAAAAATTGTAACATAGAGTTATAAACTCTATTGACTTTTAGAGTCATAAACTCTATAATATAAATTGAGGTGGTAAATATGCAAAAAGATTTAGAAAATTTATGGTATAATTATGTGAATGAAATTTCATTAAAAAAGGATAAAAAAGAAAAAACAGCAATAAGTCGTTTTGTAGAAAAAGAGGAGAGCTTTCGGTCAATTCTTGACGAAAAGCAGATAGAAAAACTTGAAGAATATGATGATGCTGTATCAGAGCTGAATAGTATTTCAGAAAAGAATGCTTTTATTAAAGGTATTATGTTTGCGACCAAATTTATTTTTCAGGCATTATATGAGTAAAAACAAGGCGAGGAATAAAATCCTCACCTTTGCTTTCCACTTTCCATTTTCAACTTTACATTAAAAAGACGGTCTTTCGACCGTCTTTTTGTCTTTATTCTTCGTCAACTTTTGCTTCAGCAATAACCTTTTCAACGATGTTCTGTGGTGCCTGTTCATAACGAGTGAACTCGAATGAGAATGAACCACGACCTGCAGTTACTGAACGGAGAACTGTTGTAAAGTCACCCATTTCAGCCATAGGAACTTCAGCTGTAAGCTCCTGCATCTTTGGTTCGTCAGCAGGTCCCATACCAAGAACTCTACCACGACGTTTTGTGATGTCGCCCATAATATCACCAAGGTTATCATCAGGCATACGAGCTACGAGAGTACCAACAGGCTCAAGGATTGTTGGGTCAGCCTTTGGAATACCTGCCTTGTAAGCTAAAGAAGCTGCCATCTTGAATGCCATTTCTGATGAGTCAACAGGGTGGTAAGAACCATCATAAAGAGTAGCCTTAACGCCAACCATCGGATAACCTGCAAGAACGCCCTTAAGAACGCAATCGCGAAGTCCCTTTTCAACAGCAGGGAAGAAATTCTTTGGAACTGCACCACCGAAAACTTCTTCAGCAAAAATCAAATCATCGCTGTCGCAAGGCTCAAAACGGATATGTACGTCACCGAACTGACCGTGACCGCCTGACTGCTTCTTGTGTTTACCCTGTGCTTCAGCAGATTTGCGGATTGTTTCTCTGTAAGCAACCTTAGGTACGCTCAAATCAACCTCAACACCAAACTTGTTCTTGAGCTTTGAAATAATAACATCAAGGTGCTGTTCACCAAGACCTGAAAGTACCTGTTCTTTAGTCTCCTTATTGATTGTGAAAGAGATTGACGGGTCTTCTTCCATAAGTCTGAAGAGTCCCTGAGCAACCTTTTCTTCTTCACCCTTTTTGCGAACATTAACAGCCATTGAAAGACAAGGCTTAGGACAATCAACACCGTCAAGAATTACAATATTTTTAGGGTCGCAGAGTGTGTCACCTGTTTTAACGCCTGCAAGCTTTGTAACAACACCAATATCACCGGCGATGATTTCTTTAGCGTCTTCCTGCTTGCCGCCCTTAACAGTAACGATTTTACCCATTTTTTCAGTTTCGCCTGTGCGAACATTATAAGCTACAGTTTCACCTGAAAGCTTACCTGAAACTACCTTGAAGAATGACATCTTACCTACGAACGGGTCAGCAACAGTTTTGAAGCAAACCGCAGCAAGAGGTCCGTTAATGTCACAAGGAAGAACAACGTCTTCGCCTGCTTCGTTCTTTGCTGTTTCGCCTGCATAACCGTAAGCACCCGGAACTGACCATGCAAGGTTATAAAGAAGCTGGTCAACACCTGCACAGGTAAGACCTGCAACAGCATATACAGGATAAATTGAACCGTCAAAAATACCTGTGCAAAGACCCTTAAGGATTTCGTCAGGAGTAAATGTTTCACCCTCGAAGAACTTTTCCATAAGCTCATCGTCAGTAGTAGCAACAGCTTCCATAAATGCTGAGGTCATTTCTTCAATCACAGGGTCATTAGGCATAGGAACCTTAGTTGCCTTACCGTTTTCGTCATATTCATAAGCCATACCTGTCATAAGGTTGACATAAGATTTAGTAATATTACCCTCCATATAAGGAATGATTGTAGGACAAAGCTTGTTACCGTAAACTTCCTTTAAAGCTTCAAAAGTCTTATAGAAGCTTCTGTGGTCAGAGTCAGTCTTTGTAATAGCAAAGAACTTTGCAAGACCTCTCTTTTCAGCAGCCTTAAACGCCTTTTCTGTACCAACGTCAACGCCTGAGCCTGCACTTGTAACGATAAGAACAGCTTCAGCAGCACGAACTGCTTCAGCAGAACCGTTCTCAAAGTCGAAAAGACCGGGAGCGTCAATAATATTTAACTTTGTGTTGTCCCATTCAATAGCAGCCATAGCAGAGGAAACTGATGACTTCTTTCTCTTTTCTTCAGCGTCGAAGTCAAGAACTGTATTTCCGTCAGCAACCTTACCGAGTCTGTCAGTAGCACCTGCTAAATAGAGCATTGCTTCACAAAGAGTGGTTTTTCCTTTTCCGCCGTGACCGAGCACAGCAATATTTCTGATGTTATTTGAGGTATAAGCTTTCATAAAAGCATGCCTCCCTTTCCTAAGATGCGATATTAGTGACTGTAAAACAGCCTTATTATGTGAAAAATAAATAGAATTTTTCAACACTTTAAAGAAATTATAGCATAATTGAACAAACAATGCAACTATGTTTTTATAAGTTTTTTTAATATATTTTCTTTAAATAAAATCATCATAAAAACTATAATTTGTCGGGCCCCTCAGTCACCTTACGGTGACAGCTCCCCATCAAGTGGGGAGCCCAATTGGCCTTCCCCCTGGAGGGGAAGGTGGCACGAGCATAGCGAGTGACGGAAGGGGGGATTAATTCGATAAACTCCGATTTGTGTGTGAACCTGACATTACAAATTACGCATTACGAATTGTACATCCAAAAGACCTTTTTCTGTTGATTTTTTATTACTCGGCTTGTATAATAAATGTGTATGCAAAAAAAGGAGTGGTCAGAATGTTCCCACCAATAATTGAATTTTTAAAAGATAAAAGTGTGCTGATTTTAGGCTTTGGTCGAGAAGGCAGAAGCACATATAATTACATAAGAAAATATTTGCCTGAAAAAATACTTGGCATAGGTGACGGAAGAGAACAGAAAATTGATGATGATTTCGTTGAGTACTACTGTGGTGAGGATTATCTTTCTCATATAGGCAAGTTCGATGTTGTAATGAAAAGTCCGGGAATTTCCTTTGTGAATGTGGATGTTCCTGAGAATACCTATGTTACTTGTCAGACAGATTTGTTTGTGAAATACGCACCTTGCAAGAAAATCGGTGTAACAGGCTCAAAGGGTAAAACAACAACCTCAACTCTCACTTACAAAATGCTCTGTGCGGGCGGTGTTGATTGCGAGCTTATGGGTAATATGGGACTTCCTGTTCTTGATTACATTGAGGAAATGACTGCGGATAAGGTTGCAGTTATTGAAATGTCCTCACATCAGCTTGAATTTACAAGAAGCTCACCGAATGTTTCAATTCTTACAAATATTTATGAGGAACATCTTGAGCATTACAAAGGCGGAATGACAGGATATGTTAATGCAAAGCTGAATATTGTAAAGCACCAGAATGAAAATGATACGTTTATATATAACGGTACACAGGGTTTGACACCTTATCTTGATTTGAATACAGTAAAATCAAATGCAATTGCTGTGAGCAAAGATGCAGAATTACCGTTTGAAATCAATAACATTCATTTGGCAGGCGAGCATAATCGCCACGATGTGCTTTATGCCTTTACTGCAGCATCAAAATTCGGTGTAACTGCTGAGAATGCTAAGAAAGCCATTGACGATTATGAGGGCATTGAGCATAGAATGGAAAATATTGGTATATATAATAGTATAACTTTTTATAACGATTGTATTGCCACAATTCCTCACGCAGTTATGTGTGCTGTCAATGCAATTAATGCAAATACACTTATTATCGGTGGTAAAGACAGAGGAATTGACTATACTGACTTTGCAGTTGACCTTGAAAACAGTAATTTAAGTGTGATTATCGGTACAAAAACCACAGGTCATAAAATCATTGATATGATGCTCTCAACCGGCACACAAAAAACTCTGATTAAAGCAGAAAATCTTGAAGAAGCAGTAAAATCTGCTTATGGAAACACTAAAAAAGACGGTGTCTGCATTTTGTCACCTGCTGCATCAAGCTATAATGAGTATAAGAATTTTGAGGAGAAAGGCAGACACTACAAAGAATTAGTTAAAAAATATGGTGAGTAATATGGATTTAACAGAAAAGCAGATAAGTTATGAATATAAATTTCAAGGCAAAATCATAAATCTTCGTGTTGACGATGCACTTCTTCCAAACGGTACAACTGCCAAGAGAGAAATTGTTGAGCATAACGGTGGCGTGTGCGTAGCACCGCTTGACGATGAATATAATCTTTATTTCGTAAAGCAGTTCCGTTATCCGTATATGGAAATTGTAACCGAGCTTCCGGCAGGAAAGCTTGAAAAAGGCGAAGACCCGTTTGAAGCAGGTAAGCGTGAGCTTAAAGAAGAAACGGGTGCAGTTGCAAATAAATATACGAGTCTCGGAAAGCTTTATCCCACACCGGGATATTGTGGTGAAATCATATATATGTACCTTGCAACCGAGTTGGAATTCGGTGAACAGAGTCCCGATGAAGACGAATTTTTAGAGGTTTATAAAATTCCTCTTGAAAAAGCAGTGGAAATGGTTATGAATGGTGAGCTGCCTGACAGCAAAACCCAGACAATGGTGCTCAAAATCAATCAGCTTAAAAATGAGGGTAAAATATGAAATTAGTTCTTGCATCAAAATCACCGAGAAGAAGTGAAATACTTAAAAATGCCGGCATAGATTTTACTGTAAGAGTTGCCGACGCAGACGAAACAATTCCCGAGGGTACAAGGCCTGAGGATGCTGTTGTTTTCCTTGCTGCAAGAAAGGCTATGGCTGTGCCGAGAGCTGATGACGAAACTGTGCTTGGTGCAGATACAATAGTTGTTCTTGATGATAAAATTTTAGGAAAACCAAGGGACAGAGATGATGCCTACAATATGATAAAAAGTCTTTCAGGCAGAGTACATTCTGTTTTCACAGGAGTATGTGCAGTAGGTAACGGAACATCACTTTCTTTTGCCGAAGAAACAAAGGTTGAGTTTTATCCACTTACTGAAGAAGAAATTAACGAATATATCAGCACAAACGAGCCTTATGATAAAGCAGGTGCTTACGGAATTCAGGGGCTTGCTTCAAAGTTTATCCGCGGAATTTGCGGTGATTATTTTAATGTAGTAGGTCTGCCAATAAGCAGTGTTTACAAAAAGATAATAAAAAAGTAATAAAAATGTTGACTTTTTTACAATTTTGTTGTAAATTTAGTATGTATAATATTGAAAGGGGAGCCCCATTATGGCTAAAAAGAATTACACACCTGAAGAAATCCAGGCAAAGATGGACAAAAAGTCCGCAAACTGCAAGCTTTTCTTCGGAACATTCACAAAGGCATTAGCAGTGTTCCTTGCAGTTGTTATTGCTTGGTCACTCATTGTAATTGCATTTACTGCACCTCAGGTTGGTACAGGAACTGCAGTAAACACTGTTGTTAACAACGGTGGTTCAACAAGCTCAGACGAAAATTCAGGCAGCGTTGATGCTCCTATCACAGACGATGAAGTTCTCGTTGGCGGTGAGGATGAAACTCTCGCAGGTGAAGACGCAACTGCAGGCGAAGATGCAACTGCAGGCGGTGAAAACGCAGGCGGCGAAAACGCAGGTGCAGCTGCTGAAATGTCAAAGGCTGATGTTGCAAAGCTTCTTAACGCTGCAACAGCAAAGGCTGCAAAGCAGAGCTACAAGTGGACAAGAAAATGCTGGTTCACAAAAGAACTTGATGTTGGTAATGCAACAGATACTCTCAACAAGGTTATTCACATGGTTGATGAAAACGCAACTCTTGATTCAGTTGTTGGTAACTTCCTTGGTGTTACAGGTAAGGAAAGTGATCCTTCTTGGGAAAACACTGTTACAAAGGGCGTTCCGGGAGATAAAATGCCTGAGAAATATCTGTTAAAGGCATTTGCATTAACAGAAAGCGACATCAAGGGTATGAATGTTTCAGGCAATACATATACAATTCAGCTTAACGCTTGTAAGTCTCCACAGAAGGATGGCAAGAATGCTCTCCACCATGTAACAAACGACTTTATTACTAAAGATGAAGTTGCAACAGGTGTTTCAGATGCTCTCGGTTCACTCGGCAACCTTGTTACAATCAATGCTCTTGATGTTGATTACACAGCAATTGTTGTTACTGCTGTTGTTGAAAACAACACACTTAAGAGCGTTAAGATGTCTTACACAATGACAGTTAACTCACTCAAGCTCAAGGCTTTGACAATGAATGTTGATGGTAACGGTGCAGGCAAGATGGAATGTACATATTCTAACTTTGCTTAATTTTGAAAGGAGATTTCAATTATGGCTAAAAATAAGACACCTTTAACTCCTGAACAGGCAGAAGTAAAGGCAATGAAAAAAGAAAAAAATTCACAGAATTTCATTAAGTTCGTAGCAGTTCTTCTCGCTTTCGTGCTTACATTCGGTGTTGTTACACTCGGTAAGTCAACAGCTGAAAAGGCTATTGAAGCAGCAGGACAGAATGTTCAGCAGGGCGGCACAGCAGTTGACACTCCTGCAGATGACAGCACAGCTGCAGGTGACGATTTAACTGCAGGTGATGACGCAACAGCAGGCGAAGATGCTACAACAGGTGACGATGCAACAGCAGGCGAAGACGCTACAACAGGTGACGATGCTACAACAGGCGACAATGCTGCTGCAGGTGATGATGCTGCTGCAGGTACTGCTTTCTCAAAGGCAAATGCTCACGAAATGTTCAATAAGTGGACAGCTGCTGCTGCAAAGAAGAGCTACAAGTGGAGCCGTGTATGTGGCTACACACCGGACGGTGCTATCGACGTTGGTAATGCAACAGATACACTTAACTCATTTATCAAGGGTATTGACGAAAATGCATCTCTTGACACAGTTGTTGGCGGATTCCTCGGAATCGGTAATAAGGAAGGTGCAGTTAAGAACGGTCAGATTCCTGAAGACATGAAGAAAGACTATGCACTTAAAGCAATGTCTCTTACAGCAGCTGACATTAAGGAAGCAACAGCTAACGGTAACAAGTATGTTGTTAAGCTTGGCAACTTCTCAAATCCTCAGAAGGATGGCAAGAACGCTTTCAGCCGTGCAACAAATGACTTCTTCACACATCAGGAAGTTGTTGACGGCATTGCAGGCCTTACAACAGCTATTAAGGTTTCAAGCACTGATATTCAGTACACAGACGTTACTCTTACAGCAGTTGTTGATGGCGATAACCTCAAGTCACTTGAAATCAACTATGGTTTCTCAGCAAAGATGTCTCTTAAGCTTCTCGTTACAATCAACGGTCAGGGTAAAGCTACAAACAAGATGACTTACACAATCGGCTAATTTCCGATAAAAAGTAATAAATCAGGCACTATCCGAAAGGGTAGTGCCTTTTTTCGTAATGTTTTCATTTCTCCAGATATACAAATTATAATTTGTCGGGATAATCGTAATTGAAAGTTGAAAGTTGAAAACGGAAAACGTCGGAACTGCGTTGCAATTGTAATAAAATCAGCGTCGCAGACCCTTCATTTTACACTTTCCGTTTTACATTTTACACTTCGTCGATAAACTCCGATTTATCGGGTAAACACCTCAGGTGTACCAACAACTATTGCAATACTTGTTCTGCACCACCTATTGCTTCTGACAAAATTCTCATACCTAAGCAAAAACCATCATAAAAAGCTTGTTCACTGATTAAAGCAATGTATTCATCTATGCTTTGACTATATTTTTCCAATATTACTCTTGTTTCTTCATCAAGATTATTTTTTAATCTGTTATAATTATTTTCTATCAATATTTCAATTCTTCTCATTTCAATATTGCCATTTCCCAAAACATTTTTTGGTTCAAGCTGTCCCATATATAGCTGTTTAATTGTGTTTTTCACAGTATTTCACGTCTCCTTTTAGAACTTATAGGTTCTATTTAAGAACTATATCATAAAATTATGGTAAAGTCAATAGTACCAATAAGTATTATGGAGTAGATTGTATGTATTTTCAACGATTAAAAGATTTACGAGAAGACAAAGATATGAAACAAGTACAGATTGCCGAGCTTCTTGGTATTCAGCAAACAGTGTATTCGCGATACGAAAGAGGATTTCAGAACATTCCCATTGAACACCTAATTTTTCTTGCAAATTTTTATAATGTATCTACAGATTATATTTTAGGCAGAACTGATAATCCGAAACTGAATAAATAAACCGACACCTAATGAACACTCGTTCATCGGGTGTTTTGTTAATTTCAAACATTTTCAAATTATAATTTGTCGGGGGGGGAATCCGTAGGGGTCGGCGTCCTCGACGACCCTTTGTTGGTTTATATGTTCACTTGGTTAGGGCTGTCGAGGACGCCAGCCCCTACGAAATGTGTTCGATAACCTCCGATTTATCAGTCTGCTTTTATTTTTTCTGTCCTTTTTCACAAATAATGTGAATATAATTCGGTAAAGTGGCTCATTGTCAAGCCTTTTATTTTGGTGTATAATTAAAGAATAAACTGACAGATGTCGGGAGGAAAACAAAATGAAAGTATATGAAATTAAAGAAATTCTTGATGCAGAGGTTATCTGCGGTGAGGAATTTATGGACCGTGATGTTTTCACAGCATGCGGAAGTGATATGATGAGTGATGTTCTGGCTTATGTTAAGGAACAGGCAGTGCTTCTTTCAGGACTTGTTAATCCTCAGGTTGTAAGAACTGCTGAAATGATGGATATGCAGTGTATTGTTTTTGTCCGCGGTAAACAGCCTGACCAGGGCATTATTGATTTGGCAAAGGACAGAGATATTGTTCTTATGACAACAAAGCAGGCAATGTTTGCATCCTGTGGAATGCTTTATGAAAAAGGTCTTCGAGGAGGCGCAATGAAATGAGCAACTTGAAACTTCACTTTGATGTTCCGGGTGACGATTTCACTCGTGCAGGAGAGGCTTCAGGCTCAGTTAAAAGAACTCTTAAGGATTTAGGCTTTAACCCTGAAATAGTGAGAAAGGTTGTTATTGCACTTTATGAAGCGGAAATCAACCTTGTTATTCACGCAGGCGGTGGTGAAATTGATGTTGAAATTTCTCCTGAATGCATTGATATGGTGCTTACTGATGAGGGTCCCGGTATCCCTGATGTTGCTCTTGCTATGAAAGAAGGCTATTCAACTGCACCTGATAATGTGCGTTCACTGGGATTCGGTGCAGGTATGGGACTTCCCAATATTAAAAAATACACCGACGAAATGAAAATTGATTCAACCGTCGGTGTTGGTACGACAATGTATTTAAAGGTGTTTACATCATAAATTTTTAATATAAAGCAGAACCTGTATTCGGCTCCCTCTGACGAGGGAGCTGGCACGAAGTGACTGAGGGAGAGACGGATTTTGCACAAATAATGATATGTAAATTTTTTTCAGCAATCTCTCCCTCCGTCTTTTGCTTCGCAAAATCCACCTCCCTCGTCAGAGGGAGGCAAATAGGTATCGATTTGACTGGAGTAATAGAAATGAACGAAACATATTTCCATTCTGTGCGACTTGATGCAGATAAGTGTAAGGGCTGTGTAAGCTGTTTAAAGCGTTGTCCTACAAATGCTATCAGAGTCCGTAACGGAAAAGCATATATTATTTCGGAGCGGTGCGTTGACTGTGGTGAATGTATAAGAATTTGTCCGTATCACGCAAAATATGCTGAAAAATATTCTTTGAATGAAATTTTAGATTATAAATACAGAATAGCGGTACCTGCACCGTCACTTTACGGTCAGTTTAACAACCTTGACGATACAGACTATGTATTGACAGGGCTTAAAAGGCTGGGCTTTGATGATGTTTTTGAGGTTTCAAAGGGTGCAGAGCTTGTCAGCGAGGCAACACGTCTTATTCTTTCGATGAATAAGACTAAAAAGCCTCTTATCTCCTCTGCTTGTCCTGCTGTGGTCCGTCTTATCAGAGTCCGTTTCCCGAATCTTATAGAAAATGTTCTTGATTTGAACGCACCAATGGAAGAGGCTGCCCGACTTGCAAGAATTAAAGCCCGTGAGGAAACAGGTCTTGATGATGAGGATATCGGTGTGTTCTTCATTACACCTTGTACTGCAAAAATTTCCTCCATTAAGCAGCCGATTTGTAACGGTAAATCATACATAAACGGTGTCCTTGCCATTAAGGATATTTATCCTGTTCTCGTGGGGCAGATGGATAAAATTATTGAACCCGAAGGTCTGAGCGGCTCGGGAATTATCGGTGTAAGCTGGGCTTCATCAGGCGGTGAGTCAGCGGCACTTTTAAAGGACAGATATTTAGCGGCCGACGGTATTGAAAATGTTATCAAGGTGCTTGAAGAATTAGAGGATGAAAAGCTCAATGACCTTGAATTTATCGAGCTTAATGCTTGCTCAGGCGGTTGTGTCGGAGGACCTTTGACCGTTGAAAATCCTTTTGTTGCAAAAGCACGACTTCAAAGACTTCGCAAATATATGCCTGTTTCCTGTAATCACCTTGAATATGAGTCAATTCCAAAAGAAATGTATTGGGAAAAGCCTCTTGAAGCATCACCTTGGAAATTGGCTGACAATGTTTTTGAGGCTATGCAGAAAATGAGCGAAATCAAGGAGCTGGAGCAGACTTTACCGGGACTTGACTGCGGTATGTGCGGTTCACCGTCCTGCCATTGCTTTGCAGAGGATGTTGTAATCGGAAAGGCTGATATTGAAGACTGTATATTCAATATGAAAAATCGTGAGGGTGCAGAAAACTTTATTCCAAAGCCGTTCCGCTCAAAATCAAACAAGGAAGAATAATAATGACAGTAAAAGAAATTTGTGAAAAATTAAATTTTAAAATACTGGTTGAGGGTGACTCGGATAGAGAAATCACAGGCGGCTACTGCGGAGATTTGCTCAGCTGGGTTATGGGCAGAGCTCAGAGCGGTGATTGCTGGTTTACAGTAATGGGAAACATCAATGCAATTGCCGTGGCATTTCTTGCCGACTGTGCTTGTATCGTGCTTTGCGAAAACTCAACCCTTGATAAGGATGCTCTTGAAAAGGCAAAGCTTCAGGACATCTGTGTCCTTTCATCAGAAGAAAATGCTTACACTCTGGCAAACAAATTAGGTGAAATCTTATGATTTTAAAGTATGATTTTCATCTGCATTCCTGCCTTTCTCCATGTGGTGATAATGATATGACTCCATACAACCTTGTGAATATGGCAAAGCTTATGGGCTATGACATTATCGCACTCACAGACCACAACTCCTGTCTTAATTGTCCTGCTGCCATCAAAGCAGGTGAGGAGGCGGGAATTACAGTTGTGCCCGGAATGGAGCTTTGCACATCAGAAGAAATTCATACAGTTTGCCTTTTCCCAACAATTGACAAAGCATTGGAATTTTCAGAATATGTTAAATCCACAATGCCACCGATAATGAATGATGAAAGCATTTTTGGAAATCAGTACATAATGGACCATACTGACCAAATTCTCGGCAAAGAGGAGCTTCTCCTGACAACTGCTTCGGGAATAAGTATTGATGATGTTGTGAATGAGGTTACTCGTTATGATGGTGTTGTTTTTCCTGCACACCTTGACCGCGCATCATATTCAGTTCTTTCAGTATTGGGATTTATGTATCCTGAAATGAATTTTACTGCAGCAGAGTTTACCCACAAAGCATATATCCCCCAGTATGAGGAAAAACACGAACTCCTAAAAGGTATGAAGCACTTTCGCAATTCAGATGCACATTATCTTGAGAATATGGTGGAGGCTTCTGTGGAGATTGATTTGCCTGAATGTACTGCAAAAGCAGTTGTAGACTATATAAAGAAATAAGACTTTAGTGTCATTTCGGAGAAAAAATCTGAAATGACATTTTTTGTTCTTGACATATACCCTATGGGGGTATATAATAAGGCCATAAAGGAAGTGATTTTATGAGTAATACTTGTGAATGTTGTAAGACAAAAGTCCGTAGTGAAGAAGAATACAAGGCATTGATTAACCGTCTTAACCGTATTGAGGGACAAATTCGTGGAATAAAAGGTATGGTTGAGAAAAATGCCTATTGTACGGACATAATAGTACAGGTGTCAGCTGTTAATGCTGCACTGAATTCATTCAACAAGGAATTGCTTTCAAATCATATTAAGACCTGCGTTGCAGACGATATAAAGGCAGGAAAAACAGAAACTGTTGATGATTTGTTGTCAACATTACAAAAACTTATGAAGTAGGTGAAGCTATGACTCAATATAATGTGACGGGTATGAGCTGTGCTGCTTGTGTTGCACGAGTTGAAAAAGCAGTTAATGCTGTGGAGGATGTCACTTCCTGTTCCGTAAGTCTTCTTACAAATTCAATGGGTGTAGAAGGCTCTGCAGCCCCACAGAAAATTATTTCTGCAGTAACTGAAGCAGGTTATGGTGCAACACTCAAAGACAGCAAAAATACACCGGCAAAAGCGAATGATGATGAACTTAAAGATACCGAAACACCAAAACTTAAAAAACGACTTGTTGCATCATTGGGCTTTTTAATTGTACTGATGTACATTTCAATGGGACACGTTATGTGGGGTTGGTGGTTGCCTGAAATATTATCATCAAATCCGCTTGCAATCGGACTTTTACAGTTGCTCTTAACTGCTATTGTAATGGTAATTAACCAAAAATTCTTTATAAACGGATTTAAAGGCCTTCTGCACAAGTCACCAAATATGGATACTCTTGTAGCGTTGGGTTCAGGTGCATCCTTTATATACAGCACTTATGTATTATTTAAAATGACACCCAACATAGAAATGGCTCACCATTATCTTCACGACTTCTATTTCGAGTCAGCAGCTATGATTTTAACGCTCATCACTGTTGGTAAGATGCTTGAAGCACGCTCCAAGGGCAAAACAACAAATGCACTTAAATCTCTTATGAATTTAGCACCAAAAACTGCAACAGTTCTCAAAGATGGTGTGGAAACAGAAATTCCTGTTGAACAAGTGCAAAAAGGTGACATTTTCGTAGTCCGTCCCGGTGAACAGATTTCCGTTGACGGTGTCATAATCGACGGAACAACTGCGGTTGACGAGTCAGCACTTACAGGCGAGAGCATTCCTGTTGATAAATCATCAGGTGACAGAGTTTCAGGTGGTACAATAAATCAATCGGGATTTATTAAGTGTGAAGCTTTGCGAGTAGGCGAGGACACGACTCTTTCGCAGATTATCAAAATGGTAAGTGATGCAGCTGCAACAAAAGCGCCTATTGCTAAAATTGCCGATAAGGTTTCAGGTGTATTTGTTCCTGTTGTAATCACAATTGCAGTAATTACAATTATCGTGTGGCTTATATCAGGACAAGGCTTCGGATATGCTCTTGCCCGCGGAATTTCCGTTCTTGTAATAAGCTGTCCTTGTGCATTGGGACTTGCAACACCAGTTGCTATTATGGTTGGTAACGGTGTGGGTGCTAAAAACGGAATTCTTTTCAAAACTGCTGTTTCTCTTGAGGAAACGGGCAAGGCTAATATAGCAGTTCTTGATAAAACAGGAACAATAACAAAGGGACAGCCAAAGGTTACTGACATTATTCCGATCAATTTAACAGAAAATGAGTTAATCAGTATTGCTTATTCTCTTGAAATAAAAAGTGAGCATCCTCTTGCAAAGGCTATTGTTGAAAAAGGTAATGAATTGAATATTTCTGCAGTTGATATGCAGAATTTCAAAGCACTTTCAGGAAATGGTGTTACTGCAGAATTGAAGGGAAAAACAGTTTACGGTGGTAGTCTTAAATTCATCAAAGAGAAGATACTTGTTGACAATACAACCATAAAAACAGCAGAAAATCTTGCTGATAGTGGCAAAACACCTCTTTTCTTTGCAGACAACGAAAAACTTCTTGGTATTATTGCAGTTGCCGATGTTATTAAAGAAGATAGTCCACAGGCAATTAAAGAATTGCAGAATATGGGCATAAAAGTCGTTATGCTTACAGGTGACAATGAAAAAACTGCCGGTGCAATAGGCAAACAGGCAGGTGTTGATGAGGTTATTGCAGGCGTACTTCCTGACGGTAAAGAAAAAGTCATTCGCAGACTCAAAGACAAAGGTAAAGTCATAATGGTAGGTGACGGAATAAACGATGCACCGGCACTCACAAGAGCAGATATGGGTATAGCCATTGGTGCAGGTACGGATATTGCCATTGATTCAGCGGATGTTGTGCTTATGAAAAGCAGACTTCTGGATGTTCCTGCTGCAATCAGACTCAGTCGTGCAACACTTAAAAATATACACGAAAACCTTTTCTGGGCATTTTTCTATAATGCTATCGGAATTCCGCTTGCTGCAGGTGTTTTCATAAACATCTTCGGATGGGAACTGAACCCAATGTTCGGTGCAGCTGCAATGAGTCTTTCCTCGTTCTGTGTAGTATCAAATGCTTTGCGACTTAATTTCAAGGATATTCGCAACAGCTCAAAAGATAAAAAAGTAAAATCAAAGGTAAAGGAGAAAAAACCAATGGAAATCACAATGAAAATTGAAGGTATGATGTGTCCGCATTGCGAGGCAAATGTCAAGAAAACTCTTGAAGAGTTTGCAGAGGTAAGAGAAGCAATCGTAAGCCATAAAGACGGCACAGCAGTTGTAACTCTTGATGCAGATTTAGGTGTCGCAACTCTCAAAAAAGCAGTTGAAGACAAGGGTTACAAAGTAATCGAGTAAACAAATCGGAGTTTGTAGGGATGAGTGCAGAGTGCAAAGTGCAGAACGCAGAACGCCTCCCTCTGACGAGGGAGGTGGCATTTTCGCAAGAAAATGACGGAGGGAGAGATAAGAATTAACGTTTTTACTACCCCTCAGTC
>JAFTUP010000291.1 GCA_017466205.1 Clostridia bacterium
ATGCTTGAAAAGATTACTGACGGTAAGGCAACTCTTAAAGACCTTGACGAACTTGAAGAGCTTTGCTACTACATCAAGGAAAATTCACTTTGCGGTCTTGGTCAGACAGCTCCAAACCCTGTTCTTGCAACTCTTAAATTCTTCCGTGACGAATATGTAGCTCACGTTGTTGATAAGACTTGTCCTGCAGGCGTTTGTAAGAAGCTTGTTAAGTATGAAATCGTTGCTGACGCATGTAAGGGCTGTACTCTTTGTGCAAGAAAGTGTCCTGTTGGCGCTATCAGCGGTACAGTTAAGAACCCACACGTTATTGACGCTAATAAGTGTATCAAGTGTGGCGTATGTATTGATTCATGTAAGTTCAAGGCAATTATTAAGAAATAAGGAGAGTGCAAGATAATGGTAAACGTTAAAATTAATAATAAACCTTACTCAGTACCAAAGGGCAGCACTATCCTTGAAGCTGCTCGTTATGCAGGTATAGAAATCCCAACACTTTGCTACCTTAAGGACATCAACCAGATTGGTGCTTGCCGTATGTGTATGGTAGAAGTTAAGGGTGCAAGAAGCCTTGTTGCTGCTTGTGTATTCCCTGTAAATGAGGGAATGGAAATCTTCACAAATACAGAAAAAGTCAGACACTCAAGAAAATTAACTCTTGAGCTTATCCTTTCAAATCATGACAGAAAGTGTCTTTCTTGTGTACGTAGCGGAACTTGCGAGCTTCAGCAGCTTTGCAAGGAATTCGGTGTAGATATTGAAGACCGTTATGATGGCGAAATGGTTCGTTACAATTTCGACGATTCAGCAGCTCACATGGTAAGAGACAACAATAAGTGTATCCTTTGCCGTCGTTGTATCGCAGCTTGTGACCAGCAGGGTATTTCAGTTATCGGTGCTAACGCTCGTGGTTTTGATACACACGTAAGCTCAGCATTTGATAAGGACCTTGCAGATGTTTCATGTATTTCTTGCGGTCAGTGTATCGTAAACTGCCCGACAGGTGCTATCGTTGAAAAGGATGATACAGATAAGGTTCTTGAAGCAATCAACGACCCTGAAAAGTTCGTTATTGTTCAGACAGCTCCTTCAATCCGTGCAACTCTCGGTGAAGCATTCGGTATGCACATCGGTACAAACGTTGAAGGCAAGATGGTTGCAGCACTTCGTCGCCTTGGCTTTGATAAGGTATTCGACACAGACTTCGCTGCTGACCTTACAATTATGGAAGAAGCAAATGAGCTTATCGAAAGAGTTCAGAATGGCGGAACACTTCCAATGATTACATCTTGTTCACCGGGTTGGATTAAGTACTGTGAACACTATTATCCTGAACAGATTCCACACCTTTCAAGCTGTAAATCACCACAGCAGATGTTCGGTGCAGTTATGAAGACATATTACGCTGAAAAGATGGGTATGGATCCTAAGAATATGGTTGTTGTAGGTATTATGCCTTGTACAGCAAAGAAATTTGAAACACAGCGTGACGACCAGAATGCAGCAGGTGTTCCTGATGTTGATATCGCTCTTACAACAAGAGAGCTTGCAAGAATGATTGAAAGTGCAGGTATCTTCTTTAAGCACCTTCCTGATGAAGAATTCGATAATCCATTTGGCGAAAGCACAGGTGCATCAACAATCTTCGGTGCAACAGGCGGTGTTATGGAAGCTGCTCTTCGTACAGCAGTTGAAAAGCTTACAGGTGAAACACTTGAAAACGTTGACTTCACAGAAGTTCGTGGTATGGACGGTGTTAAGGAAGCTGAATACGATGTAGCTGGTAAGAAGATTAAGGTTGCAGTAGCATCAGGTACAAAGAACGCAAAGGTTCTTATGGACCAGATTAAGAACGGTACAAGCGAATATCTCTTTATCGAGATTATGGGTTGTCCGGGCGGTTGTATCAACGGTGGCGGTCAGCCAATTCAGCACGCTGTTGTTCGTAACTTCGTTGATCTTAAGGCTCGTCGTGCAGAAGCTCTTTACACAGCTGACAGAAATAACGCAGTTAGAAAGTCACACGAAAACGAAGCTATCAAGACTCTTTACACAGAGTACCTTGGCAAGCCGGGTAGCCATAAGGCTCATGATATTCTTCACACATCTTATGTGGCAAGAAAGAAATATTAATTTCTTGAATAACTAAAAATCAGACGGGGAGTGTTGGATGCACTTCCCGTCTTGTATTTTATGCGGATTTGTTATATACTATATAGGTATTAGTGTGTAAGAGAAAGGTTTTATAATGTTTAAGAAGTTTATTTCATTATTGCTCGTATTTTCGATTATATTTTTGTTTACTGCTTGTGGTGGATTGCTTGAAGAACCTACAACAGAACCTGTTACGGAAACTACAACTCAAGTACCAACCGTTACCGTGACAATTCCTGAGGGATATACTCTTGTTCGTATTTCCTGGCTTTTGGAAGAAAAGGGACTTTGCTCGTCAGAGGAATTTGTTGAAGCGTGTCAGAATTACACACAATGGCTCGATTGGACTCAGTATCCATTTTTAGAGGATTTGCAGAGTGCGGAGAATGTCTGCGTTGAGCTTGAGGGATATTTCTTCCCATTGACTTATGAGATTCCCGAAACATCAAGTGTTCAGGATATTATCAAAATGTTCCTTAATGGCACAAAACAGAAATTTGATGAGACTTTTATGATGATGGTACAGGAAAGCGGATATAATCTTCACGAAATTCTCACATTAGCTTCAATTATTGAAAAGGAAGCAAAGCTTGACGAACAAAGATATATGATTTCATCCGTCATTCACAACAGGCTGCAGGCAGGTATGAGAATACAATGCGACCCAACCATAAAGTACTGTGACGGTGTGATAAAGTATCTCTATCCTGAAGAATATGAGTATTATTCAACATATTATGACACATATCAATGCCCGAAGCTGATGGCAGGACCAATTTGCAGTCCGGGAATGGCATCAATTGATGCAGCACTGGATCCTGCAGATACAGAATATCTCTATTTTATAGTAGGAACAGTTGAGCCTTATGAGGCAAAATATTCCGAAACTTTTGCAGAGCATAATGCCTTCTGGCAAGCAAATAAAGACAGACTTACAGGAAATTAAAAGTCCCTATCACAATTAAGTGATAAGGACTTAATTTTTTGTTGTTCAGAATGAATAGAAGAAATCCGTTTCAGGATAAACCTGAATATTCGGTGCAGAGCTGAGCCCGATGAGTGAGAATAAAATTCCAAGGACAATAATTCCCACATATAGTACAATTCCGATAATGAATCCGATAAGTGCCGATTTACCGTAGGCTTTAGCCGAAACAGGCTTGCTGTTCATATTCACAAGATAAAGAATTAATCCGAGAACAGGAACAAAGAAGCAAAGCACCTTTAAAAGTCCCGATGGCTTGTCATCTACAGCAGGAGCCTTATACATATCAGCAAACTGAACACCGCATTTTACGCAGATTACAGCTCTCGGGTCACAATGGTTGCCACAATTAGGACAGATTTTAAACTGTGAGTTATAAGCGTTGTGCACATTCTGATAATTGTTGTAATTATTCTGCGGAGGAGTATAGCCCTGATATGCCTGTTGCTCTTCAATCAGGTCATTTCCGCAATTTGTACATTTTAAAAGCATATCATCGTTGTAAACAGCGTTACAAACAGGACATTTTTTCATCTCAATCACCTTATTTAACAGTATATCTAAATTGTATATTTATTTTCCACCAATGTCAATAGACAAATTGTTAACAATGCAGAGTAAAATGCAACTTAACATTTCAACAAATTATAATTTGTCGGGATAATCGTAATTGAAAGTTGAAAGTTGAAAACGGAAAACGTCGGAACTGCGTTGCAATTGTAATAAAATCAGCGTCGCAGATACTCGCCTACCGGCTCAGACAGTGCTAATTCGGCA
>JAFTUP010000292.1 GCA_017466205.1 Clostridia bacterium
GCAACGCATGGATTGATGAGCAGAACAAGGTGGTTGTATTTCTGACTATTGATGAAGCCTGCAAGCTGCTTAACATCGGACATAATACTGCAACAAAAATCTTCAGGGAACTTGACGATTACGGTTTGATTGAACGAAAAAAGCAAGGCTTCGCAAGGGCAAATATCATCTATCCGAAATTGCCCCAACCAACCGAAAAATAAACTTTCCATATTCCGAAAAGGGGAAAGAAATAAGACTGAGAGTTAAATGAGATTTATATACTGACCGAGAAGAAGATATATATCTTTATCTTAAATAAGTAATAACTTTAAGTATATAAGGCGGTGCGGTGTTTTTATGAAAGTGCGGCTTTGCAAACCATTTCTTCTTCGGCTCGTAATAAAAAATTAGGGAACAAACTGACTGTAAATAAGTGCAATTTGTTCCCTAAAATATTTAATTCTACAAATTGGAAGTTATATAAATCCTCTTTGTCTTGCTTCTTCAATCAACTTCGGTTGAATTAAAGGATATGTCCAATTTTCCACTAATGTATCTGTAATCAGGACTTTTTCTATCTCACTATGTAATTCGTTTTCAAATGTTTTAATATCTGCAAAGAATAACATACCATAGGTCTCTTCACCTGTTTCATTCACTTTATTCTTGCCTGTAACTGAATAAACACAAATGGGAGAAACGCTAAAATCTAATGCACCCGTTTCTTCTTTTAGTTCTCTTTTGGCAGTTTCTAAAATAGTTTCGTTTTCCTCTCTATGACCTCCAGGGACTTCGTAAGTGTTTCTTTCCTTATGCTTACAAAACACCCACTTCCCATTTGTTTTAGAAATAATAACTGCAAACTTCAAAAGTTCATCTGCGACTTGTTCATAAAAATTAACCTGTATCATTTTTTCAACATCCTCATTAATCTTACTTTACCGAAAGAATTATATCACATACACACAACAATTTTCAACACAAGTAACCCATTTAATAATTGTCCTGCAAAATCAAATCACATTTTTGCACCTTGTAATTTTCAAAAGTGCAAATTTTGCACTTTTTTACATAAATATCGCCATAAGGCAGATTGGAGGAACGTTAATGTACCTTAAATTTAAATGCCGATATGAAAGTACGGCTTAGAAAAAACTTACGCTGTAGGACTATGTCCTATGGTGTAACAAGCAGGGAAAATGTATAGCATTTTCCGATGGGAAGGGAGGTCCCTTAAACCCCGAATATCAAATCAAGGAGGTCTTGTTATGGAACAGACGCGAAACAAGAGTATCTATGTAAGAGTTACTCAAAGAGAAAAAGAAAAGATTAATACCAAGGCAAATAAATGCGGGCTCAGCTTGTCCGAATATATCAGACAGGTCTGCCTTGGTTACGAGCCGAAAGAAATTTTCAGGAGGAATAAATAATGGCGACTACAAGTCTTTGGAAGATATCAGGTTCTCTGAAAAAGGTTTTAGACTATGCAGAGAATCCCGATAAAACATCACTTCAAAATGTAATCGACTATGCAAGTGATACGGCAAAAACGGATAATGAATTATTCGTAACAGGTATCAACTGTGAGCCGAACAATGCTTATGAATTGATGACGGAAACCAAACGACAGTTCGGTAAGAAGGATAAGGTGGTAGCGTATCACGGATATCAAAGCTTCAAGGAGGGTGAGGTCACTCCCGAGGAGTGTCACGCTATCGGTGTTGAAACCGCAAAACGCTTATGGGGTGACAGGTACGAAATCATTGTTACTACCCACCTGAATACCCAAACACATCTGCACAATCACTTTGTGTTTAACTCTGTGTCCTTTGTTGACGGAGAAAAGTTCAAGTACAAAACGGAGGACATTTATAAGCTCCGTGAGGTGTCTGATGAGGTGTGCAAAGAGTTCGGTAAAAGTGTTCTTGAGAATGCACCGTTTCATAATAACAGCTCAGTTTATTGGGTGCACAGAAACGGCGGTCTGACTCAGACGGATATTGTAAAGGACGATATCGACATTGCAATTGCTCACTCTTACAGCCCACAGTCATTTATGCAGAATATGATTGATATGGGATATCGCTTCAACCGAGGAATTTTTAATGAGTATCCGTCAATATTTGTACCGGGCAGAAATAAGCCCATAAGATTAAAATCCTTCGGTGAGGATTATACAAGGCAGAGGCTTCTTGAAAGGATATCAGAAAACAGATACACCCATCCGCCGAGGATTAAATTTTACTTTCCGGTTGTTCATATTCTGAGAAGAAACAAGAGGGCAACATGGAAAGACGGCATATTGAGTATTTGGAAAACACTTCTTGATATTTTTGAGCTGATGCTGACAAGGCCTGAAGAAAAGCAGGTGCCCATTTCACCCGAAATGAGATTCGAAATTCAAAAGCTTGATAAATATATTAAACAATATGAGTTCATGACAGCTAACAAGATTGAAACTGTCGATGAGCTCTTTTCTTTTGTTCTCGAATCACAGAAAAAGATGGATGAGTTTATCAGGCAAAGAAAGAGGATTGATAACAAAATCCGCCGTGCCTCAACTCCCGAAGAAAGGGAATTGTATAAGGCTGAAAGGCGAGAGCTTTCAGATGAAATTGCTGTTATCCGCAAGGATATTGCAACTGCAAAGGACATCAGAGATAACAATTCAAGAGTTTACAAAATGATTGATAAAGAACACAGCTTAGAAGTAAAGCAATCGGTAAAAAATGTAGAAAGGAACAGATAAAAATGAATAAAGTTAATAACATTCAGGGCTTAAGCTATGTAAATCCTGAGGGAATTGTGCCCTTTGAAAACAATCCCTTTGAGGTGCGTGATGATGAGGAAATGAAAAGCCTCATTGAAAGCATACGAGAATACGGAATTCTGACACCACTGGTGGTCAGCCGTCAAGGCAGACGTGGCGATGTGATTCAGTTGGTGTCAGGTCACAGAAGACTACACGCTGCGAAGAAGCTTGGACTTCAGGTTGTTCCTGTATCGTATGCAACAATGACGCCTGCTGAAATTGCAATAGCCGTTGTGGATAGTAATCTGCAAAGAGAAAAGATACTTCCGAGTGAAAAAGCAAAAGCTTATAAGTTGAAATTTGGGGCTATGCAACATCAGGGAAGAACTTCGGGACAACTTGTCCCGAAGTCTGATGATAACAGAACAATGTCTGTTATTGGTGAAGATACGGGTGAAAGCTATAAAACAGTTCAGAGATATATCCGTCTGAACAACTTGCTCCCTGAACTTTTGAAAATGGTTGATGAGGAAAGAATTGCTCTTACACCTGCAGTAGAGCTTTCCTATCTTACCGAAGACGAGCAGAAAAATTTGCTTGAAACCATTAGCTCGGAAGATGCAACACCTTCTCTTTCTCAGGCTTGCCAAATGAAGAGATTATCACAGGCAGGTATACTTGATATGGACAGCATATTTGAAATTATGGTAAAGCCTAAAGCAAATCAAAAGATATCCTTAAAAATACCAATTGAGAATGTTCAGAAATATGTTCCCAATGCAAGTGAGAATCAGCTTGTGGAGCATATTATGAAGGCTCTTGAGTTTTACAATCAGGCTCTGCAGCAACAGAGAAGACGTAACCGTGACCGTGATGCGCGGTAATCCACACATTTGTACAGGAGGAAGTATATGAGTAAAATTGATATAAATAGTTTAAGTAAAGACCCTGATTACTGCTTTGCAGCTTTGAAGCTCATTGAGCAGTTATTCAGGGACGGGAAGATTCCCGAGTATATGTTCCGTAACATCTTAAGCGAGTATGCGGACATTGTTGATGAAACTGAATTCGTCAAAGGAAACCATAACACTATAAAGGAGGAATGTGCA
>JAFTUP010000293.1 GCA_017466205.1 Clostridia bacterium
ATGATGCTGTTGCAATAGCAAGTAATAATGTAAAGATCATTTTTACTGTTTTAATATTGAATCCGGCTTTTGGAACGATTTGTGTTTCCATTCTTCCCTCTGTTCCTACAAAGAGAATTTCAGAAGACGGGTCAAGTCGTTTAACTTCATTTGCTACGGCAACCGCAGGGTTGATGTGACCGCCTGTGCCGCCTGCAACGAACATTACTCTCATACAATTACTCCTTTTTCTTTGTGCTTCGCGAAATAGAAAGAACCATTCCCATTTCTGCAAGTAAAATTACAAGAGATGTACCGCCTGCCGAGAAGAACGGAAGTGAAATACCTGTATTTGGCAGTAAATCAGTAACAACACCGATGTTGAGAGCTACCTGAATTCCTATCTGGAAAACTATACCCATAGCTAATAACGCTCCGAAGCGGTTTGAAGCATTCATACCGATTTTAATTCCTCTGTAAACGAGTAATGCAAAAAGCAGGATAATTACTGTTGCACCAACAAAACCTAATTCTTCACACACAATTGAGAAAATAAAGTCATTTTGTGGTTCGGAAACATAAAGATGCTTTTGTTTTGACTGACCTAAACCTGTTCCCAAGAAACCACCTGAACCGATTGCATAAAGGGAGTTGTTGGTCTGCCAACGGGCACCCATAGGCTCATACTCCTTATCAAGCCAGGCTGTAATTCTTTCTCCTGCATATTCTTCGAGAATCTGAGGATTTGCAATAAGAAGAATAACAGCAATTACCACAACAACAGAGCCCACTGCAAACCACTTACCCTTTGCTTCACCAAGCCACAGCATTGTGACGCCTAAAGCCAGCATAAGAATTGTACCTGAAACGTGATTTTCAAGATATACAAGGCCTGCAAAAACAACAATCAACAGTCCGTAGCAGACAATACTTGTAAACGACTTATAAATGACAATTCTCCCACTTGTGAATTCGCTGATTTGCTTACAGAGCCAAGCCTCACTCGGCACTTTTTTTGTAACATTTTTATAATTTCTGTCAAGAAGATATGCAAGAATCATTATAAGGCCGATTTTTGCTATTTCTGAAGGCTGAAAGGTTGTGAAACCAAGGTTAATCCATCGTTTAAAGCCCGGCTTGTATTCAGGTAGAAACAGAACAATAACTAATAGTCCGATGGAAACAACCACACCAATTAATGCTGCAAGCCTGAAATATTCATATCTGACTTTAGAAATTATGAACATCAGCACAATTCCGATAACTGCAAAAATTAACTGACGTGAGAAAATCTGTGTACTTCCGCCACGGTTATAGTAGCTGTAAGTGTAGCTGGCTGAAAACAGCATTACAAGACCGATTGTCACAATTGTCATTAAAATTATAAGAAAAGGAATATCCATTGAACCCTGTGCTAAAAATGTGTTTATTATGGAATTTTTCTTTCTCTGTTTTCTTTTTGTTGCCATTTTCTCACCACCTGAAATTACTTATTATATTTACTTATTGATAATTCCGTACCAATAAAGTGCAAGTCCGATTGCACAACCAACCATATTTACGAGTGTAAATACTGTTACAATTTTACGCTCTTTCCATCCGCACATTTCAAAGTGGTGATGAATCGGAGCCATTTTGAAAATTCTTTTACCGTGAGTAATTTTGAAATAACCAATCTGAATAACATCTGAAAGTGCTTCAATTACATAGATTATACCGAAAAGTACAAGGATAATAGGACAATCGATTGCGTAAGCCAAGGCTACCACCATACCGCCTAAGAACATTGAGCCTGTGTCACCCATCATAACCTTTGACGGATAATAGTTCCAGATAAGATAGCCTACACAACCGCCTGCAAGTGCTGCTGCAAGGATACTGATACCAAAGAACTTTGTCATAAGAGCTGCAATACAGAATGCGATTGCAGTAACTGATGTTACGCTCGCACACAATCCGTCAACACCGTCAGTAAAGTTTACAGCATTTACTGCACCGTAAATTACTGCAATACCGAAAAGCCAGAAGAACCATTTAAGGTCAACTGCACCAACAAACGGAATCTGCATATAAGTAAGACCATTCATTGAAAGAGTTATTAAATAGCCGATTATGAGCACAACCTGAGGAATTGTTTTCTGAATTTCAGTAAGACCGAGATTTCTTTTTTTAACAACCTTGATATAGTCATCAGCAAAGCCCACAAGACCGAGACCGACTGCAAGAATTATACCTGCAACAAGCTTTACCTTTAATGTGTTTGGCATTGCGTGTTCACTTGCAAAAAGATTTCCGCCCATAAGATGGTCAGTTACAAGCACAACAACAACTGAAAGAATTGTGCTGATTATAAACATAATACCGCCCATAATCGGTGTTCCCTGCTTTGATTTGTGCCAGGCAGGACCGATATCAAGAATAGTCTGACCAAATTTAAGCTTTCTAAGCCATGGAATAAGTACAAATCCCAATAAAAATGCGATTAAAAAGCTTAACAACGCTGTTGCACCTAATGCTGCATAAATATTCATAAGAACAACTCCTTATTCAACATCCCACTGTTCATATATTTTTTCAAAAACCTCTTCAAGCCTCATACCGCGACTCGCCTTGAAAAGAAGTGTGTCACCATTTTTAATTTCACTTAAAAGAGCATCCGTAAGTTCAGTTTTATCTGTATATGCGAAAACCTTATCCATTCCGGATTTTTTCGCACTGTCAGCCATATATTCTGATTCCTTGCCATAGGCATAGAGCATATCGATATTACACTCTGCTGCATACTCACCGACTGTTCTGTGAGCCTCTTCGCTGTAATCACCTAATTCAAGCATATCACCTAAAACTGCAATTTTTCTCTGTTTTGCAATTTTACAAAGTGAATTAAGACCTGCTTTTTGTGAATCAGGACTTGCATTATAGCAATCCTCAATCACCGTTATTCCGCCTGCTTCACGGATTCTCTGTCGCATACCTGACGGAGCGTAATTACGGAGTCCCTCTGCGATTTTTTCAGGAGGAATATTATAATGAAGTCCTACAGCAAAGGCTGATAAGGCATCATAAACATTGTGAATTCCCACAGTCGGAATTGTGATTTTTTGTCTTATATCACCTTTCACAGCAACAAATTCTGTTGAAAGTCCGATTTCTTTAATGTCCTCTGCAAGAATATCACAATTTTTATTTTCAATACCAAAGAAAACAATGTTATAATCATCATTTTTTACTGTTGAAAGTAAGTCATTGTCACCGTTGAGAAAAATTGAAGCACCCTTTGAAAGTCCCTCAAGCATTTCAAGCTTTGCCTTTAAAATACCTTCTCTTGAGCCAAGAATTTCAATATGTGATACACCGATATTGGTTATAATCGCACAGTCAGGCTTTGCACATCTCGTAAGAGCTGAAATCTGCCCGAAGCCATCCATACCCATTTCAATAACTGCATTTTTTGTGCTTTCGGTAAGTCTGAAAAGTGTTCGCGGCATACCGATTTCATTGTTGAAATTACCCTCTGTTTTGAGAGTTTCGCCACTCTGCTCCATAACGCAGGCAACCATTTCCTTTGTTGTGGTTTTCCCAACGCTGCCTGTAAGTGCGATAAGTGTCAGATCCTTAAATGTGCTTTTATAATAAGCAGCAAGCTGAAGCAAAGCATCCTTTGTATCTTTGACATATATCACAGGTGATGAACAATCAACTGACTTGTGACAGACAACAGCACCGACACCCTTTTCAGCCACATCCTTCACAAAATCGTGACCGTCAAATCGCTCACCCTTAATTGCAAAAAAGAGTGTATTTTCATCAACATCACGGCTGTCAATTGAAACTCTGTTTATTATTTTTTCAGAATCAAGGCTTGTTCCCAATGCTTTTGCAGCATCTGTTAATCTTAATTTCATTTATTTTCTCCTGAACGATTTTTCTTTCATCAAAAGGAAGCTTTTCGTTACCGATAATCTGATAATTTTCGTGACCCTTGCCTGCAAGAATGACTGTGTCACCCTTTCGCGCTTTGGAAAGTGCAAATCCGATTGCCTGGGTGCGATTTTCAATGACTGCAATGCCTGATTTTGCCTTTTCCATTCCGAAAAGAATGTCGTTTATAATCAATAGCGGATTTTCTGTTCTCGGATTATCACTTGTTACAACTGCAAAATCAGAAAGCTCTCCTGCAATTCTGCCCATTTCCCGTCGTTTTGATTTATCCCTATCACCGCCACAGCCGAAAACGAGAATCACTCTGCCTTTTGCTGTTTCGCGGACTGCTGACAATATGTTCTGAAGTCCGTCAGGTGTATGAGCATAGTCAATTATTACAGTAAAATTCCTATCAGTCGGAACAATTTCACATCTGCCCTTAACAGAATCCAATGTTCCTATTGCCTTTGCAATATCATCAAGGTCAAAACCAAGATTTATAAGTACAGAAGCTGCACACAAGGTATTATAAACATTGAATTTTCCGTTAATTTCCGATTGAATTCTTGCTATACAATCAATACCCACAAGCTCGTATTTAATACCTTTTTCATTACACACAATATTTTTTGCAGTGTAATCTGCGCTATCCTTGAAAATTGAATATGTATATGCTTTGCAGTCAATTTTTTCTATATTATTTAAAATATTCTCATCATCAACGTTCACACAGGCAAATCCGGAATTTCTGAAAAGCTGAAGCTTTGCAGCTATGTAATTTTCCATATTACCGTGATAATCAAGGTGTTCGGGAGTTATGTTTGTAAGTGCTGCTGCACAGAAATCAATTCCATACACTCTTTTCTGACTCAGTGCCTGTGAAGAAACCTCCATAACACAGTATTCACAGCCTGATTTTACCATTTCGCTGAGAAGCTTATGAAGCTCCGGTGGTTCGGGCGTCGTAAGCACTGCTTCTCTTTCCGTGTTTTCCCATGCATTCTTGATTGTGCCGATTATTCCGCAGGAATGACCTAAGGAAGCTAAAATTTCTTTTATAAAAAATGCTGTTGAGGTCTTTCCGTTAGTTCCCGTGACACCAATAATTTTCAACTTTTTTGAAGGATTGTCATAGAAATTTGCTGAAATCTGAGCGTAAGCCGCTCTCGTATCATCAACAATAATCTGCCCTGAAAGTCCTAAATCCCGGTCAGTTACAACTGCAGCTGCACCGCATTTCAGCACCTTTTCTGCAAGTGAATGCCCATCGCAACGATTACCGTCCACGCAGATAAACAAGGCATTTTTTAAATTTCCGTTATCCTTATCCGTTACTCTTTCAACGTCCCTTTCCTCATACACATCCTGTGTTTTCACACCCTTAAGAAGTGAAGAAAGTTTCATTGTTATACCTCATATTAAAATTTAGTCTGAAATTATTTCACTTGAACGGAAGTAAACCGTTATAATTGAGCCTGTTTCAGCCTGAGTATCCTTTGCAATACTCTGTTTATATGAAAGAATCTGTCCTGCACCCTGAGTTGTACCTGCAACCTTTAGGTTAAAGCCTGCATTTGCGGCTGTTCTGTTAGCCTCAGTAAGAGTCAGACCTGTAAGCTCAGGAACAACTGCTTTTTGCTTTTCAGCAGATTCATCTGTATATACAACAATTACGCCGCCCTTTGGCATTGACTGACTTGAAGACGGTGTCTGTGAAAGAACTGTTGTTCCCTCACCTATAATCTTAACCGTAAATCCGCTTGCCTTTGATTTGACTGTTTCTGTGCTTTCACCGATAAGATTTGGTGCAGTAACTGTCATCTGTGAGATTTCCTCGTCACTGTATTCAGGGTCAATATTCTTATAAGCCAGAATATTTTCAAAAATTCGTCCTGCAACAGGAGCTGCACCTGAACCGCCTGTAGCATAATACTGTGGCTCATCAAGTGCTATAAAGACAGCAATTTCCGGATTATCCGCAGGAGCAAAGCCCACGAAGGAAGCAACAGTCTCGTCAGCTGCACTTGCACCGATTTTTTCACTTGTACCTGTTTTACCTGCAATATGATAGCCTGCAACATAAGCGTTCTTTGCAGTACCCCAAACAACAACCTCTTCCATAAGTTCTGTCATGGTTTTTGCAGTATTTTCAGAAATCACCTGTCGTTTTACATAAGGCTCTGTTTCAGAAACTATGTTACCGTCTTCATCAAGAATTTTTGAAACAACATAAGGTCTCATAAGCTTACCGCCGTTACCTAAAGAAGCAACTGCAGTAATCATCTGAATAGGAGAAATCTGGAAGGTCTGTCCGAATGATGCTGAGGAAAGCTCGGCAACACCCATATTCTTTGCTTCGTAGTATGTCTTGCCTGCAACCGGCTTTGCTTCTGACGGTAAATCGATACCTGTTGCTTCGGTAAATCCGAAGGCTTCAAAATATTTTGAGAATGTTTCCGCACCAAGCTTCTGTCCCATTGTAATAAAAAATGTATTACAGGAATTCGGAAGTGCCTCTGCAACCGTCTGAGTACCGTGAGCCTTGTGATTAAAGCAATTCTGGAAGTAATCGGCAACCTGAACACGGCTTGTGCAGTTATATGTGGTTTCAGTTGTCATAATGCCTTCTTCAAGAGCTGCCGCAGCAACGAAAAGCTTGAAGGTTGAGCCCGGCTCATAGGAGTCAGTAACTGTTCTGTTTCTCCATTGAGCATAAAGAGCGTTAGTTTCAGCCTGAGCCTTTGCATTTTCGTCTTCCATCTCTTCAATTTCTTTTATAACTGAATTTGAATGAATTTTGTATGGTGAATTCAAATCATAATCAGGCATTGTTGACATACCGAGAATCGCACCTGTCTTTACATCCATTACAATTCCGTAAGCATATTTAGCCTGTGTTTCTGTAACTGCCTGAGCCAGCTGCTGTTCAAGATAATACTGAATTACCTCATCAATTGTAAGAACAAGACTGTAGCCCTGCTGTGCATCATAAGTGGTTTCATAATCATTTGGCATATCACCTGACAAAGCATTTTTTGCTGTGATAATTCTGCCTGACTGACCTGTAAGCTCACTGTTGTATTTAAGTTCAAGACCTGATCTGCCTATGTCCTCCGAGCCTGTGAATCCAATGATTGTTGATGCAAATGATTTAAATGTTGAAATACTTGGAGCATCAGATAGTATTGATTTAGATGAGAAAACTCTTATCGCTTTAATAAAAGATAATCCAGCAGGGCAAGCCAAAACTTTAACTCCTATAATATTAATAAGAGA
>JAFTUP010000294.1 GCA_017466205.1 Clostridia bacterium
AATCAAAACCACCGGTTGAACCGGTGGTTTGCACTACCCCTATAAGGGGTTAATACTGGCTTAGCCCCTGAAAGGGGCATTGAAGTTTAGCAACGCATTACTATTTCAAGCAGCCGCTCTCGTGCGGCTGTTTATTTTTGCTTACTTATTCTTGCTACCCGTGAACGGGTCTATGTATTCTTTGATTGATATTTGGTCTGCTGCATAATCTTCTTCAAGCTGATTTCTTATGTATTCTGCAATAGCCTTTTTATTTCGACCGACCGTATCCACAAAGTATCCTCTACACCAGAAATGTCTTGAACCATACTTGTATTTTAAATTTGCATGTCGGTCGAAAATCATTAAACTACTTTTACCCTTGAGATATCCCATGAATTGTGCTACACTTATATGTGGTGGGATACTTACCAGCATGTGTATATGGTCACTGCAGGCTTCTGCTTCTATTATCTCTACACCTTTTTGTATGCACAACTTTCTCAATATCTCTCCGATGTCTTTCTTTATCTGTCCATATATCTCTTTTCGTCTATACTTTGGTGCGAATGCAATACTATTCTCAATCACACAGAAATATATTTCTTTGCTAAAGGTAAGTTAATGTTGCATTTACAGTATGATTTTGAGAATAGTGACAATTGCAATACCGCAGGAAGTACATTGAGATATTACAGAATTCATAAAGGTTACACAACCCGCGAACTTGCTAACTTGGTTGGCGTTGTCCCTGCTACTATCACTCTCTATGAAAATGATAAAAATCCAATAAAATATAAAACTGCGGTTTTACTTGCAGATATTCTTGAAATAGACCGTCATCTGTTGCTTGATGACTATACCACTTTTGTTGATTATCCATATAATACACTTCTACAAGAAGTTCGGGCTAAACTATCTCTTAACCAATCTCAAATAGCACAAAAAATCGGAGTTGCACCAAATGCTTATTCGGCTTGGGAACGAGCAACACGGACACCACGCAGAAAAGAATATGAAAAAATACTTCCACTTATAAAACAAGCAAATTTTAAAATATAAAATCCACACATTCGACTAACCTCCCGTTATAAGGTAGAATAAAGCTACCAAATAACAGGAGGTCATTTTTATGAGAAGAAAAACAAAAATCAAGTTTACGGATTTTGAGTGCAATTTGCTTATCAACGGTATGAATGAGTTTCGGAATATGCTTTTGGCTGAGGATTTACCCACCGAGGATGTTGACGAGCTGTTACTGAAAATCATTGATAAAAGCGAAAAATAAGGAGGTTATCATTATGTCAAACAAAATTCAATATCGCCGTGTTGGTGACTATTACATTCCTAACCTCATCATACCGCCCGAAGAAGCAAAAATCACTCTCGGTAAATGGGGTATGATGTACAAAACTTATCTTGAAAAACATAAGTCAGCAGTTTTTTGTTCGTTGCTTAGTCAAGGTAAACTATATCAGCACTGTGCCGAGGTTGAAAAGCAGGCAAGAGAGATTTTTGATACTCTTGTTGAGCAGATGAAAACAGCTGAAGGTGTCACAGAGCAACTGAAAGAAGATAATCAGTTGGAGTGGGTGTGCCGTATGCAAAATATCGAAGCAAGGGCAAGAGAGATTGTGACAACCGAATTAATTTACACCTAATAGTTAATCACCCCGCAGACTTTTCAGCCTGCGGGGTTCACTTTTAAATATTCTCGTTTCTGAGCGTATCGACTGTATTTTCTTTGTTTACTTTTTTGATTGAATATATCATACTCAGCACCACAATTATAAATACACTTGCAATAGCAATAATGAATTTGTCCCACGGGATGTAAAACGGCATTTCGTAACCGCTGTTCGCTGCTACAAGATATACGAGATATGTCGTTCCCAATGAAACCGGAAGCGAGAACATAAGACTCTTTACGCCATAAAGAATAGATTCAAATGTCATCATCTTTCTCATACCCTTGCTTGTAAGACCGACGGATTTGAGTGTAGCAAATTCCCGTCTTCTCAGGGAAATGTTGGTTGAAATTGTGTTAAAGACATTTGCTGCTGCGATAGCGGAAATGAGGATGATAAATCCGTATGCCATAACCTTTGCGATAGTCACAAGCGCCCGTATGCTTTCAATTTCTGCTGCGTAATCGACAACGCTGATGTGATTTCTGTCTCCGCCGATGTCCTTGATAAGTCGGCTGACATCACTTGCAACCTTGCTGTGGTCCTCGCAAAGAATAAAAGCGTGTGTCTGGCTGTATTCATCAAGCATTATGCCTTCTCTTACAGATTCAGGGTAAATAAGGTTTGTGTTATGGTCTGCAAAATACGGCTTTTCGTCGATAACCGCACCGATTGAAAGCTTGATATTCTGCACGGCTTTTTCTTCGGACAGGTAACGTTTTGTTGACTCGTCAAATTCTTCGCCCTCGTTACGGCCGATATCATAAACATAATATGTTACACCGTCTTTTACCGTTGTTTCCCCTATATAATGGTAGTCCACATCATTCTCTGTAAAACGAGGAAGGATATTTGTTATCTCTATGCTTGAAGAAATATCGTCAGTGTTAAGGAAAGATACGATATAAACCTTTTCTTTGTTGTCGTTCTGGTAGATATAAGTACCCATATCATAAACAAGGGCTTTCGGATTTTCTTTGTCAAAGTATCCCTCTTCGCTGAGACCCTCCTCTTTGAGAATCCTTCGGAAAGCGTCATCATCGATAAAGATATATTTGAACATTCCGTAATACTGATTTTCAGCTTCGCCCGAATATCTCTCAACTTCCTTTTTCATCATATCAAGATATTCTTCCGAAATATACTTTTTATCAAGGTTATATTCCGTGTGCATCTTTTCGGCAAGTGTAAATTCATCAATACCCTTTACAGATTTCAATCCGTTATACAGCTTATTTCTGAATTCATCTGTTTCGTATAAAGGATTAAAGTCATTGTTGTAATTGAAAAAGTTTACGGCAACATCATAATTCATATCCTGACTTTCGGCTGCAACAATATCTGTAAAATACGTCGAAAGCGAAGAAGCGGAAATGAACAGGACAACGGAAACAAAAAGTGAAAAAACTGTTGCACGGTATTTCTTTTTGTTTCTTTTAAAATTCTTTGACGACAGTGTTGCTTCAAAGCCGAAAAGCTTCTCGGTAAGCGGTGAAACCTTAACGCTTCGACGGTTGACCTTAATCTCATTTGACTGTCTGACAGATTCAATGGGGTTAATTTTTATTGCCTTTTTCGCAGGAATATATGCAGAGATGATTACTGTCACAAAGCCTATTACGCTTGCGGCAATGATTGCCACGGGCGAGAACACAAACCGCATTTTAAGGTCTGTAAGCTCTGCAAGGAAGGTGGCGATTGAATCGCTTAAGAAATAGAAGGTTACTCCAATGCCAAGGCAACCTGAAATGAGACCTATAGGTATGCCGATACTGCAAAGCACCGACGCTTCGTAAAGAACGGATTTTCTTATCTGCTTTTTGGTTGCACCTATACTTTTAAGAATACCGAACTGTTTTGTGCGTTCACTTACGGAGATTGAAAATGAATTATAAATAAGTGAAACCGAACCAAAAACGATAAGGCCTATAAGAAGAGAAAGCAAGCCGATAACAAGAAAGGGAAATGCCGAATCAAAGCTATTGAAGCTATACATAAGCAGGTCATAGTTTATGCAGGAATTAACCTCGAGCTTTTTTACCATATCAAGATTGAACTTGCTGTAATCCGACGGTTCGGAAATAATTGTATAAACTGAAGTAAGGTTTGTGTTTCCTTTTTCGTTTATGGTGTAAGCGGTATAGCCAGGTGCCGAAATAGGTTCGATAGTGGTTTGCTCGGGTCTTACACAAAAGCCTACAACTGTATATGTTTTTTTCGTTGTGTTGGCGATTTGTTCTCTTGCTTCTTCGCCTTCATTTTTTAATAAGGGATATTCCTGAGTAAGCTTCGCCCACGAGTCACCGTCAAGTTTTTTGTACTCCTCGTCCGAAATATTTACAAGCTCAGACCATTGTCTTTGACCGACCTCAAGAGTGATTTCCTGCCCGAGCTTAAGCTGTACCGAGCCGTTGGTATAAAGATGGTCGGAAACAACAATCTCGTTACTGTTTTGGGGTAGTCTGCCCTCTGTCAGATGTATCGGCATTATGTCCGTAAAGTCAGACGGTATGCCTGCTATATACAGATACGGCTTGTACTCATTTGAAGAGCCGATTTCAGCATAGCCTATCTCCTGAACAAAGGTATATTTTTCTACTCTTTCGTCCTCGGTAATTTTTGAAATATCATCATATTCAACATCATAAAAGCCTACATGGTATTTGCCGTTATACATTTCTGCATAGTTTATAAGGTAATCCTGAACGGTTACAAAAGCCTCTATTGTGGCAGTAAACATTGCGACGGAAAGGATAATGCCGATGATTGTAACAAGAGTTCTTGTTTTGTTCTCTTTAAGTGAGCGTTTGGTAAACTGTTTAAATATATTCATTGCGGTCACCTCACTTAACGAGAAGTCTGTCACTCGCAATTTTACCGTCGTTTATGGTGATAATTCTGTCCGCCTGCAAAGCAATCGAATCATCGTGAGTGATAACTATAAGTGTCTGACCGTATTTTTTGTTGGAGAGTTTAAGAAGTTCAACGATTTCGTGGCTGTTTTTCGAGTCAAGGTTACCCGTCGGCTCATCGGCAAGCATAACGGCAGGATTGTTAATAAGTGCTCTACCGATAGAAACTCTCTGTTGCTGACCACCTGAAAGCTCGTTGGGAAGATGCTTTTCTCTTCCGGTGAGAGAAAGAAGGTCAATAAGCTCACGAAGGTAATTTTTGTCTACCTTTTTGCCGTCCATAAGTACGGGTAACGAAATGTTTTCCGTTACATTGAGAACAGGGATGAGGTTATAAAACTGATAAATAAGACCTACCTGCCTGCGGCGGAAAATGGCGAGCTGGTCTTCGTTTTGTGCGTAAACATCCTGCCCGTCAAGGTAAACCTTGCCGCTTGTGGGCTTATCAACACCGCCGAGGATATGCAGAAGTGTACTTTTTCCCGAGCCTGACGGACCGATGATAGCCACAAACTGACCTTTAGGTACGCTGAAGCTTACATTATCGAGAGCTTTAACCTGATTTTCACCCTCACCGTAAATTTTTGAAAGGTTTTCAATTTTTAAAATATCCATATTGAATTGCTCCTTTTCTTTTTGTTGCAGCTTCATTTTACCAATCAAAAATTACACTTCGGTGACTCTATTATTACAAAAACGTCACACAACCTGCTTGTAAAATCTTATTGTAAATTTCGCACCGCCGTACTGACCGTTTTCGGCTTTTATTGTTCCGTTGTGACCCGAAATAATCATTTTGGCAAGATTAAGGCCTACACCAAAGCTTTCTTTTGATGTGTTTTTACCTTTATAAAAGCGGTCAAAGATATGAGGCAAGTCCTCTTCCCCAATGCCACTGCCTGTGTCAGTAATGATAACCTCTGTGAAAATGGGCGTATCCTCAGCAGTTACCGTTATCTCTCCATTTTCAGGTGTATGCTCAGCACAGTTTTTCAATATGTTTCCGAAGGCTTCAATGCACCAAGAGGAGTCACAATCAAGACAAACATTATCCGTGTTTATAATAAGCTTCTGATTTTTAATATCCATCGGAATGAGCAGAGGCTCGGCAGATTTTTTAATGAGAGATGTGAGGTCTGTCGGTTTCTTTTCGAACTGTACGGTTCCTGCATCGAACTTTGAAATTTTAAGAAGAACCGAAACAAGGTATTCCGTTTTGGTAATAAGTGACGAAAGCTCTCTTAAAAGTTCTTCTTTTCTTTCCTCTGATATGTCAGGCGACTCAATAAGAGACAGAATAAGATTAATACTTGTAAGCGGAGTTCTTAACTGATGAGAAATGTCAGCAATTGAGTCTGCAAGAAAAGTTCTTTTCTTTTCTAAAATATCCTTTTGGTCACGAAGGCGTACAAGCATTTTTTGCACATCACTTTCTAAAATTGAAAGCTCGCCCTCATCAAAGCCTTTAATGTTTATTGTGTCGTTTCCGTGAAGAATCTTATCTATACTTTCACCTAGATTATTAATTCTGTTATATCTTTTCTTTGTAAACGCAAGAAAGCTGCATATCAAAAATGTACTTAAAATCAAAATACATACAGCAGTAAATTTAGAATAAAAAGCTGTAATAAAGCATAGTAACAGTGAGGGTATCACTGTTACTGCTAAAAAATTTTTTATTTCGGGATTATTTGAAAGTTTCATTTTATTCACCTAATTTATATCCCAAACCTCTTACGGTAAGAATGATTTTGGGATTTTGTATATCATCTTCCACTTTTTCTCTGAGCCTTTTTATATATACTGTAAGAGTATTGTCGTTGACAAAGTCACCTGCAATATCCCATATTTCAGAAAGCAGTTTATTCCTTGTAAGAGTAACACCGGGATTATTAAGAAAAACAAGAAAGAGTCTGTACTCCAAAGCTGAAAGAAAAACATCTTTGCCGTTTTTAGTGACAATTCCTTTATCCATATCAACACTTACATTGCCAAGAGTGAGCATACTCTGACTTTTGCCTGTTCTTCGAAGAACAGATTTAATGCGGGATATAAGCTCTCTCGGACGGTAAGGCTTTTCAATATAATCATCAGCACCTATATCAAGGCCCGTAACAACACTGAACTCATCCGCTGAAGCAGTAAGGAAAATTACAGGACAATCGGTCACACTTTTGATTCTGTTACAAAGAGAAAATCCGTTTCCGTCAGGCAGAAGCACATCTAATAAAACAAGGTCGAACTGTGCAGACTCAATTTTAATCTCTGCTTCTTTACAGCTCAGTGCACTATCAGTTTCAAAGCCTTCCTGACGAAGAAGCTCACTTAAATTTTTGACGATTGTAACATCGTCTTCTATAATAAGAATTTTAATCACAATATCACTCTTTTCGGTAGGTATGTAATAATTATATATAAAAAGGTAGATTAAATCAATATTTGTGACGGATGAGTAATAAATATTGAAAATGCAATCTCGGAGTGAAAAGAAAAACTGCCCTCACGAAGAGAGCAGTTAAAATATTAAGTTGAATAATTTTAATTTCACTCAGTAGGTTTCTTGTTCCTGACATTCAACCACACGTATATAACAATCGTTAAGATAATTGCAAATAAACCAACATATGGTCCGATGCATTTGTTTGTGAATCTTCCCCAGTATTCAAATTTTGAAAACATAATTGAAAAAAACATACACAAACTTGACAGACCTACATTAAAGAACACTTTAGGAGCTTTTTCGTAAAACAGCACGCTAATGCCATACATACCCAATATTAACACTGTAAGTACAGCGTTTCCTGTCAAGATTGATGTTCCGTTTAATTCCTGAACTCCACTATAATCCACCCATTTAAGTAAAAGTGTTGAACAACAACCAACAAACATTGTCAACAGTATCATTTTTTTTGCAATTTTATTCATTGAATAACCTCCCTAGTTTTTTTGACCGACTCATAAAATCACTCTTTTCAGTGGTCATATAATAATTGTATATAAAAAAATAGGCTAAATCAACATTTGTGACGGATAAGTAATAATATTTACTTTCCACCGGTAGTATTTATTATTATAATAACTGCCCCCACCAAATATTTTCAAGAGACCAAATTAGTCATTTGAAACCATAAAAACACATCCTGTTAAGTAGCATTTCTGCACTTAACAGGATTTTTCTTATTCAAGCATCAGTTTAACCCTGCAGACGC
>JAFTUP010000295.1 GCA_017466205.1 Clostridia bacterium
GAAAAGTGCATTTTCTACCGAACTCCAACCTGCTTTACCTGATGAGAAAGCACCAAAGCCTGCGTCGGCACCCCAGAATGCATAGTAGAGAACGATTCCGAGTCCCGATATACCATAGCCTGCAAAAAATCCAAGATATAATTTCTTGAAAATTAAGATTCCAAGAATTATAAGTGCTGAAACAATACATATATAGCCGACATTAACAACAGCAAGTATGTTAAGTCGCATAATATGTAATGCAAGGGCTAAAACAATACCGGCAATCATAATAATTATCGGAAAAGCTTTTTTTGAATTATCATAAATAATACCTTTTTTCATTTTATTTCCTCCCACAAATTGTAAGTTATATTTTATTATACACTAAAAATAAACTTTAATCAATAAGAAAAGCAGTTCGTATTTCTACAAACTGCTCAATAATTAATCATTGTATTTTTTTGATTCATTAAGTATAAGATTATACACTTTATCATGAAGTTGTTTAACATCGTCACGCTTCATATCACCTGTTTCAATAGGGTCAAGAATAATAACCTTAATATCGGTTGGAGTAATCTGAAAATCATTACCCTCAAGCACTTTGAAAACATTACGGATATATATTGGGACAACAGTTACTCCTGTTTTTTGTACGATTTTGAACGCACCGTTTTTGAATTCATCAGGAGTATTTGAAAAACCTCTTTTTCCTTCAGGAAAAACAAGCATTGAAAATCCTTTTTTAATTTGTTCAGCAGTTTTATTAAGTGCTTTAATGCCTTCTCGTGCATTTTCCTGATTGATTGGAACACATTTAATAATCTTACTGATTTGTTCAATGGCAAAGAACTTGTTAAGCTGCATTCTCATAAGAAAACCGAAGTCAAAATCCTTTAACACATGCAAGAGAAGTGGTACATCGGCATAGCTCTGATGATTTGGAGTGAAAAGTAAAGGTCTGTCTTTAGGAATTTTTTCAAGTCCCTCAACAGTAATTCTCATTCCTGCAGCCTTTGTGGCAAACTTTGCCCATTTTTTCACAGCAGGAAAACCAAATTTGTCAGCCTTTTTTACATCGCCTTTTTTCATAAGAAAGTTATGGTAAGCAATTTTTGGCTCCATAACTACAAACAAATGAGTAAAAATTTTTGCAAATGCTGTGTAACTGAATAATTTTTCTTTTAATTTTGCCATTTTTACGCCTCTAAATACTCAATATATTCTTCCAAACACATTCCGAGTCTGTTGATTTCCTTTGCATGCTCAATACCAACATATCTGAAATGCCAGGGTTCATACATAATGCCTGTTTTTGTGGTTTTGTCCTCAGCATAACGGAGAATAAAACCATAGTTTTCAGCATTTTCCATAAGCCATCTGAATTGGTCAGTATTCTCAAATGATGTTGTAAGTGTAAAATTGCCTTTTTCAAGAATATCAAATCCAAGACCTGTGTTATGCTCACTTGTTCCTGAAAATGTTCGTGAATAATTTGCTTTGTTAATGGCTTCTGCTTCAGAGTATCCCTGACTCATATATGAATTTACAGAACGGGTAAAAAGCTTGTCCTGAAGATGAATACTTCTGTATGCAGAAACTAACTGAAGCGGAACGCCTGCTTCTTCAGCATCAGCAAACATATCTTTAAGTGGCTGATATGCTGCTCTGTCAACTGCTTTTACGGAGTTGTGCTCTTCACAGTTAAGATACAAGGCATCAACATACTGACCGTTTGACCAATAAACCAAATCCCATTTAAAATCCTCAGGTAATTCGTACTGACGGTTAAGGAGCATAAGGTTTCGTCCGTGCTTGAAAATGTCAGCGGGAACTGCGTCCGGTGAACGGTATTTGACTGTGTCATAGAACGAACCTGTCAGAACAGGCTTAACAGTTGAAGTTTCCGTAGTTGATTTTTCAGTAGTTTCTTCAGTAGTCTTTTCTTCTGTTGTGATTTCAGGAACTGTCGTACTTGTATGTGTTTCACTGTTTTCGGTATTATTTTCAGTAGCTTCTTTATTTAAAGATGTATTTTCGGTGGTTTTCTGAATTTCAGAATTGCTGATTTCCGGAGAATCTGCTGTATTATTGTCAGAGGCAACCGTAATGCCTATAAAAAGAATTGTAAAAATAACAAGACAGGTTACGACTACTCCAATAGTGGAATTTCTTTTTTTAAGTTTTGAAGCAGAAGACTTTTTCTTTTGAGCCATCACATAACCTCCTTATGATATTGAATAGTATTATATCACAAACTGAAAATCAAAACAACATAAAAATGAACAGAATGATGAAAAACCAGCTAAATTTTTACTGTAAATAACTATAATACATATTCTTATTGACTTTTTTCGTAATTTATTGTAAAATCTAAAAGTGATTATGCAACTTTTGAAAGGGGTTAATTCAAAATGGCAAAAAAGCAATTAACAATCGAAGAATATAAGGCAAAAGCTGAAGCAGGCAAGATTAAGAAGGAACATTTCGCAAAGACTTTCTTATCAGCAATCGCAGTTATGCTTGCTCTTGTTATTACATTCAGTACAGTTTCAATCGCATATACATATATGGCTAAGGTTGGAACAAACAATGTTGTTGTATCAGGTCCGTCAGGTAATGTGTCAGATAACAATTCAACAAATAACGACACAGTAGTTGATGATGGCACTTCAGGTGATGAAATGACAGACGTTCCTGTAGGTGATGAAATGACAGATACTCCTGCAGGCGAAGATGCTACAACAGACAACAATGCAACAGATGCTCCTACAGCAGGTGCTGTGAATGCAGAGCAGGAATACCTTGATATGTACAAAAAGGCTGTTGCAAATGCCCGAACAAAGTCAAAGTCAGTTATCCGTGTAAAAGACGGTGCTATCAACTACAAGGGTATTGTTGAAGCAGGCGGACTTTCAAGTGCTGCATCTACTCTTATGGGTGCATTTATGGCTAAGGACGAGGCATCAATCGAGGTTAAGAACGAAGAGTGGGATAAGACAAAGCTTCCTGATGCAACTAACCTTACACTTAACGGTGTTCAGAAGATTACTCGCGTAGAAAAAGGCAATACTTATGTTATAACAGTTGTTGCTAAGGATGCTGTAAATCCTAAGGCAAATGCTGACGGTGTTGGTTCTATCGCAGGTGTTATCGAAGAAAGCCAGATTACAGGTTCAATCAGTTCTGTTCCCGGTCTTAAACTCAGCAATATCAATATTGCTTATGAAAATGTAACTGCAGTTGCTACAATTGACAAGGCAACAGGTAACCTTATTGCACTTAACCTCAATGCTCCTTGCGTTCTTGGTCTTGATGCAAAACTTCTTGCTATCACAATGAATGATGCAAAAGTAGGTATTCAGGTTATCACAGAATACAAAATTTCTTACTAATTAAAACTCAATAATAAAAATGAAGGACTTGACTTAAATGTCAGGTCCTTTTTTTGTATCTCTATAGTAAAATATATAATTTAATCAATTCTATAAATTATAATTTATCGGGATAAAAATCCGTAGGGGTCGGCGTCCTCGACGACCCTTTATTGGCTTATCTGTTTATTTATTTAGGGCTGTCGAGGACGCCAGCCCCTACGAAATGTGTTTGACAAACTCCGATTTGTGGTTATGTGTTATTCTTCCGTCTGTTTGCCTAAAAATGATGCTGCAACAGTTACAAGTTTAATTTCTGTCTGTGTAGGCATACTACCGTTCTCGTTAAGCATTAACACAACTGCTCCTGCAACATCGCCACCGCCGATAATCGGAAAGGCAAGTCCCGCTTCCTTTTCACGGTCAGCCAACGGATGAAGTGCTTTTGTATCAGGTGAGGCAATATAGTTTTCACGATTTTCAATAAGTTCTTCTAACTGCGCGGAAATCCGTCTTTCCATAGCATCCTTTTTCGGCATACCTGCAACAGCAATCACATGGTCGCGGTCAGTTATAAGCACAGGTAAGCCTGTTGCTCTGCAGAGTACATCCGTGTATTGACCTGCAAATTCAGACAATTCACCAATAGGTGAGTATTTCTTAAAAATAACTTCACCGTCAGATGCAGTAAAAATTTCTAATGGGTCTCCTTCACGGATTCGCATAGTCCTACGAATCTCTTTAGGAATAACAACCCTTCCCAAATCGTCAATTCTTCTCACAATCCCAGTTGCTTTCATGATATATAACAATCTCCTTTTACAAACATATCGTAGGGCGGGGGCTTGCTCCCGCCGTTTTGTTTGTGCGGGTTTTGGCGGCGGCACCAAGGCACCGCCCTACACAAAATTTTCAAATTGTGATGTTAGTATTTGTGATTAAAGGGAATTTATACTGTTACAAAAATAAAATTAAGAATATAGAAATTCTGAATAATAAATTTTTATATTTTTGTAAAAGTAATATTAACAAACTATTAAATTTTAAAAACTATCTTGCATTGTACAATAGTATGTGATAGTATAATAGTGAAAATCAATAAAAGGAGGCAGGATATGAATACCCAATTTAAAAAAGGTGTGCTTGAGCTTTGTGCGTTGACAGCTCTTATGGGTGGCGACAGATATGGCTATGAGCTGAGCAGTATGCTCGGTGAAAAGATGGCAATTGCCGAGGGCTCTGTTTATCCCATGCTCAGACGACTTCAGAACGAAGGCTATTTTGACACGTATTTAATGGAATCGCCCAACGGTCCTGCACGAAAATATTATAGGATTACAGTTAAAGGAATTGACCGACAAAAATTGTTGCAGGAGCAGTGGCTTGAATTTTCTACACAGGTAAATTCATTTTTTGAGGGGATAGACAAATGAAAAAAGTTGATTTTTTAAATGAATTATATCATTACATCAGGACGTTACCACAAGATGAACGAAACGAAATTCTCAATGATTTTCGTGAGCATTTTCGTGAGGGCGCACTTGCAGGTAAAACTGAAGAGCAGATTTGTGCTGAATTGGGTTCACCGTATGAATGTGCAAGACAGTATGTAGGTGACGATTTTGGGAGTGCAGTAAAAGATGCACCAAAGAAAAAGCATAACAAAGCATTCTGGACTCTGGCATTTTTCTGGAATGTAGTTCAGGCATTTTTCTCAATTCCGATTACTTTAGGACTTTTTCTTACAGCTGCAATAATGATTGTGGCATATTGCTTTATAGTTCCCGCAATCGGTTCAATCGCATTTCTCGTGTTTGCAATTGCATCTGTGAGCACGGTGCTGTGCCTTGGAATAATCACATTACTCTGGACAATAATTCAGATTAAAGAATGTGTCAACAGAATGAATAGTGGAGGAAACTCAAAATGAAAAAAGCAATAATTACTTTTGTAATACTTTTCTGCATATCTCTGTTCACAACAATCGTAAGTTTCGCAGTTTGTGGTGGCGAACTTATAAAAACAGGCATTGACTACGGAATTGAGCAGTACAGAGAATTTAAGGCAGAAGAAAGCTTTAATAATGTTAATGAGATGATTAAAACAGCGTAATTTGTGAGGATAGGTATGGAAATTTCATTATACAATGATACCGGCACAAAGGTGTTTGCAACGGTAAACGGTATAGAATATATAATAAAGCCTCAAAGTACATCAGTAGCAAGATGTGTTGCGGGTATGCCTGTGAAAATTACATTGTCACGAAAATTGAAAAGCTTTGCAATTTTAAATCTTTTTGATATGGATAATGGGATGATTGGTGGCTTTTGGGAAAGTGGAACAATATTGGTTTTGAATCCTACTTATGTATTAAACTTCAATGGTGACAATAATCAATATTTCAAGATTTGCAGTGAGAGTTTTTGTTGCGATAAATACTATGATTATGACAGGCTGTACCTTGACGACCCGATTATAAAAAATGACTGTACTTATGAAATCACAAGACAGAAGAAAATTAAAAAAAGAGTAAAATTGTTTAATGTATATACAACATTTATTGCGATTGCTCTTTTGTGTATTGCTTTTGCCTTTATTTTTGAATTTGAACATGTAAAGGCAGGGACATTCTTATCAGAGTCAGAGTTTATCGAAGAATTTATGATTGGAATGATTTTTGGTCTTGCAGGAATTTTTGGAAAAATCAGAGTATTGAGAAGATATAAAAAAGTAACTGATGAAGAATATATTCAACAATGCTTCAGAGGATATATTGAAGAAATAAAATAATTATGATAAAATAATAAAAAACATATATGGAGGGAAATATTATGTTTAAAGAGAAGAAGTTATATAAGAGTTCTGATAAGAAAATCAGCGGTGTTTGTGCAGGTATTGCGGAATTTTTTGAAATTGACCCGACAATCGTAAGAGTTGCTTATGCCCTGATTGCATTGTTTACAGCAGCAGTTCCTTGCATTATCGTTTATGCAATTCTTGCTTTTGTAATTCCGGAAAGTCCATTCCCTGATTATCAGTATAACGAATTTGAACAGAATAAAACAGACGGAAATAATCAGTAATTATGGGCGAAATATTAGAATTTACAAACAATAATATAACTGAACTCAAAAAGCTTATGAATGAGCTTATTGAAAAATACGAAGACCTTGAAGACCAGCTTATGGATTTAGAGGATTTTATGCCTGAAGAGGATGACGAAAAAGAATTTGCACTCTGGCAAGAAGAATATGAGGCACTTGAAAAACGCCTTGATAACCTTGACAGACAAATTGTCGAAATTCAGGACAAAATTGAATAGTGAAACACAGACCGTATATCTTTTTGTCGATTGTTTATTTTATATTGCATAAAATATGAAAAAGTATATAATAAAATGTATAAATACTGAAAAGCAAGGGAGTGACAATGGTGCAATATTTTATTTCGTTTCTTGAGGGGATAATCACATTCATCTCTCCTTGTCTTTTGCCTATGCTTCCGCTGTATATCTCATACTTTGCAGGCGGAAGTGAGAGAAATACTAAAAAGACAGTGAAAAACGCGACAGGCTTTATACTTGGGTTTACAATCGTGTTTGTCCTTATGGGAGCGTTGGCAGGGACTTTCGGCAGCTTCCTTACTGAATACAAAACAGCACTCAATATTGTAACAGGCTTGATAGTAATATTTTTTGGCTTGAACTTCCTTGGAGGGTTTAAACTGAATATTTTCAAGGGAGTTAAAAAAGTAAGAACTGATAATTTAGGTTTCTTTTCTTCAATGATTTTCGGGATTGTGTTCTCAATTGGCTGGACTCCCTGTGTTGGTGCTTTTTTAGGCTCTGCGTTGATGCTGGCGGCAAGTCAGGGACACACAACAGAGGGTGTTTTAATGCTTCTCCTGTATTCCCTGGGACTTGGAATTCCGTTTTTCATAAGTGCGATTCTTATTGATAAATTAAGAGGAGCATTTACATTTATCAAAAAGCATTATAAGGTAATTAATACGGTTTGCGGCTGTTTACTTGTAATAGTCGGTGTGCTTATGGCAACAGGACTTTTCGGCAAGCTTATTAATATTCTTTCTTGAGGTGACGAAAATGAAAAATGCGGTAAAATGGATTATAATTGCTGTTTTGCTTGTGGGATTACTTGTAAGTGCAACAGCATTATATAATAAGTACAGCGAAGAATACGATAAAAACAATCAGGTTCAGAATGAACAAACAACAGAGGGAAAATCGTCTGATACTGAGCAGTCAACAAAACCACAGAAGAATGAAAATTCTGCACCTGATTTTACTGTTATTGATTATAACGGAAATGAAGTTAAGCTTTCTGATTTTAAAGGCAAGCCTGTAGTCCTCAATTTCTGGACTACATGGTGCTATTACTGCAAGGTTGAAATGCCTCACTTCAATGAAGCGTATAAAGAATATCCTGAGGTGCAGTTCCTTATGGTAAATGCAATGGACAACGATACTGTTGAGGCAGCAAAGGCTTTTATTGAAGAAGAACAGTACGAATTTGACATTTTCTTTGATACGGAGCATGAGGCGGTTATGACATATAACGTGACTGGTTATCCGCGAACAATATTTATTGATAAGGATGGAAATATTTCATCAACGCGTATAGGAATGTTGACTAAAGATACACTTGAACAGGAAATCAAGAAAATAACTGAATAACCATAAAAAAGCACCTCACAGATTTTGCTCTGCGAGGTGTTTAACATTTTATTATATAATCTCATTTGCTATTTGCTTTTTCATAAACTCTTTTATGTCATCATTTTTACTTATTGCAATCCACATTTTTACATAAGCAGAAATAAAGGTGCTGTATGGTAATGGAATAATATTTAATTCATTGTAAATTCGCGTGCTTTCATATCCTGCACCATTTTTTGTGCCTGTAACAAATACAGGAATGTTTTTTTCACTTGCTGTTTTGCAAAGACTTACAAAGCTTTTACTTGATGTATTAAGGGTTGCTGAATGATATGATTTTATTAAAATTGCTCTAACATCTTCCAAAGAAAATGAATAATCCTGACCAGGTACACTTGAAATCACAAGTATTCCTGAGTGCTCCTTAAATTCAACTGATTTTACTGTTTTGTGAATTTTATATTCAGCATTTTTCAAAGTAAAATGACCGTTGTATGTGGCAAAAACAGAGTTATCTATACTGTATATATTTGCATCACATTCATTGTGCTGAAAAATATGTGACGGAATGTGAATTGTTGTGTGCAATTTATTTTGATTTTTGTATGACACAAACACGCCTTTGCTGATTTTTGCCCTAATAAACTCTACTGCTGCTTTGAAATTTGCAAAGCCATTTGAATTTTCATTGTCCAAAGGATAATTTGCAGATACAAAAACAACAGGAATTTCAGCATCACCAAAAATATATTCCATAGCAGTTGAAGTATATTGTAATGTATCTGTCCCGTGTGTCACAATAATTCCGTCATAATTTCCTGCAAGCTTTTCTGCAATTTCCTTTTGTAACAGATTAAGCTCATTTGCAGACAGATTTTCGCTTAAAATGCTGTATGGTGAGCTTATTGAAAATTCAATGTCACTATCATTTTCAAATTCTTTTAACAAAACATATTGCATTTTGTTGTCAACACCGATAAAATCATCTTTTATGCAACTGCCGATTGTACCACCTGTAAAAATAACTGCTATTTTCATAAATCGTTCCTCACAAATCAAACTTACAACATTTATACCATATTTTGTGAAAAAATAAAAGAGCTATACTGTTGAAATTACAATTTCAAACCTTTATAATATACTTAATTGAAATTTTAGGAGAATACTATGCTTGTAAATGGTTTTCAAAAATTGACAATTTTAGATTATCCCGGAAAGGTTGCCTGTATTGTTTTCACACCGGGCTGTAATTTCCGTTGTCCTTTTTGTCACAATGCTTCTCTTGTAACTCATATTGACAAAGACACTTATCTTGATGCGGATGAGGTTATGGATTATTTAAAGAAAAGACAAGGACTTCTTGACGGTGTTGTAATTACAGGTGGCGAACCGCTTTTACAAAACGGCATAGAAGAATTTATTGGTGAGATTAAAGCCTTAGGATATTCAGTTAAGCTTGACACAAACGGCAGTTTTCCTGAAAAGCTTATTTCCATTGTAGAAAAAGGTCTTGTGGATTATGTGGCGATGGATATTAAAAACAGTAAAGAGAAATATGGTGAAACTGTGGGTATTGAGGACTTCGATATTACGCCAATAGAAAAAAGTGTTGACTTTTTGTTGCAGAATAAAGTTGATTTTGAATTCAGGACAACCATAGTTGACGGATTTCACACATTAGACGATATACAAGATATTGTGGTGTGGATAAAAGGCACACACAAGTACTTTTTACAGAATTTTGTTGATTCAGGCGACCTTATAAAGCCCGATTTACAGCCGGTTTCCGTTGATTTGCTTAAAGAAATGAAGAAAAAAGCCCAAGAAATTATATCATCTGTTGAAATTCGCGGAATTTGAGAAAAACACAAGATATTGTGTAAAAACCTATTGACAACACACCATATATGTATTATAATAAGTCTCGCTAACCAAAAAATCTGTGCGTAAAGGGTAGCGAGACTTTTACCTTAATGCACAAAATCAAAACAAACAGGAGGGCGCAATATGTATAACGTAGTAAAAAGAGACGGCAAAATAGCATCTTTTGACCTTAAAAAGATTTCTGATGCTATCACACAAGCTTTTGATGCTTGTAACAAACAGTATAACGCAAATATTATTGATTTCCTTGCACTTAAAGTAACTGCAGAATTTGAGCCTAAAATTAAGGACGAGACAATTTCAGTTGAAAACATTCAGGACAGTGTAGAATCTGTTCTTATCAAAGCCGGTTATGACGATGTTGCAAAGGCATACATTATTTATCGTCGTCAGAGAGAAAAAATCCGTAACCTTAATGCAACAATGGTTGACTATAAGGCTATTATCGACAATTACCTTAATGTTAACGACTGGCGTGTTAAAGAGAACTCAACTGTTACTTACTCAGTAGGTGGTTTGATTCTTTCAAACTCAGGTGCTGTTACTGCTAACTATTGGCTCTCTGAAATTTATGATGATGAAATCGGAAACGCTCACAGAAATGCTGATATTCACATTCACGACCTTTCAATGCTTACAGGTTACTGTGCAGGTTGGTCACTCAAGCAGTTAATTCAGGAAGGCCTTGGCGGTGTTCCGGGAAAGATTACATCAGCTCCTGCTGCACATCTTTCAACACTCTGTAACCAGATGGTTAACTTCCTTGGAATTATGCAGAATGAATGGGCAGGTGCTCAGGCTTTCTCATCATTCGACACATATTTAGCTCCTTTCGTAAAGGTTGATAACCTTTCATATAAGGAAGTTAAGCAGTGTATTCAGTCATTTATCTATGGTGTAAATACTCCGTCTCGTTGGGGTACACAGTCACCGTTCACAAATATTACTCTTGACTGGACAGTTCCAAATGACCTTGCAGAACTCAACGCAATCGTTGGCGGCAAGGAAATGGACTTCAAATATAAAGATTGTAAGAAAGAAATGGATATGGTTAACAAGGCTTTCATCGAAGTTATGGTTGAGGGTGACGCTAACGGTCGTGGTTTCCAGTATCCGATTCCAACATACTCAATTACTCGTGACTTTGACTGGTCAGAAACAGAGAACAACAAGCTTCTCTTTGAAATGACAGCAAAATACGGTACACCATATTTCTCAAACTACATTAACAGTGATATGGAACCTTCTGACGTTCGTTCAATGTGCTGTCGTCTTCGTCTTGACCTTCGTGAGCTTCGTAAGAAGTCAGGCGGCTTCTTCGGTAGTGGTGAATCAACAGGTTCAGTTGGTGTTGTTACTATCAACATGCCAAGAATTGCTTACCTTGCAACTGATGCTGAGGACTTCTATTCTCGTCTTGA
>JAFTUP010000296.1 GCA_017466205.1 Clostridia bacterium
AATGAGAACTGTTCTTGAAAAAATGGTAGAACGATACAGCGGCGTTCTGAATGCAACTATAGCAAATGAAGAATTAAAAAAGATAGTTTTGTCGTTTTCTACTGACAGACTGGATTTCGATGTACTTGAAGGAGTAGAAATATTTCAAAAACTCAAAGCAAATAGGCCTGATGTTGTAAAAGAGTGTGTGAAAGCAATCAATGCAGATACTAAAATCGTTCACAAATTTGATGATGATATGATTACGAGGTTGGAAAATGAGCTGATACGCCTCGGTTTTGTTTCTGCTACCAACAATCAAGAATTCCTTTATGATGAGAATTTAGGTTGGAGAAGTTCACCTGTAAGTAAAGAATATTATTTGATACAGCCTGCAATCAAATATTACCATCTGAAGAAGGCGTTGGAATTTGTAGAATCAAACGAGCATTACAACAGCCTTTCGGAATCGGGTAAGAAGTTTGTTATGGATAAATTGGATTCCAAAATAAAGGGAGATATGACCGAGCAGATAGTGGTTTATGAAACATCTAAAGCACTTCCTTTAGACAAATTTTTTGTGTGCAAGGTTTCTTTTGTGGATTCAGACCCTAAAAAAGGCAAATATGATATGTTGATTTACGATAAGGTTGCCAATTCTTATTTTGCCTTTGAGATTAAACATACTTCCGAAGCGTATAGTGAGCAACGCAATCATCTTCTGAACGAAAAGTTCAGAGAAATAATTGATTATAAATACGGTGGTAAAGAAAATGTTTCTGTTTTATATAATGGAAATCCGTTCGTAGATTCATCGGGCGTTGTTTATTTGAACATTTCTGATTTTGTCAAAGAAATCGCTCGCTGTAAAGATGCAAAAACAGCGATGCAAAATTTAAGCAGAAATTTGCCTGTGAGAACTTTAGAAGCAGAAGAACAAGCTGCTCATTGTTGAATGACCCTCCAAACATGGTGTATTGTTCAACGCAGGTGTTGAGCCTTGAATGAAAGACATATCGTTAATAAGTGTAACGTTCGTTCCTAAACGGTTGTAAAAATTTAATGCGTCTGTTGGTAATTCAAGTCCTAAAACTCTTTTTAAAGCATCAATAATAGTAACATGGTTATAATGCGGTTGCTTTTTAGGCATATATATCACCTTTTCATTGAAATTCTATGAAAAAAGCCAACAGAAGAACTGTTGGCTTAATTTCCATATAGGCTGATTTTTATAGTCGCTCTGGACGACCAACTCTATACCTACAAAGGTACTAATGCTACTATACTTTCAAGTAGCGGTGAACCACAGAGTTTCGGATACGCTCTATTCTTGCGAATATGCCCCTAAAGTGTCAGCCGCACTAATGAAAGCTAACGGATAACTTCCATCATTTATATTATATTCAATTTCAAGAAAAAAAGTCAATAGTCAGTTGAAGGATATACCATTTTAGGTGGCATTCAATCTATTGACTTTTTTTCTTGAAATCGAATATAATGAATATAGGCTGAAGTTGAAAAACTGAAGCGACACTTATCATAATGGTGATTCGTGTTCTGGCTATGAAGCGTATTCTGGCGGCAGAAAGATTGCGTGGAGCAGCATTTTGGCGGTTGCATATGAGCCGTTCCTGTCTATAGGCATTTTATGGTGCTGATTAAAAAATATGCTAAAACCAAGCCCTGATTCGTCGGGGCTTTTTTTATTAAAGAAAATAGGTGATAGAGATGCCACAAATTAGAAATTGTGCATTGTCATAAAAAAATATAATAAATAAAAATCAAAAATTTTCTTTTGTTTTATAAAGAAGAAATTTATAAGCACGAAATTTTTTTACTGCCACAGCAAAAACCTAATAAAGTTTTGGGTGAATGATCTACCTCAAAATGGTGTATCGTTCAACAACGGTTTTATTAATTTTAACACTTTATATAATGTTGTACCACCCTTGAAATATGCCTGCAAACCATTTGCTTGTTCATCAGCAACTTCTTTGAGTATAAGAACAACATAGTAATCTTTTTCCAACACATCTGTGCGATAGCCTGTTCTTTTATGAATATCGTCTATTAACACTCGAAAAGCGTTTATATCATTATGAAGATTAATATTATTCTCCCTTATTAAATCATACAGAACTTGCGATGTGTGCAATCTGCAATACGGTTTTTTTGTTATAATACTTATCTGCGAAAGAAAGCAATGTTTTATATTCAAGTTTTACTCGTTGGATATAATTGGCTAGAACTGTATATGGCTGTTCTACATCAACAGGTGCTTTATCCATGAACTCTAAAACATCAAGTAATTGCAAATACATCTTATTTTGTTCGTTTATGGTTGTTTTGGGCGGACGAATTAAAACCCCAAGCTTTTCATCCGTGCGTACACAATTCTTTGCTTTATTAGTTACAAAACAGCGTTCATTTGGCAACTGTGTTGTTAAACCAATTTTGTACAATGCAGATAATCCTGTTTCATAGCCAATATCGGGCAAAAGGTATTTATCTGCAATTAGGCACTCTTTGTTAATGCCTACTTCCCCAAAAGGTGTATAAGCAGTAAGATAATAAATACCTTTTTGATAAAATCGAAGATTATTGATAATGGTTTTATCCATAATTCGCTTGAAAGCAACGCCAGTAGCTGCTACTGCTTTATTGAGTGGCATTCCGAAAAGTAATGCCATTTTCTCTGCAACGTCTTTTGTATAAATCGGTTGACCTGTTTGGAAGTCATTCAACTGCACACACAAATTCTATATGCGTCATAAAATACTCCTTGTTGTGATATAATGTATTCGTGTTTTGCTTATCATTTCCGTTTTTATTATATCTCTTGCTTTGAATTTTATCAAGCGTCTCGGTTGAATGACCCTCCAAAAACGGTGTATCGTTCAACTCAACGGTTTGAGAAAGCCACATAAGGATTACCGGCATCCTGCGAGAGTGGGATGTATACATACGATAGAGCGTTCAAAAAAAGTGTAAATAATAGTGTAATTGAATATAATGATAAAATTAAGGTTTACCTCGGTAAAAAGCAAATTTTGTCGAGGTTTTTTATTTTATAGAAATATGTAGTTGACCGCATGCAATAAAAGTTCTATAATGAATTTATGCAATGCATAAAGAGGTGAACTATGGAAGCAAGAGAAGAATTAAGAAAATTAAGAGAAAGTACCGGCATGAATCGAAAAGAATTTTGTGAGTACTTTGAAATTCCTTATATGACGGTGACTGATTGGGAATTGGGAAATAGAAGGGTTCCGCAGTATCTTTTGCGGTTGATGGAATATAAGATTCAAATGGAGAAGCTGGCTGAAAAGAAAAATGAGGTTGACAAGAAAGACGATGTAACTAAATGATAATGTATTGGTAATTGTGCAATAGCCTATTGCACAATTGGTAGGAGGAATACTATGGCAGAGGGTACAGCGGTTGCTATTGTTTCAGAAGAAAACATACCTGACAAAATATATATTATACGTGGCCAGAAGGTAATGTTGGACTTTGAACTTGCGGAAATATATGGATATGAAACAAAGAATTTTAATCGCCAAGTGAAAAATAATTCAGCAAAATTTGAAGGTGATGATTTTATGTTTCAACTTACAGATGAAGAGGTTGAAGAACTTTCAAGGTGCAAAAATTTCACCTTGAACAGAGGCACAGGAAGAGGAACGAATATAAAGTATAATCCATATGCTTTTACAGAACAAGGAATCTATATGCTCATGACAGTACTTAGAGGAGAATTGGCAATAAAGCAGAGTAGAGCATTGGTTCGTACATTTAAGAAAATGAAAGATTACATCATTGATAATAGAGAGTTAATCGGACAAAGAGAGTACATTCAGCTTTCTATGCAGACTGCGGAAAATGTACGGGAAATTTCGAAATTGAAATCGGATATGGGTTCTGTTGAAAAGCAGATGAGTGATGTAATGGACCAGCTCAGTAATGTTGTAACAAAATCTGATTTGGCAAATATGATGAATAGTTTTGTTGATGAAGAAGATAATGGCTGGCTGATGTATAACACAAAGTATTGTACTGCAGATTTGGCATATTCAGAGATATATGCGCAAGCAAAGAAAACAATTTATGTGGTAGACAATTACATCGGATTGCGCACATTGGTACTACTGAAAAATGCTCCTGTTGGTGTTCATATAACTCTTTTTAGCGATAATGTTGGCGGTAGATTACATAGTATTGAATATAAGGATTTTTGTGCTGAATATCCGTCAATTAAAATGACACTTAAAAAGACATGTGGAATATATCATGACAGATTCATTGTTCTTGATTACGGTACGGACGATGAGAGAATTTTCCTATGTGGTGCTTCTTCTAAAGACGCAGGTGCAAGAGTGACAAGCATTGTAGAAGATTTTGGAATAGGGAAATACAAAATACTTATTGATTCATTGCTTAAGAATAAAAATCTTGTACTTGTATAAACAGAATCTTGACCGCATATAAAGCAAAACCAACAGTTTGTTACACGGGCGGAGATGAGACTTGTTACGGCAAAAGTATCGGAGATATCAGTGCAAGGCAGTCAGGATAATGGCTGCCTATTTTTTTATTGAAATACGGTTGGAACGGGTATATAATTTTGTAAAAACAAAGTAATAAAATCAGTCAAAAAATAAAAGGAGGCAGCTTAACATGAAAGTACTAATCATTAACGGAAGTCCGCGAATTAACGGCAATACCGCCATTGCAGTGCGTGAAATGGAGAATATTTTTAAGGAAAACGGTGTAGAAGTAGAAACCGTACAGATTGGAAATAAAGATGTAAGGGGATGTATTGCCTGTGGATATTGCTTTAAGGAAGGCAAGTGTGTGTTTGAGGATGTGGTAAATGAACTTGCTCCGAAATTTGAAGAGGCAGACGGCTTGGTTATTGCAAGTCCCGTATATTATGCTTCCGCAAATGCAACCCTGATTGCCTGTCTGGACAGGTTGTTTTACAGTACACATTTTGACAAGATAATGAAGGTTGGAGCCAGTGTGGTATGTGCCAGACGTGGCGGTTGTTCCTCGACATTTGATGAGCTGAATAAATACTTTACGATTACAAACATGCCGATTGCATCCAGTCAGTACTGGAACAGCATTCATGGAAGAGAACCGGGCAAGGCTGAAATGGATGAGGAAGGAAAACAGACAATGCGTGTACTTGCACGAAACATGACGTTTCTTATGAAGAGTATTGCACTTGGTAAGGAACAGTTTGGTCTTCCTGAGACTGAGGAACGTGCATGGACTCATTTTATAAGTTGATTGAAGAAAGGATTCAGCCCATGAACATACAAATCTTCGGAACGAAAAAGTGTAATGAAACAAAGAAGGCGGAGCGTTTCTTTAAGGAACGTGGTATTAAGTTTCAGTTTATTGACATGAAGGAAAAAGGCATGAGCAGGGGCGAGTTCAATTCCGTGGCATGCGTTAACGGTGGAATGGAGGCTATGCTTGATGCAAACTGTAAAGACCAAAATACGTTCATGTTAATTAAGTATCTGGCGGAAGAGGATAAGCTGGAAAAAATATTGGCGAATCCACAGGTGATAAAGACACCGATTGTCAGGAATGGAAAACAGTCTACAATCGGATATCAGCCGGAAGTGTGGAAGGAATGGTAGGATGTTATAATGAAAAAACTGACGAAATTAGCGGTAATATTCGGGATTATGGCTATTATATCCATTACATATTGTTTGATTTCAGATAATTGGAATGAGATATACACAGTGGCGGTTATTGCTTCTTTTGTGTTCTCAATTGCAACAGTTTCAACATTGATAACCATGCTAATAAAGTATGTAAGGGGTAAAAGAAAAGGAAAAGAAACCAACGGGTACATAGTTTTCGGCATAATAAACTTAATACTCATACTTTTATTGATAATCATTTCGGTATGGGATTTAATGACAGCAACAGGGTTTATGGCTGGGTTATTTGGTGTGGTCGGATTATGTTATGGAGTACCGGTTTTCTGCATTCCGTTGTTAGTGGATATAATATTATACTTTATTTCAAAGCGTAAGAAAAATAAATATAGTTAAGCAAGTTGTAAAGCTTGTCACTCGTTTTCCCAGCACCTTTATACGATGCTCATACCATAAGGAGAAATAAAGTTATGGAAGAATTCATATTAACAAGACCAACGAACGAATACGCAAGTCAGATTATGGAATACAGACAAGAGTTCCTCGACGCAGGTGACTCAATGGACGGAACGGGTTCTCTCCGCAGAATTGAAAATCCCGAAGAATACATAAAGATATGCAGAGAATATGAAGATCCGGCAATGGTTCCTTCTCATTTAGTTCCGGCAACACAATTCTTTTTTGTCCGTAAGAGGGATAATAGGCTTGTTGGAATGATTCAGGTAAGACATTATTTCAATGATTTTCTTGAAAGGTTCGGGGGGAACATCGGATATTCAGTAAGACCAAGCGAAAGACGTAAGGGTTACGCAAAGGAAATGCTCAAAACCACGCTGTCTTTCTGCAAGGAAATTGGGCTTGATAAGGTTCTGATAAGTTGCATTGACGGTAATATCGGAAGTGAAAAGACAATTCTTGCAAACGGTGGTATCTATGAATCCACGGTACACGAGCCGAATGCGAATGAAGATTTAAAAAGGTTTTGGATCACTTTATATTAAGAAATAAAGTTGCCGAAAAATCGATGACCAACTTCATGGAATGCGGCACCTGAATGGTTTTTGCCTTTCCTACTAATTAGAGCTATGATTTAAGGGGATGGCAAAGGAAGTAAAGAAGAAAGGCTGACACATGAGTAATAACAAGAATAAAATAAAACCTATTGATTATGAACGCAAAAGTATTGGCACATCCATTGCTGTTGTGATTTTTATATTGTCCATTTTGCTAATGGGTATATTAACATTAAATGGAGCAATGTTATCAGATATGATATGGGTATTGATTGCAGGCATATTGTTGGTTGTTTTATTTGTCCTGAGCGATTTTACATCAAACAGAAAGAACAGGGCTAATATTGAACACATGAATTATATGCTCACCTGCCCTTTTGTTATCGGTAGAGTTGTGGAAATCAGACACGTACCGTATTTCTTTGGTAAGGAAAGGCCTGATTACGGTAAAAACTCTAAGATTAAAGTGTATGTGCTTGAGAAAAATATGGTTCACAGAATTGTTGTGGAGTATGTAAATCCGCTGACAAATAATAAAGAGGAAACTGTTTCTCCGGCATATGCAATGAATCCTGAACATTTTCTGGAAGAAGGAAGTGTGAAGGTACATTATATCCCTGATGGAAAGGTTTGGGTAAATCCTGAGTGATTGACAAGAATTACAAATAATGCCTGCGCAAAATTTACTGCGCAGGCATTTCCTTTTTTAAAACTATTTTACCTAAACAACGTACATTCCCCGCTTTTACGGAAACGTTCAATGAGCTGATTGATTTTCTCTTCAGTGGTATCGAAATAATCCGCAAGGCATTTGATACATAAGAATTCATCAGCGTTGCGAAAGATAAGTTTTCTGTAAATGGCCCGGTCATCATCAAAAAGTTTGGAGCCACATTGCTTGCAAGTTGAATAGTTGGCCATTACAGCTTTACCACCTTTGCCCTGAACATTGCACAGTCGTGTGGTTCGATATTGATAGCCATACGCTCTGTAAATGTTCCGATTGTTTTATGTTCATAGCAGTCATACATTTCAAGACCACGTCCTGAAGCTGCAGGCAGACCGATATCGAAGAACTGAAGGGACATTTCGTTTCGCTTGTCGCCGAAATTGAACATACCGATTGCATAATCACCGCCGTGAAGAGGTTTTACAAGAGCAAACACATTTTCCGGATTGTTCCACTGTCTTATGCAGTAAGGTGCTCTGCACTCGATATCCTGATTAATTGCAATAACATCCTTATTAGTGAGGATTTTAAAGGTTTCATCAGACATTTTTCTGACATCACAGCCAATCATAAGCGGTGAATTCATAATTGACCACAGTGCGAAATGAGTTTTGTATTCTGTATCTGTACATCCTCCAACAACATCAGCAATCCATGAATTATCGCTGTTGCCATGCATACCTACAACGAGCATATCCATATCGTTATGGCAGTATGGACCCGAATAGCACTGTTTGCCAAGCTGAGAAAATGCAAGGCGTTTAACTGATTCGAAATTATCCTGAATATCTCCTGTTGAACGGAAAAGCTGAGCTCCGGTTTCTCTTATCCATTCATGAACATTGTCACTTCCCCAGTTGCATGCTGAGAAAACAATATCTCTGCCACAGTTTCTAAGAGCCATTGCCATCCTTTTGTAAAGGTTTTCACCATCTGCTGACTTTGGCTTATAGCAGTAGTCGTATTTTAAGTAGTCAACGCCCCATGAAGCAAAGGTTTCGGCATCTTCAAATTCATGCTCAAAACTGCCGGGGTAGCCTGCACATGTATGAGTTCCTGCACATGAGTAAATACCGAACTTCAGTCCTTTTGAATGAACATAATCGGCAACCTCTTTGATACCGTTCGGAAACTTAGTCTCATCAGGTACCAGTCTTCCGTTTACCCTTTCTTTCTTACTCCAGCAGTCATCAATCACTATGTATTCATAGCCTGCATCAAGAAGACCTGATTCTACGAAGAAATCTGCAGTTGTTTTTATAAGCTCCGCATTGATGTTCCAACTGAATGTATTCCATGAATTCCAGCCCATCGGCGGAGTAGGTGCTAAAGGTGTTTTCATAAAATCCCTCCTCAAATATAGTTTGAGAAAATGATAGCATTACCGGCATTATACGTCAATGAATTATCTGTGTGTTTTCTTGTGTTTTTCTCTTCAAATTTAATTATTGACCTATCTCTTTTCTCGTCATATAATTAAAAAAATTATCTGGTGAAAAGAGTAAATTATGGAATATACAATGGAAAAAAGATTTGAGCGAATTGTAGCGGATTGTTTGCAGGAAAAGAGTAGCAATCCGATTGAGATATTCAATAGGATTGCTGAAAAGGATTATATTAGGATACATGGTCCTGAGCATCATGTGTTAGATGGTGTGGCGATTTTGACTGCGTTTGCTAATGCAGGTGGAAGTATTGATTTGAAAAAAGCCTTCGAGGAACTTGTTAAGCGTGGCTCGCAGATGCCGGGGGCGACCTGCGGTCAGTGGGGCGTATGCGGTGCGGTAAGCTCAATGGGAGCAGCCCTGTCGATTATTGATGGGACAGGTCCGCTGTCTACAGACAGCTCGTGGGGAGAGCATATGAGATTTACATCTGCAGCCCTGAGTGCTTTGGCGGATGTGGGTGGACCAAGATGCTGCAAGAGGGATGCGTATCTGGCCTTCCTGAAAGCAGTTGATTTTATAAATGCAAGGTATGATGTTGAGCTTGAAAAAAGCGATATCAAGTGTGGATTTAGCAAGAATAATCAGCAGTGTATAAAAGGCAGATGTCCGTTTTACAAAAAGAAGATTGCGTTTATCTGCGTTCATAATTCATGTCGCAGTCAGATTGCGGAGGCTCTTGGGAAGAAATATCTGTCGGATTCCTATGAATGTTTTTCTGCCGGAACTGAGACTAAGCCACGGATTAATCAGGATGCAGTTCGTATCATGAAGGAGATGTACGGAATAGATATGGAGGAAACTCAGTATTCAAAGCT
>JAFTUP010000297.1 GCA_017466205.1 Clostridia bacterium
GCATCTCCTTTTGTCATATTATGGAACGCACTGAAAAGTGCTTTTGTACTTGCTGTTATAACGTCGGTATCTGTTCCTGCACCCCAAAAATATGTTCCGTCTTCATTTTCAAGACCGATATAGGATGCGGCAACACTTCGGGAGCCATCGCCTTGCATACTGTGCTGAGTAAATACCTGCAAAGTGTAGTTTTCTCCTGTAAACTCTGTTAGCGCATGGTTTATAGCACTGAGAGAACCGTTACCTTCGGCTTCCATCTCGGTTTCAACACCGTCTTTTTTGAATGTGACATTGATTTTCACTGCTTCGTTTTCTCGCATAAAATCAAAATCCGTAATTTCAATACCCGAATCAAGATTTAAGTAATTTTCTTCAAAGATATTAAGAATTTCATCGGGTTTTAATTCCTTGTGTTCGTGGTCTGAAACGCCTTTACACAGATAACTGAAATGCTCACGCATTTTTGCGGGAAGGTTATATCCGAAGCTCTGTTCAAGAAGATATCCGATACCGCCTTTGCCTGATTGTGAATTAACTCTGATAACATCTGCATCGTAGGTTCTTCCAATATCTTTCGGATCGATCGGTATGTATGGCACATTCCAAACGTGCTGTTTGTTCTTGTTTCTGAATTTCATACCCTTTGCAATAGCATCCTGATGGCTTCCCGAAAAAGCGGCAAAGACCAACGCTCCTGCATATGGCGCTCTGTCATACACATGCATACGGGTACAGCTTTCATACTTTTCAACAAGATAGTTCATATTTGAAAGGTCAAGCCTCGGATCAACACCGTGAGAGTACATATTCATTGCAAGTGTAATAATGTCAACATTACCTGTTCTTTCGCCGTTACCGAAAAGTGTTCCTTCAACTCTGTCTGCTCCGGCAAGAAGTGCAAGCTCTGTATCTGCAACACCTGTACCTCTGTCATTATGAGGGTGAAGTGAAATTGTTACAAACTCACGGTATTTAAGGTTTTCGTGCATATACTGAACCTGAGAAGCGTACACATGAGGCATACTCATTTCAACTGTGACAGGAAGATTGATAATGACATTATTTGTTTCGGAGGGTTCCAATACATCCAAAACCGCATTACAAACTTCCAATGCATATTCAGGCTCGGTTCCGGTAAAGGATTCAGGAGAATATTCAAAGCGGAAGTTGCCTTCGTATTCTGATGCAAGCTTTTTAACGAGTTTTGCACCATCAACCGCAATCTGCTTGATTTCTTCCTTTGATTTCTTGAATACCTGCTCACGCTGTGCTACGCTTGTTGAATTATAGAAGTGAATAATAGCACTCGGAGCACCCTTGCAGGCATCAAAGGTTTTTCTGATGATATGCTCACGGCATTGTGTAAGCACCTGAACGGTTACATCATCGGGAATCATATCATTATCAATAAGTGTTCTTAAAAATTCATATTCGGTTTCACTTGCTGCAGGAAAACCTACCTCAATTTCCTTAAAGCCAACCTCAAGCAAAACTTTGTAATATTCGAGTTTTTCAGAAAGACTCATCGGTATAACGAGTGCCTGATTTCCGTCACGCATATCTACGCTGCACCATACGGGTGCTTTCTCAACATGGTCTTTTTCAACCCATTTATTATATTTTTTATCTACCGGGAAGTATCCCACTTGGTATTTAGTTGCATCCATCATAATGTACTACTCCTTTTCTGCTATTACTTCAATCTCGACTAAAACACCTTTTGGAAGTTCCTTTACCGCCACGCAGCTTCTTGCAGGTTTACCGATAAAATACTGTGCATAGACCTCATTAAATTCTGTGAAATCCGACATATTTGCGAGGAAACATGCAGCTTTTACAGCACTATGCAGAGAACTGCCTGTAGCAGATAATACCGCCTCCAAATTTTTGCAAACTCTGTGCGTCTGCTCAATAATGTTTTCTCCTTCTAAAACTCCGGTTTCCGGATTTAGAGGAATTTGTCCGGAGGTAAAAATGAGATTACCCACTACTATTGCCTGTGAGTAAGGTCCGATTGCCGCCGGGGCCTTGTTTGTCTGAACTTTGTTGCTCATAACTTTAACTCCTTTCAATATTCGTTATAGTTCCTTCACTTTGTAATGTGTTAGTAATAGAATTAACGTTTTCAAAATATAAATACTTGGTGTTCCCACACTTTAATGCCATATTTCGATTTTGCACTATGAAGCAAAACAAAAAACCCGCCTCAAAGCTTTACTGTGCTTTGAGACGGGTGTAAAAACACAACACTCGCGGTACCACTCAAATTGCGGATAAAAACACTCCGCCACCTCTTCGAAGTCAACCAACCTCTATGCACTGACGTAGCATACACGGAACATCCTATGCACCATTTTGGCTTTCAGATGAACAGCTCAGAAGGGAGAGGACATAGCTTTTGCATACCGATTCGCACCAAACCATCGGCTCTCTGAAATGCGTTATCACCGTGACCATTCTTCATCATAGCTTTTGAAGTATTAAATCTGCATATATTTTATCACGCTAAAGCGATGATGTCAAGAGTTTTGTTGAATTTTTTATTATTTTCATTATTTCCGACAATACTTCATTATGCTATCAAGCTGAATTAGTACATTTTGTTTTAATTTATTCAAATTCGATAAAACTGCAAGTATTAGAATGGTCTCAAAATCAAATCTCGCCAACCTCGTCACGATAGTGACAAGATTGACGAGATAATGACCAGATATGACCAGATAACAATTATCCTTCAACATCCATCATCGTACCGATGAAGAACGGAAGATTTGTTTCACAGTCGATGAGCATATACACAAACGGTCTGTCGAGATAAACTTCTTTTGGTGGTTCCAAAGGCTCCATTGCGGACTCTGCTTTCATTTCAACAACCGTTGCCGCACCTGCCTTTGTGCCCTTACCGTCAACATTGATATATGTCTGATGAATAACACGGCTGATGCATATATTGCCTTCGGTTGACTCGCCGAGCTTTGAAAAATCTGCAGCAGTATAATTAAATGCGTCAGGCATTCCCATTTCTTTTAGAATATCGCTCATTTCTACCTTGAACTCTGTTTCAAACTTCGGGATAGCGGTGCTTACAACACCTTGCTGTGCGTTTACAAGCACCTCGTTCAAATGCTCACCGTTAAGAGATGCAACATAATCCGAAACGCTAATTCCTTCATTGGGAAGAAGTGCGGCAAAGGCATATTTGCGGTCTTTATAGTATTTTATAAAGCCTGTAGCCTTTTCATCTTCAAGATACATATTCTCGGAGGAATACATAAGTTCAACATCACGCTTTTCTCCATCCTCTGTTGTAAACTTTCCGTCTCTTATCTGATTTTCCTTGTAAATGCTCTGCCATTCTGCATCGAAAGCAAGTGCATTTACAAGATACATTACAGCCTCCGGCGGAATTTCATTAAGAATATCCTTTATCATTCCGTCGGTATTGTCTTCAACCCATTCGTTTATCTCTTTAAGAGTGGAATTGTCAAAGGGTGCCTTAAATATTCCTGCACCGTAGTAATCGGCATTAGTCTGGAGAAAATCCTCATTTACGGTAAAGGATTCAGCATCCTTAAACCAAATTGAGTTTGCAAGATTAAGCTTGTATTTTTCTTCTTCGGGAAGATTTGACATATAGGTATTTACCCAAGAATTAAGCTGTTCTATAGGCATACCGAGAACTGCTTCCATCTGCGAGAGTGTTTCGCCATCGGCACCGTTTGCGGTCATAGAAAGTGCCACAAGCACGGACAGCGGAGAGATAAGTGTGTTTTCACCGTCTGCAAGGCTTTCCTTGAATAAGCGAACACCAAAGTCGGTTACAGCCGCATCGCTGACGTCAACAAGTTCAACATTTTTTGCTACATCAGGATTTGGCTTGATATCATCCATTAAGTCATCTGACTGCGGTACATCACAAGCCGTAAATACCGACAGTGCAAGGACAAGTGTGAGTATAAAAGATAATATTCGTTTCATTTTTGCCTCCATTCTCATTCTGCAAACCAAGTACCTAAGAGGTTTCCGTCTGAATCGAGTGTAACTCTTTGAGCCGCAAGCTTTGCACCGTTCTCCCAAAATTCAACCTGCCATTGTTCATTGTCGGCATCATAGGTCGTTTCGATATAATCATAATTATGTTTGCAATGTTCGAGCGCAATTTGCTCTATATCGTTTTCTGTCAAATCATTGGTTGATTCAATAGTAAAATGCACAAGATAAGTTTCCTTATCGTAATCGCCGGTGTCTCTGAAATCCATAAATTCTTTCGTCAAGCGGTAGAATCCTGGCTTTAATTCGCCGTAGGCATACTGCCAATCTAAGTTCATTTCGGTTGTATCGTTCTTTTTGATCATATAAGCAAGTGCGTTCCAAGACAAAGGCTGACCGTTTATTGTTTCAACTGCCTGCCATTCGTCGTTGACGGTTGTTTCAAGGAAATAGTCTGCACCTGTCTGAAGCTCACCCGAATGATTTCCTCCGAACTGCTCAATTTTCAGTGTCATTCCCGTTGGTGTTACATTCTCAGCATAAAGGTTGAGTCCCCATTTATCACCGCTTATCATATTGTGCGATATAAGATATCCTGATCCGGCAGGTGCCTGCGAGCTTAAAAGAGGCTCGTAAACATCGTTAAAGGTTACATCCTTGCTGTCTGTAAGAACAACAATCTCGCTGTCAATAGCGGCGTTATTTAGGTGTCCTTTGATGTAATAACAGTATTTCAATTCATCAATATTTTCCGGCAAATATTTATACTTTCTGAAGATAACCCACTCGCCGTCGATGTTTACCTCTTTTGTAATGCTTGTTGCATTCTGATAACCGTCAATCTCAAAATTTGCCTCACCTGATTTGTGGGGAATTTCGTTTTCTCCGACACCCTTCTTTAAGTTGCCGTCAAGAGTTCCACATCGGGGTGTCATATCGCTGACAAGACCGGAATCGTAATACAATTCGCCGTCAACATTGAACATTCTTATGGGTTTCTTTTCGTATTGCTCCCCGAAAGTCATTCTGACGTTATTATCTTTTCCGTCTGTCACGAGTATCGCTGTCGGACCGTCTGAACCGCCTATAATTCCTATGGTTGCATCATCCTTGCAGGAAGTAAGTGCCAAGCAGCACAACAGCAATATTGGTAATATTATTCGTTTCATTGGTTTGTCTCCTTATAGGTTATTCTGCTTCCTGTAAAATCACAGAGCCGTCTTTACCACTGGTATAGATTATATAATTACACTCATTTCCGAAGGTGCCCTTAAATGAAAGTCCGTATGTGGTAAGGTCGCCGTAGAACACCACTCCGACTACAAGAGGTTTATCTGCATTAAGTTTATCAAGTGTGTAAATCGTTTCACCTACACTAAGACCTTCGTCTGTAATCTCCATAAGTGACAAGCTTATGTCAGAAAGTTCTTCAGAAGGCTGCAAAAGAAGATATTGCGTATATTCCGATTCCTCTTTAATAAAAACGTGGCAATCTGTTTCGTTAACGTCATTCTTCGTTATACTTTCAAGTGTTATGGGAGTAAAGTAGGATGCTTTGGGATAGCCGCACAGAAGCTCGGAGGTTTCGGTTGCTGATTCTTCTTTTCTGTTCTCAGATATAAACTTTTCAACATCTTCTGTTCTAATATCGATATAATTGCCTCTGTCAGCCTTTGTAACAAGTCTTATGTACATTGGTGAAGAATTTGGTACACCGCCGATCGTAAGGTCAAAGGTTTCGTCAATTTCGTATACAAGAATATAAAGTCCCGAGCCAGTTTCAATGGCGTTGTACATTTGAAAATCGCTCCACGTAAGCTCTTCGCCACGGCTTTCGGCAAGTCTTATAACTCTTTCAATGGTAAGATCAAGCTTTTCGTTTTTCGGCTCAAAAGTTACTCTTGCATTCTTAACGATAGAGTCTGCAAGCTCGGCTTCATTTTCGCTCTTTTCTGCACCCTCAATTCTTTCAAGGTTGATATATGCGTAGTGCTTTTCATCAAGCACTAAAAGATAGTAATATTTGCTTTCAATTTCCTCTGTTATCTGCTCGTAAACGCCTTGCTTTTTAATATCTTCAAGCATCTGCTCGGGAATTTCCATCTTGAATTTGAGCACCTTGAAATTGCCGTCTATCTCGCCGTCAGCAACTACTCGATATGCAGGAGCATAGCCTTGTGAAGCTCGGCTGACTACCGATTCGGGAGAGCATCCATCACCGCAAAGGAGAATATCGTAGTCCTTGACTTCTAAAACGTCCTGTGCCATTGGCAACGCAATAGAGGCCGTACCGTGTGTTGGGGTATCATCGCCGCGGTACACATCATCGCAAAGATAAATTTCATCCTCAAATACATCGTAGTTGTCATGGCTCAAAAGCTGTTCTTCGACACTTTTGTTTTCTTTGTCATTATCTGTATTATCCGAAACATCAGACGGTGTTTTGTCACAACCAACTACTGATAAGAGCATTACTGCCGCAAGCAGTACAACATGTATTTTCTTCATTGAAATATCCTCCTTTTTCTATTTTTCTTTTACAAAACATAGTCCGAAAATCGCAAGTAAAATGACAGTAATAGCGACACCCACTGCTGAAATATAGCTTATTCCGAACAGTAAAGGCGAAAGCGACACAAGTGTTGCAATTCCCGATATATTCATAATAGCCGTATTTAAACCATTGCTGTATTTGAAAATACAAATTACTGAAAGTATAATCAGAACACAAGTGAGCAGTGCTGTTATAAACGGTCCGAAATTTGCATATCCGAATGGTGTAAGGCTAAAATATGAAAATGTTCTTCGCAAAGGCTCACCGTCGGGGTTTGCAAAGTTGAGTACAGCACCATAAGGGAGAAGTTCAAGGATAACTGCCGAAGCAGACAGCAAAAGCAAACCAACTTTCTTTACTTTCATATTCATTTTCTCCTTACTTAATTTCCGTACCGCCCCATTCAACAACGGTAAAGCCCTCTCGGTTGGGTGTGGTAAGCTCCTGTGCTTTTATGTCTATCCACTCATTCGATGCCTTATATGCCATAAACACTCGGATAACCGTATCGGGTGCAGGGTTAACCTCAAGACGTGCAGAGTTTGTATAAGCATCCGTTTGGAATGAGATAACGTTATACTCATTTTCCTGCATCATAGGAAGCCAGAACACGATAAACTCGTTTGCTTCACGCCGGGTAAGTCCCAAAGCATCAAGTGCATTTTCAAGAAATTCTGCAGTGTCCTCGCCCTTTACACAGAAGCCCTTTGAAAAATCATACTGTGTATAGGTTTCGCCCTCCCAGTAGAGATAATTGTAGGTCTGTCCGTTCTCATCGGTGAGTGTGCCGTCGGGAGAAGCAGTAACCTTCCATCCGTTGTTGTATGCGGGATAGGTACAGGTCAATTCTCCGTTAAGAGTCAATTCAACAGACACGTCTGTTGTTTCTTCGGGATAAAGATATATAACAGGTTTATAACAAACATCGGGATCCGGTTGCCAATCACTCGGCTCAACTGTAAGAAAATCCACCTCGACACGATGATTTTCTTGGTCGTAATATGTGTTCTCGTAGGTACATATTACCTGATCGCCAACACACCAATCATTAGACAATGTGCCATTGAGCTTTATCTGATACGGCATAGGAATTACAGGTGTTGCAAAAAAGCAGTTGGAATAAATCTCTGTGATAACAATATCGCTGAATATGTTATAATCGTACTTCTCGGCAGTAGTCTTGTCGAGCCATTCATCTGTATATTCTAGATGACTGAGATTATGAGACTTTTCCCAATCAAATGCTTTTATCTGTGGTGAAGAAGTCCACGGAACGTTTCCACGGTATTTAATTTCAACCGTATCACCAACCTTGGCATCTATATCGGGAAGCTCATCGGCAAAGAATTTTATATCAAGGCTGTCGTGTTCTTCATCCTCGCCGTCCGCGGGCTTAACATGTACCCAAGAGCCGTCAATGCTTGTGATAACAGCACGGAATTGATGCTCAACCTTTTCGGATTCCTTCAGCCACAGTTGGTCAATATCCTGCCAGCGTTCCTCGCCAAAGTAGATACTCGTATTTTCATATAAACCGTCACTTGTAATTTTGTTCCAATCAACAATCTTATATGTTAGTGCAACCCATTCTCTTGTGCCGCCGTCATCATATGAAGCTTGCGGAATCGGCACAAACAAAATTGCGAGTATCGCAACCACAATAACAATGGGTATCCAGATTTTCTTTTTCATAAGCAACCCGCCTTTCATTTTAGTTTTACTCATAACATTAGACGTAAAAAACACCAAAAAGTTCCCAATCTATGCCATTTATGAACGATTGTTCCCGTTATAAGTTAGTCGTATCTGTCTTCATTTTCCCTCACTGAAAATACAAAATCCCCGCAGTAATCCACCGAAGCTACACTTCAGCAAATAATACGGGGATAGTTTTATATTCGCCGGGCTGTGTAACAGTACAGTGATATAAATACAGATATTTAATTACGCCGCAACGTTGACACTGTTGTGAAGTATACCAACGATATCA
>JAFTUP010000298.1 GCA_017466205.1 Clostridia bacterium
ATGAAGAAGCACTAGAATATCTGAATAAAATTCTTGATGTTAATCATAGAGTATTAGAACCGATTACATATTTTGAAACTGTAGTTTGCAACAATCTTGGTTGGATATATTATAATTTAGGAAGATATGATGAAGCTTATAATTTGCTTAATAAAGCAGTTGCATCATTTAATCAATTGGGAATTAATAATACCACAGATTATTTTGCTGCAAAAAACAACTTAGCACTTGTATGTATTCAAAGGGAAAAGTATTTAGATGCTTTAAATAACTATTTTAATATTAGAGATAGTTTTTATGTGTCGATGGATTCTACCGGCGAGATTGCTATTAACACTAACTATGGTATAGTCTTATCCTTGCTTAAACTTAACAGAATACAAGAAGCTTATGATTTTGCTTGTGAAGAACTTAATCGTTTTGAACATTGGTTTGGAGAAACATCAAGAATTAGAGTCAAAGCAATTATACAAATGGGTGGTCTATTTAGAGAGTTTGGATTTCAAGACTGTAAAGATTTCTTTATGATAGCTGAGGAACAAATAACAAAAGCAGATGATTATAAATCGTTGAATTACGCAAGATTACTCAATTATATTGGAGTTTGCAAATCAGATTATGAACAAATGCATGTTGAGGCTGAAGACTACTTGCAAAAGGCAAAATCTCTTTTTGAAGAAATCAATGCTATAAGTGACGAGTTTTATCCAGTAGTTATCAAAAACTTGAAACAGATTAAGGTTCTTGCTTGGAATGAGTTGGTGAACGGATTAATTAATAAATTACCTTAATGACGGAGGAAAAATATATGCACGATGGATACACAAATATTTTGACAGGAAAAATCAATGATTGGGGGCTTGATAAAATATACGAGATGGAAGATGACATATACGGACTTGAAAATAGGGTTCCCGAAATTATCGATTATCTCAAAGATATACACTTTTCAATGCCGTTAGGATTAGCTTTGAGAAGATATATTTGTGAACAGTATAGTAGTGGCTTTGACACTGAAGGAAAATGTTATAGATTTTCTTTGCCAGAGAAAGTCATCTTTACAAAAGACTACACAACTGAGGATTATGATATTGAAACTGACGATATAACTGAATATATCGAGATATTCAATTATATAAATGCAAAGTTTAATACAGATGGAAACGGCAATCTCACAATAGATATACCAAAAGCTGAAATTAGAAGACAGCTTCGTGCTACTACCGGATGTATTAGAAAGAAAATGTTTGATTTGAGCTTTGCTTTACATATGGATAGTGAATACACATCTAAATTTTTAACAGATGTGTTGGCAGAGCAGACATATAACTACAGAGAACCTAAGGAAATAATTGCATTATTTTGTCAATCAAACGAAGAATTTAACTGTTATCAAAAATATGATGAATTATGTAAGATGTTTGATTTGAAATCTAAAGATATTGTTATAACTAAAGAAAAAAAAGAGAATTATACATCTTTTGCGAGAAAAACGATAATTCAAGAAATAAAAACAGAAGAAATGCTAATAGAATTTCTTTTAACCAATATAACCAATTTTTATATGTATTCAGAAACTGCATATAATGAGTTCGTTTCTTTGTACATCAAAGCAAGTTCTTCATTATTGCCTTCGGATAAAAAGTTAAGTTTTGAAGGAAAAACTATAGAAGAACGAATTAATGTTTTAAAAGAATTTATAAAAAACGATAATTTAATAAATCCGGAGCAATTAGCAAAGGAAATGCTTGCTTGTATCCCTAGAGCTACTACAGAAAGAATAAAAAACGGTAAAAAAATAGTAAGTAATGATTTTATTAACATTTATAATGGCGAAAACGGTCAGGATAGCAAGAAGGTTAAAACTACTGAACTTCCTAAAAGAATTACTATGAATCTTCCTGTCAGTGATAGGTTATGGGATTTGATTAGAAGAGAAAAACCAGTTGACAGAAAAGACATAGTGTTTATGAAGTTTTATGTTTTTTCACTGTATTTGCAGGAAAAAGATGAATATTCAGCTGAAGATTATTTTATCTTTTTGGATGAATGTAACGACCTTCTTGTAAGGTGTGGCATGTCAAGGTTGTATCCCGGTAATAGGTTTGAAAACTTGATAATGCTTTCTCTTCTTGCGTCCAACCCATTTGAGATGTTTGAGAATATTATTGAATTTTCTTTTATGAATGAACCTCAACCTAACTTAGATGATTAAGATTTTCTCCATTTGTCTTTCTTTGATGTGATAGTATAATCACAACGAAGAAAGAGGTGCGAAATGGATAATAAATTTTTACATAATCTCAAGGATACTCCTTATAACGAGCGAGAAACTTTTAATAATGCTATTCTTCTTTTATCAATGGTTAAAAGTGAGTATTACTACATAGTAGGTTTTTCAAGACCTGATAATATTATAGAAATTGGCTTTGATTTTGATGATAAATATTATGGAAGAATAAATGAAACTATTGCTATGGATTTCAGTGGAAATATAAATGAAATTGAGATAACTACTCAATTGACAAATGTTTTTTTTGAAGGGCAAAACATAATTTTATTTGACCATGAAGAATACTTTTCCATTGAAGAAGGTTTCATAAAATATAAGAGATTATTTGAAAAAGATGATATAGTTCCTGTAAGTATGGATAAATTAAATTTAATTATTTTATCTGTTAAGAATGACTTATTCAAGTTTATTGAAAAAAGTATAGAGTATTTACTAACCAAATAAAGGAAAGTGATTGTAATGGAAGAAAAGGTAGGAAATAAAACATATCAACTTGGTCTGTGCTATTATCGAGGTGCAAATGGTTATCCGTTAGATTACGACAAAGCTTTTAAGTTTATATCTGCAGCAGCAAATGCAGGAAATGATGAAGCAATGCATATGATGGGTATTATGTACAAGAATGGACAAGGCGTACAAAAAAGTTGTCAACTTGCCGTAGACTGCTTTTACAGAGCAATAAAAATCAACTCGGGAAATGGATATGCTGCTTTCGATTTGGGACGAATGTATTACATGGGACAAGGTGTAGAAAAGAATTATAAATTAGCTTTCGACTTTTTGGATTGTGCTATTGCATTAGGACTTGATAGTAAGTTGTCTTATGTGAGCAGTGCTAGTTACTTTGTTGGATGTATATTGATGGAACAGAAAAAGTATAAAGAATCAATAAAGTATTTTATGGGAGCTGCAAAATTAGGAAACATTCCTCAGGCATGGCACAACCTTGGATGGGTGTGTGAGCTAGGTGCTTTTGATGATGTTGAAAAAAACAAAATCCCTGCAACAGCTATGAGCTTTTACAAAGAAGCAGCAAACTTAGGTTTTGCCCAATCTATGGATGCAGTTGGAAGAATATATGCATCAGTTTCAATGTTGGATGAAGCAGAGCAATGGATAAGAAAAGCTGCTGATAAAGGATATGAACCGGCAAAAAAGCGTCTAAAATATTTAAAGGCTGCAAAAAGTGGTCATATATCTGATTTGTTTTTTAATTGAAGATTTATTGGTGGTGAAGTAGTGTGAAAATACGACAGGAAGTTTTTAATAAAATCTCTACTGTTGCAAATAGTATGAGTTTAGAGATTGGGGGTATTTTAGGCAGTTCTGAAAATGGAATTGTTACAGATATGATAGCAGACTTACCGGACAACGTTGTTGGTTGTAAGTTTGATTATTCGCCTAACATAGATTTTTTGAATGCACAAATTGAAAATTGGTCTGAAAACAATATAGTTTTCTTAGGATTATTTCACACTCATTTTTCGGGTTCGAAGAATTTGTCTGATGCAGATGTTGAATATATAAAGGCAATAATGAATGCTTCTAAAGGAATTGTTGAGTATTTGTATTTTCCGCTTTTTACTCTGCCAAATAATGAATTAACTGTTTATAAAGCATATTTTAATGATGCTGATATAGTTATTGATAAAGATGAATTAATTATTGTTTAGTAAACAATCTTGAGACTTGACAAGATTAAAAATATTATTTTTATACATATGGAGGTTACTCAAATATGGAAAAGAAAGTTGTTAAGTTACCTAAGGGACATTTTGAAATTGATCACAATTGCTCAACATGTGTTTATGCAAATTGGAATGATAAAAAAGACGGTAAGCCCCACTGTGATGGTGGCTACGGCGGATATAACCGTCCTAGCGACAGAAACGGCTGCTTCCACTGGAGAGGTTAATCTATAAAAAGTAGAGTCAGCTCCTGAACTATATTTCAGGTCCTCAAACATTAATTTTGAGTTATAGTTCAGGAGTTGAAAAATCTTAATGTTTAATAACAAAAGAAAGGGTTTAAAGGATGGGTTTATTTTCAAAAAAGCAAAAGGTTGATTTTGCAAACAAAACTGATACTCAAATCATTGAAATCTATAACGGATTGGGAAGAAAACAAAAAGATGAAGTTTTAGATTTTTTCAGAAAAAATGTGGCCATGATTCAGGCTGTCGCAGATGTTAAGAAAATACCTCTTAATCAGTTTAACATAGCAAAGGAAAGAGAAGGTTATTATCCTGCTATGTTTTATGGTTTATCTACATATACCGAACTAAAACATGTTTATGATTTAATAAGTAGGCAGTGATATTTTCAAAGCGTTTGAAAGGTGGTAATATATGGGATTGTTTAAAAAGAAGAATTCAATTGACTTTTCGAATAAATCAGATGCTAAAGTCCTAAAAATATTTAACTCTTTGGAAAAAGAAAAACAAAATGAGATTTTAGATTTTCTAGGCAAACAAGTAATTATAATTCCAATTGTTGCGAGACAACAAGGGGTGTTAGTTAGTAGAATGAATCTTTCTAATAGAAAAGATAAAACTCTTTTAGAAAAGTATTACGGAATAGCAACTTATGACGAAATGAAACATATCTATAATTTAATAAGTAAACAATAATCGAATTTTATAAGAAAAGAGGTAAAAAAATGTTTATCTTTATTATTTTACTTGTAATTGTTGGTGCAATACTCTTTATGTGGCTTAAACCTTATCTTGAGTATAAAAAAATAGGAAGTTTTGATGAGTATAAAGCAGTTAGTAAATCTCTCAATGATAAAAAATTAGAGTATAGTTGGTATCAAATTAATGGATTTAAAAACATTGATACAGAGGCTATTAAATATCTCCGTCAACTTTCAAAATGCTGTACCAAAAATGATTTAAAATGGATTAAGCAGTGCCGTGATTTCATTGAAGAAGGACTTGTAAAAGCAGAAGAAAATGATGCATCTAAATTATTCCTTCCAGATCCCGTCGAAAACACAAATTTATTTAATGCTTTAAAAGTAATCAAAAGATGTAGGAAGCCGCTTCCTGCTCATTATCAAGAAATAGGTTGTTCAACCTGTGGTGAAGCAGTAGTTATGCATCTTTGGTTTGAACTTCGTATTCAGCAAATAGAAGACGGAGAATCTATAAGACCCGGAGACTTGGATTATATTATCGATGCTGTAAAGGAAGTTAAAAACAATTCTGTTTCTGATACCAAAAGCAGTAATTCATCACAGCCTCAGCCTGTTAAGAAAAATGTGAATCAATCATCAACTGTCAATACTCAGCAGAACAATGAGTCTATGGGAAAGATAACAGATGCAGAAAAGCAAAAACTTGCAAATATGGGTAAATTAGATGTTGTTAATACAGCATATAACAAAGCAATTAACGGTGATTCTCAAGCAATGATGTTTATGGGGATGACATACAACTTGGATTTGAATATACCGAAAAAAGCTTTTTACTGGATGGATAAAGCAACCAAAAAAGGTAATGACCAAGCCGAGTATTTCCTCGGTACATATTATGCTGATGGATATGGTGTAGAAAAGAATAGAACAAAAGGTATAAGTATAATACTTAGTTCTGCATCAAAGGGGAACAAGGACGCTATCGATTGTTGTATGAATAAGATGGAAATGTCTATTGAAGAAATGCGAAATTGTGGCATCCCGGTTTAATTAAACACAGTTTTAAAATATTATTTTAGAAGAAGGAATCTCAATGATGGTTCCTTCTTCTTTTTTTAAACCAAAACCACAACACCTTTTTATGCTTAATTTATAATAAAGTCATCAATTAAAAGAAAGGAACATTCAGATGAATATTTGTGTAAGTTGTAAAGATTATTTTAAAGAATCCAAAGAGGTACAAAAGGCTATTGTAAGTGGTGTAGAAACACTTTATGGACGGATTCAGAATTATGAAGAACAAAACATCGATTTTAATCAGATTTTTAACGATGACAAGGTTAAGTATGATAAACACGGTCAGTTTTATACCTTTAAATTTCAAAAGTCAAATATGCAATTGAGGGTTTTGTATTCGTACATAATTGTGGATTGTATTCCAGTTGTGATAGTAGCGGATTTCTTTATTAAGAAAAGAAATTCAAAAGATTATATTTACAAATTTGATTCAGTAAATAAGGCTAATCCCTTGGATTTATATAGAAAATCCAAAGTTGTATATTCAATATAAAGCAAAGGAGAAATGAAGATGAAAAATAAAGTTGTAGTAAAAAAAGCAAATGATGAGATAAAATTCTATCTTAAAAATGACAAAGGTGAATTTTGGCTGTTTACCCAGCCTTTCTCAAAAGGTGTTTATGAGTGGTTTAAAGATGGACGTTCTGAGAATGAAATTTTAAGATTTGATAAATGGAAAAAGAATAAAAGACTTGGAGATACAGTGCAAAGAATTCCTCGTGAAATTAAATATGTTACAAAGTATGTTATTCCGTATGAAATAGCAGCTTAACTATTGTCTCAAAAAATTGTCAATGTTATGTTGTTAGGATAAAAATATTTAGTGTGAGATTGTTTTGATGAAAAAACAAGAAGAAAGAAAACTTAGTGTATTCAGAATCTTTTTCCAAACGGTACCAATCCTTTTTGCGTTTGGAATAATCATTGCTTTTGAAGGTTATGATTTATATTTTGCTGATTTTGATTTGTCTTTTGGATATGTGGGTTCTTTAATTGTGGCAATCTTTATTTGCTTTACAACACAATTGTTTATAAACAGAAACCCTATGTTGAATAACACAAAAACAGGAATTGTTGCAGGAACTATATTAACAATAGAACTTTTATTGTTTTTGTTATTTGCCCAATATCATTTGTTGCTTACAGGAGTATTTATTGTTGCAACAATATTATTCTCATCTTGGTTAACTGAAAAAATCATTTGTATTAACAAAGAAAAAAGAAGAATTACCAAAAGATTAAAGAAATGGTGTATAAATCGTTCTCGTGCATTGCTTACATATGCGCTTTGTATTGTGTTGATGCTGCCTGCAGGAATAGGATTCTACGAAGAATATTATAAGTATTCTTTGTCTTCTGAAGAGTGGGCAGCATTCGTTGAATGGTTCAACGAAGATAGCGAAGAAGTAAAGAAAGAAGGAAAAGAGGCTATTCCACATGAGGATAAAATTGCCGATTTACTCAAGTGGGATGAACTTAATGTTGCAGAAAAAGAAAGAGTTATCAGAAGTATCGCACTTATAGAAAAAGAAGAGCTTGGAATAAGTAATGATGTTGAGATTACTGTCTCAACTGAAAAAATGTCTGACTACACTTGTGGATATTACATAGATTCATCCAAAGAAATATTCATCAATTATAAATATTTAAACGAAGGAAAACTCGAAGATGTCTTGCAGACAATTCTTCACGAGATGCATCATGCTTTTGTTCATTATACGGTTGAAAATATTGATTATGAATCTGAATTGGTGCAAAACAATTACTACTATAAACAAGCACGAGAATGGAAGGAAAATACTGTAAACTACATTTCTTCCGGGTCAAATTATGAGGGATATAAAAATCAACCGATTGAAGCTGATGCGAGAGCCTATGCTGAAGAAAGGGTTGAGTATTATTTGAACTATGTATATGATAATTCGAGTGAAAATTAATTTGAGTATATAAACGGTTTGTCTGTTAAAAATCATATAAAGAACTTGCTTGGAGCCTTATTTGGTTCCTTTTTCTTCTTTGAAAAACAGTTTCCACAACTGATGGTTGAGTGTAATGTAGAATAAAGACACAAGGTTGAGAGACCTAATAAACCAAAGGAGAAATAGTTATGGAAATTTTTGAAAGACTTGACACAATAAGAGGAACGGTAATCGGATGTAACGAACATGGATGCCGTGTAAGAGACGATGAAACGGGAAAAGTAGTTTTTTATTATGGAAACGGCTACAAGGGAGACAGAGTTCAGCTTTCAATTAAAAGGATTGACCTTGAACGTCAGAGAGTGACTTGTGTATTGGAGTCGGTTTTAGAATATGCTGATTATGTAGCTTGATGTGACATTTTTCTACAAGAAAAAACATTTCCAAAAAATATAATATTAACATAAAATGAAATGAGGAATTAAGTATGCAGTATTCTAGAGACAGACCTGAATAGATAAAACTATATAAATATTTATAAAACTATGGAGGAATTATCAATGTCGAAAAAAATAATTGCTATAACATTAGTCATAATTACAATATTTAGTGCGATGACAATAACGGTCAGTGCGGCATCTTATTCAACAGGAACATATTGTGTATCTTCAAGCAGTGGGATAAATGTCAGGAAAGGTGCAGGGACCGGATATTCCAAAGTTGGTGCGGCTTCCAAAGGTATAACTTTTACTGTAAGCAAAGTAAACGGCTCTTGGGGATATACATCCAGCATTAAATGTACAAACGGAACAAAAGCAGGTTGGGTTTCGTTAGACTATTGTTCAAAAAAAAGCACCTCTGCTAATAATACATCTTCAGCATCTAAGTACACAACAGGGTCATACACAATCAACTCTAATAGTGGCGTAAATGTAAGAAAAGGTGCTGGAACAGGATATTCCAAAGTTGGTGCAGCGGCAAGAGGCACTACATTTAATGTTAGTAAAGTGAGTGGTGCTTGGGGGTATTCATCTAGTATTAAGTGTACAAATGGAACAAGGGCTGGTTGGGTTTCATTGGATTATTGTGTAAAGAATTCAAGTATTAATGCCAATACGGTGCCTAAAGGAAATACTTCTGTATCTACGAAAC
>JAFTUP010000299.1 GCA_017466205.1 Clostridia bacterium
AGAAAAATGTGCATATTTTACTGCTGACTATAAGGATTTGGACAACCCTCAGTTCTGTTTCCTTTGCGGTAATACTGTCTATCATCTTGAACCAATGCACTTTGGCTATTTTGAGTTCGTAAAGACTATTCTTGAAGATGAAAATATCAGGAAATATACTGATAACTCAAAGCTTTTATACCGTTTTGCATTTATGAATAACATTGAAATCGAGGGTATGGCTCTTGATACATCTCTTGCAGGATATATTCTCAATCCGTCAGCAAACGGATACAATCCTTTGCGACTTTGTGAGGAATACAAAGCACCCGTTCCAAAGGTTAAGACCGATTTGCCGATTGCTATTGACTGTGCTGTGATGAAATCTGTCAGCACAAGACTTTTAACGGAAATTGAAGCAAATGAACAGGAATATCTGCTTTACAATATTGAAATGCCACTTGCTGAAGTTCTTGCATCTATGGAACATCTTGGTTTTATGGTTGACCGTAAAGGAATTGCTGAATTTACCGAAAAAATCAGCGGAGAATTAAAGCAGATTCAGAACGAAATATATGAGCTTGCAGGAGAAGAATTTAATATTAATTCACCAAAACAGCTTGGTGTAATTCTCTTTGAAAAAATGGGACTTCCTGTAAAGAAAAAGACAAAAAGTGGTTATTCAACAAACGCAGATGTGCTTGAAAGTCTGCAGAATGAAAATCCTATTATTGATAAAATTTTATGGTTCAGAACACTTTCAAAGCTTTATTCAACATACTGTGAGGGACTTTTGAAGGTGATCGGTGAAGATGGCAGAATTCATTCTTCATTTATCCAGACGGAAACCCGTACAGGACGAATTTCATCAACTGAACCAAATCTTCAGAACATCCCTGTCCGTAAGGAAATAGGCAGAGAAATGAGAAAATTCTTTGTGGCGAAAGCCGGTTGTCTTTTAGCTGACGCTGACTATTCTCAGATTGAGCTTCGTGTCCTTTCTCATATTGCAGATGATGAAGAAATGCTGAAAGCTTTTAATGATGAGGTTGATATTCATACAGTTACTGCTTCCCAAGTGTTCAATATGCCTGTGGAAATGGTAACACCTTTAATGAGAAGTCGTGCAAAGGCTGTAAACTTCGGTATTGTTTACGGTATCGGTGCATTTTCACTTGCAAAGGATATTGGCGTTACCCGAAAAGAGGCTGACGATTATATCAAAGGTTATCTTCGTCATTATGCAGGTGTTGACAAGTATATGGAAACCGTTGCAAAAGATGCAAAGGAAAAAGGTTATGTTTCAACACTCTGGGGCAGAAGAAGATATTTACCTGAACTGGGTTCTTCAAACGGAATGTTACGTGCATTCGGTGAAAGGGTGGCTCGTAATATGCCTATTCAGGGTACTGCTGCCGATATTATCAAAATCGCAATGGTGCGGGTATATAACCGCCTTAAAGACGAAAAAATGGAAGCAAAGCTCATTTTACAGGTACACGATGAATTGATTGTTGAAGCACCTGAAAGCGAAATCGAAAAAGCAGCAAAAATTCTCTGTGAAGAAATGGAAAATGCTTGCCGGATGAAAGTAAGACTCCGTGCAGATGTAAATACAGGCAAAACTTGGTATGACGCAAAGGATTAATAACAATGTAGGGGACGACGCCCACATCGTCCCGAAATAAAGGAATATATGAAAAAAATAATGTTTATATGCAGTGGTAACACATGCAGAAGTCCCTTGGCTGAGGGATTATTCAAAAAATATCTTAATGATAACAATATAAATGATGTTGAAGTGTGTAGTGCAGGTGTTGGTGCATTTCCGGGAGATGAAGTCAGCATAAACTCAATCCTCGTGGCAGGTAACAGAGGTGTTGATATTTCAAGTCACAGAGCGAGAAACATTAACCCTGAACATCTTCTTACCACCGATTTGTTTTTCTGTATGAGTGACTCTCATAAGCAGGTTCTTTTAAGACATTGTGACGAAAACAAAATCATTGTTTTAGGGGTGCCTGACCCTTATGGCAGACCTATTGAGGCTTATGAACAATGTGCAAAACAGATAGAAAGCAAATTCCCTGAAATTCTTGATAAAATACAGAATACAACTGTTATCCGCGAAATGCAGGAAAGTGATATAAGTGAAATTGCTGACCTTGAAAAAGAGTGCTTTTCGGAGCCTTGGAGTGAAAATTCATTAAAAGAAGAACTGACAAACGAAACTGCAAGGTTTTATGTACTTCGAGACCGTGAAAAACTTCTTGGTTACATTGGTGCTAACAACATCTGTAATGAAGTTTATATCACAAATGTGGCAGTTAATAAGAATTGTCGTGGCAAAGGCTACGGAAAAATTCTTGTCAATCATTTGATTAAACAGAGTGAGCTTGAAAAAGCATTTTTTATCACTCTTGAAGTACGAAAATCCAACGAAAACGCAATAGCACTTTATGAAAAATGTGGATTTAAATTAATTGGTGAGCGTAAAAACTTTTACTCAAAACCTACAGAAGATGCATTAATATACACTTATTATATAGAGGAATAACTATGAAAATTTTAGCAATTGAAAGCTCTTGTGATGAAACTGCAGCAGCCGTTGTGGAAGACGGTAGAAATGTTTTGTCAAATGCAGTATCAACACAAATTGAAAAGCATAAAATATTTGGTGGTGTTGTGCCTGAAATAGCATCAAGATTACATACGGAAAATATCTCTGCTGTGGTAGAAAAAGCATTAAATGATGCAGACTGCACTCTCGACGATATTGACGGAATAGCAGTAACTTATGCACCGGGACTTATCGGAGCATTACTTGTTGGTGTAAACTATGCTAAAGGTCTCAGCCTTGCGAGCGGAAAGCCACTAATTCCTGTCCATCATCTTCGTTCGCATATTGCAGCAAATTATATTACTCATAAAGATTTGAAACCACCTTTTATGTGTCTTGTGGTGTCAGGCGGTAATACATTGCTTTGCAAGGTGAATGATTACACAGATTTTGAGGTTGTTGGTCGTACCCGTGACGATGCAGCAGGTGAGGCTATGGATAAAGCTGCCCGTACATTGGGACTTCCGTATCCCGGTGGCGTAAATCTTGATAAAGTCTCAAAAAACGGAGATAATACAAAGTATAAGTTCCCAAAACCGCGAGTTGACGGCAGTCCTCTTGATTTCAGCTTTTCAGGACTTAAAACATCAGTCATAAATCTCGTTCACAATGCAGCACAAAAGGGTGAAAGCCTTGAAACTGCAGATGTTGGTGCATCATTTATTAATGCAGTTGTAAATTCTCTTGCGGACAACACAGTTAAAGCTATGGAAATGCACAATGAAAAAACACTTGTGTTAGCAGGCGGTGTTTCAGCAAATTCTGTTCTTCGTGCTCGTATGGAAAGCCTTGCAAAAGAAAAAGGTTGGGATTTGTATCTGCCTGATTTATCACTCTGTGGTGATAACGGTGCAATGGTTGGTGCACAGGGTTATTTTGAATTTCTAAACGGTACAATTGCCCAAATGGATTTGAATGGCAAAGCAACAGCAGACATAGAAAAAGATTACGAAAACTGATTATTACCTATATATTGTATATAATATATACAGAAAATGTTCACAGTTAATTGACAAATTATTATCATTTTAACTATTGAAAAAATGCAGGATTTGTTATATAATTATGCAAAATAGGTAAGATTGGCTTATTTTGGTATTAATTTAGAATTTATATAAAGGAGTAAACTACTATGGCACTCACAAAGAACAAGTCAATTCTTGAGTGGATTGACAAACAGGTAGAACTCGTTAAGCCTGACAATATTGTCTGGATTGACGGTAGTGAAGAGCAGATTGAAGCTCTTCGTGCAGAAGCTTGTGCAACAGGCGAAATGGTAAAACTCAATCAGGACCTTCTTCCTGACTGTTATTACCACAAGACAGCAGTAAATGACGTTGCTCGTGTTGAGGACAGAACACTTATCTGCTCAAAGAAAGAAGAAGATGCAGGTCCTACTAACCATTGGATGGATCCTGAAAAAGCATACGCAATGCTTTATGATATTGCAAAGGACAGCTATAAGGGCAGAACAATGTATGTTATCCCTTACTCAATGGGTCCTATCGGCTCACCTCTTGCAAAAGTAGGTATCGAGCTTACAGACTCAATTTATGTTGTACTCAACATGGTTATTATGACTCGTGTTGGTAAGGCAGTTATGGATACTTTCGGTGACGAAAGCAACGACTGGGTTCGCGGTCTTCATTGCCGTTGCGACATCGATGCTGAAAAGAGATGGATTTGCCAGTTCCCTGAAGATAACACAATTATTTCAGTAAACTCAGGTTACGGCGGAAACGTTCTTCTTGGTAAAAAGTGCTTTGCTCTTCGTATTGCTTCATATCAGGGTAAAAACGAAGGCTGGCAGGCTGAACACATGCTTATCCTTGGTATCGAAAATCCAAAGGGCGAAGTTAAGTACATCTGTGCTGCTTTCCCATCAGCATGTGGTAAGACAAACCTTGCTATGCTTATTCCACCGGAAGGATACCTTGCAAAGGGTTACAAAGTATGGTGTGTAGGTGACGATATTTCCTGGATCAGAAAGGGTCCTGACGGAAGACTCTACGCAATTAACCCGGAAAACGGTTTCTTCGGTGTTGCTCCCGGTACAAACGTTAAGTCAAATCCAAACGCTCTTGCATCAACAAAGAAGGGTACAATCTTCACAAACGTTGCTCGTAACCTTGATGACAATACAGTTTGGTGGGAAGGTCTTGATAAGAACCCACCTGTAAATGCAGTTGAATGGACAGGTATCGAAACAAATGGTGTTGAATGGAAAGCAGAAGGCAAGAACCTTGCTCATCCAAACAGCCGTTTCACAGCTCCTGCTGTAAACTGCCCTTGCATCAGCTCTGAATTTGAAAATCCTGCAGGTGTTCCAATCTCAGCTTTCGTATTTGGTGGCCGTCGTGCAAAGCTTGCTCCACTCGTATATCAGTCACGTGACTGGAATCACGGTGTATTCGTTGGTTCAATCATGGCTTCTGAAACAACAGCAGCTGCAGCTGGTGCAGTAGGTGTTGTTCGTCGTGACCCAATGGCTATGCTTCCATTCTGCGGTTACAATATGGGTGACTATTGGCAGCACTGGATTGACATTGGTAAGACTCTTGATGCTGATAAGGCTCCGAAAATCTTCAATGTTAACTGGTTCAGAAAAGACGACGAAGGCAACTTTATGTGGCCTGGTTTCGGTGATAACCTTCGTGTTCTCGAATGGATTATCAAGCGTTGCGATGGTGAAGTAGATGCTAAAGAAACAGCTATCGGTTACTTGCCATTCGCTAAGGACATCAACCTTGAAGGTCTTGAAGGTGAAGTTTCACTCGAATCACTTGAAAGCATTCTTGACGTTGATAAGGCTCTTTGGGCAAACGAAGCAGACGGAATTGCAGAATTCTATGCAAAGTTTGGCGACAAGCTTCCTGAAACACTCAAGGCAGAGCTTGAAACACTCAAGGCTAATCTTAAATAATTATCAGAATAAATCAAGACGGAGTTTCGGCTCCGTCTTTTTTGTATTCCACAAATCAGAGTTTGTCGAGATGAATGCAGAGTGCAAAGTGCAGAACGCAGAACGCCTCCCTCTGACGAGGGAGGTGGCATTTTCGCAAGAAAATGACGGAGGGAGAGATAAAAATCAATGTTTTTACTACCCCTCAGTCAACTTCGTTGACAGCTCCCCTGACAAGGGGAGCCAAGAAAACATGCAATCAAACATCCCGACAAATTATTATTTGTCGGACTCTTTTAATATGATATATGTAGCGTAGGGCGGGGGCTTGCTCCCGCCGTTTTTGGGTGATATGTCGCTTTTCGGC
>JAFTUP010000300.1 GCA_017466205.1 Clostridia bacterium
AAGAGGATGTTGACTATGTTGTTAACCTCTTAAACAACCGACCACGAAAATGTCTTGGCTGGCGTACTCCTGCTGAAGTTTTTTATGGAAAAAGTGTTGCACTTACTTGACAATCCGCCCTGTCGAACGACAGTGAGACTGAGGGAGTAATCAAAAAACTACAAACTCCCTCCGTCATTTTCTTGCGAAAATGCCACCTCCCTCAATGAGGGAGGGGAAATGAAACATCCCGATAAATTATAATTTATATAACAAAACAATGATTTTATCAACGGCTGCCATATTGTTGTAATTAATCCTTTGTATAAATTTAACATCTTTGTCAAAAATATTGACAGAGGTGTTTTATTTTGAAAAAATCAGTTAATCAGGAAAAAGCAAAACGAATAATCTACTCCTTTGTTGTGCTGACACTTTGTGTTGTTACGCTCTTTGCATTTTGGAAGCAAAGTAATGCAAATGACGACTTTATACCTGAACCAGACACATCTGTTACAACAAAAAGTACAACACAAAAGGATATTCAGGCAAACACTCCCGTCACAAATATCCCTGACGAGAGAAATCAGATAACAACCACAACAGAAGCACTGCTCACAGTAGAATTTGCCTTTCCTCTTAAAGGAACAATTGCAAAGGAATGTTCCCAAAACGAGCTTGTAAAGAACAGTACAACAAATGACTGGCGTATTCACAAGGGCGTTGACATTAAGGGTGCATCAGGTGACAGAATAAATGCCATTGATGACGGTGTTGTGACAGAGCTTACTCATAACGCTATATGGGGAACTGTTGTAACAATTGACCACAATAACGGTTTTGTTGCAAAGTACTACGGTTTGCGAAAGGACAGCACAGTAAAGCCCGGAGACGAAGTAAAGAAAAACGGTAAGATAGGGCTTTTAGATGAAATTCCAATCGAAAAGAATGACGGAATTCACCTTCATTTTGAACTTTATCAGGACGGAAACGCTGTTTCGCCCTCGGATTACCTTGGAAAATCAGTTGATATATTATAAAAACTGTGATAAAATTTCCTTGGTGATTTAATGGAACTTTATTATTTTAATATAAATGAAAAAGAGGTCAACAAGGAAAAACTCCCTGAAACCGTACTTTCACATTGCAAGAAAAAAGAAAGCTTTTTAGCTGCAGAAGCACTTATCAATATGGGTGTTGACGGTCTTCATTATAATGAAAAGAAAAAGCCATTGGCCGACAACTGCTTTGTAAGCATTTCACACAGCGGAAATATGGTTGCTGTCTGCAAAAGTCAAAAACCAATCGGAATTGATATTGAAAAAATTGACAAAAGCAGAAGCTTAGAAAAAATCGCAAACAGATTTTATCACGGAAAAGAGCTTGAGCTTTTTAATAAAAATCCCACTGCTGAAACATTTTTTGAAATATGGACTTTGAAAGAGGCATACAGCAAAATCAGTGGCGAGGGTGTTGGTGAAGTTTTTGAGGGCTTTGATGTGTTCAGCTTAAGCGACTACAATTTTAAAACTGAAAAAATTGATGAGTATATGCTTTCAGTTTGTGAAAAGACATAAAAATTAAGGGACACTCGCGTGTCCCTTTTAATTTTCTTAATATTTCAAATCTGTGTATTTGATTACTGTTTCAACTTCACCGTTACCGTCAATCTTCATACTTGCAGCTTTCAAATTCATTGTCGCATACATCGTATAGCTGATTTTAAGTGACACAGGTTTTCCGTCAGAACCAACTCTTGCAGTAACCTTAACATTATTGTAATTGAAACTACAGCTGTTTACTGAAATCGCTGTTGTAACTCCTGCTATCGCGTTTTTAACATCAGCTTCTGTCACAAAGTCATTTGAAACGTGATTGAACGGTGTGTTGCCACCTGCTGTTGGATTTTTACTGTTCTTAAGAAGCAATGTAATCTGTTCAGCATCTGCTGTATAAGACTCAACATCATCTTCAGTAAGTGACATAGCTATAATAGCATATTTACCTGCATTTGCCTGAGTACCGTTTGAATCGCCAACCCCAAGAAATGAACCTACAACAGAGTTAAGGTCAGCATTTGCATCAACCATCTGAATGATTTTATTAAGAGTTGCTGTTGAGTTGCCCACATCAATATCCTTTGAAAATTCACAGCTTCTTGTCCAATTATATGTACCCTTTGCAGCCTTTGCTGATTCAGCGTTAAAAACAGCAATATACTGTGCAAGCGTGGAATCAGATGGTTTGTCTGTGTCAGGAGTTTCTGTATTGAGTCCTGCAACCTTCTGAAGAATTACTCTTGCATCAACCGCTGAGATTTCATTATCACCGTTTACATCAGCACCGTCAGGATTTTTGAGGTCTGTTTTTTTCTGAAGTCCTGCAACCACCTGCAAGACAATTCTTGCATCAACTGCTGAAATTTTACCGTCTGCATTTACGTCACCCATTTCAGCTGCAAAAGCAACCATAGGAAATGTCGTAAGCACGAGAATTGTTGCCAATACCAAAGAAATTATTTTTTTCATTTTAACACCTACTTTCTTAAATGTACTTAAATTATATCACAGGAAAAATTTTACTGCAACTATATACTTAAACAAAAAATGTCCCTTCTTTTTGTAAGAAAGGACAATTTTTTTACTTATTAAGATGTTCCTTTGAAGCTGTGAGCGTATTTTTGAGAAGCATCGTTATTGTCATTGGCCCTACGCCACCGGGAACAGGTGTGATAAATGAGCATTTGTCTTTTACATTTTCGAAATCAACATCACCGCAGAGCTTACCCTCCTGATTTCTGTTCATACCAACATCAATTACTACTGCACCGTCTTTCACCATATCTTCTTTTACAAAATATGCGATACCGACTGCTGCAACAAGAATATCAGCTCTTTTTGTTACTTCTGCAAGTTCCTTTGTTCTTGAATGACAGATTGTAACTGTACCATTTTGTCCTAAAAGGAGCATTGCCATTGGTTTACCAACAATATTACTTCTGCCGATTACCACACATTCTTTACCCTCAACAGAAATGTCATAATACTTTAACATTTCCATAATTCCTGCAGGTGTGCAAGGTAAAAATGAATGGTCACCAATCATAATATGACCTGTATTTACAGGATGAAAAGCATCAACATCTTTGTGTGGAACAATGGCATTTAACACTTTTTTCTCATCAATCTGCTTTGGCAATGGCAACTGACAAAGAATTCCGTCAACACTGTCGTCGTTATTAAGCTTTTCAACAAGCTCTAATAATTCTTCTGTTGTAGTTTCTTCAGGGAGTGCATACTCAAATGACTCCATCCCAACCTCTTCGCAACCTTTTTTCTTATTATTTACATAAACACGGGAAGCAGGATTGTTACCAACGATTACAACAGCCAAGCCTGTTTTTTTGCCCTGTTCCTTGAGTTTTTCTACTTCTGCCTTGATTTCATTTCTGACAGATGCAGAAACCTCTTTACCATCAATGATTTTATACATTCTCCCGCACCTCCGTGTTCTTAGCTTTTTTAAGCTTCGCAAACTTATAGATTGTGATTATTGTACATACAACAACAAGAATCAGAGACACAAGCTGTGACACACGAAGGTTTGTGTTTGCAATATAAAGGCTGTCTATACGAAGTCCCTCTACCACTGTTCTTTCAAGTCCATAGATAATTCCGTACCCTAAAATCAGCTGACCGTCAAACTTATAGAACTTCTGACAAACAATGTAAAGAATAAGGAACCCTAAAAGACACCATACTGATTCATAAAGGAATGTCGGATGAACCGGCAAATCCGGATTCATTTCTATTCCGTATTCTGCAAATTCCTGTTGGTGACTGTTTATGTAGTCCACAATTTTATCACTTGTCATACCAAAAAGGCTTGTTGTATTAACACCAAATGCCTCCTGGTTTGTAAAGTTACCCCAACGGCCGATTCCCTGACCGATTGGAAGTGCCATTCCAATCAAGTCAAGAAGCTTCAAAAATGGCAGACCTGTTTTTTTGCATACAAAATATGCTGTAACGATACCGCCGATAATACCACCGTAAATGGCAAGTCCGCCTTCCCATATTTTGAATATGGAAAGGAGATTGTCTTTATAATAATCCCATTGGAATGCTACATAATAAAGTCTTGCACCGATAACTGCACCGATAATACCGTAAATCAACACATCAACCATGTGGTCTAGGCTCATTTTCCACACATAAGCCTTTCTTCCGCCAAAAAGAGCTGCAAGGACAAAACCTAATGCAATAATCACTCCATACCATTTTACTGTAATTGTATCGTTTCCAAAGGGTATTTCAAGAAAATTTTCGTAAACATCAAATGACCAGCCCAACTGTGGGAAGTGAACTTCACAATAATCTGATAAAAATCTCATACAGTTACCTCCTTACTTCTGTTTAATGACGGACATTGAGGAATTTTCAATGTTGATTGCACTTCTCAAACGATTATTCACATCTTCAAGAGTAATGCTTTCAAGAACTGAAAGCTGTTCAAAAAGCCCTTCACCGTTAAAATATGAGCCGATAAGCGAGTTTGAAATAGCATCAATATCGTTAAAGCTCATAATGAAATTGCCGTAATGCTTTCTCTTTATTCTGTTGAAATCATCTTCATTGACACCGTTTTCAATAACCTTTTTGAGATATTCTTGGAGACGCTCTCTCACCTTTTCATATTCGTGACTTTCACCTGTAAAAATATGAGCAGAATAGCCATAACCCTCAAAATATTCCGTATCAAAGGTTGTATTGATAAGACCTTCACTAAGAAGCTCCTCATAAAGTACAGATGTTTTACCTGCTATAATATCGAGAAGAAGGTTACTTACAACTGACTCTTTAAGACTTCTTACAGGAGTTTTGATTGCTTCCTTAAAGCCGATTGCAAAGATAGGCATTGAAACTGAAAGATTTTTGATAACAGTTTTTTCCACAACTGACTCAGGCTCTTCCATAAACTTGCGTTCAATTTTCTTACTCTCTTTTGGCTTGAGCATTTTGTCAGCTATCTTTAAAACCTGTGGAACTGTCACATTACCTGCAACAGCAAGAGCCATATTGGACGGATTATAGAATGTGTTGTAACACTCATAAAGCAAATCTGCTGTTATTTCACTTATAGATTCAACCGTACCTGCAATATCAATTCTCACAGGATGCTTGTGGTACATAGCACGAAGAAGCTGAAACAAGGATTCCCAACCCGGTTCATCCTCATACATTCTGATTTCCTGACCGATAATTCCCTGTTCTTTTTGTACTGTCTGCTCTGTGAAATAAGGATTTTGAACAAAATCAAAAAGGATTTCAAGTGAATCTTCAAAATTATCTGTACAGGAAAAGAGATAACAAGTCTTATCAAAAGAGGTATATGCATTTGCTGATGCACCTGTTTTCGCATATCTTGCAAAGGCATCAAGCTCCTCACTTTCAAAAAGCTTATGCTCTAAAAAGTGTGCAATTCCCTCAGGCACCTCTGTGAAGCTCTCCTGACTCTCTTTTCTGAAAATCGTGTCAATTGAGCCATATTTTGTACCGAAAATTGCATAAGATGAGGAATAATTTTCCTTTGGATAAACAAAAATTTTATAGCCTGATGAGTGGTCAATTTCATAATAGCTGTCATTAAGCAACTGATTTTTAATTTCTTTAATATTACTCATTGTCGCCACTCTCCCCTTTAAGTATATAAACTGAATCGATTGAAACACGTTTTGCACATTCTGTTACCTGCTCACGAGTAACATTTGTGATTCTCTCTGCATATTCCGCACCACTAATCAATTCATCATCAAAAACCTGTGAGCTGTAAAATGTGCAAACTGCAACAGGAGAGTCCTCAACACCCTTAAATGCATCTGAAAGCGCTTTAGTTGATGATTCAAGATCCTCGTCCGTAAACTCACCATTTTTCATAACATCTATCTGATTGAAAATTTCGCTTAAAGCCTTTTCGTAATTTTCTTCTTCAATACCACTCTGGATAAAAATAATACCTTTTTCACGAAGAAGTCTTGCACCACAATAATAGCAAAGGTTCATTTTTTCACGCACATTAAGGAAGAGCCTTGAATATGGTCCTCCGCCAAAAATATCTGTCATTACTCTGAATGGAAAATAATTATCATTTTCGTTTTCCATGCCTGCACGAAGACCGATTACAAGCTTTGCCTGATTAACATCCATTTCATCTTTAAAATATCTGATTTTGTCAGCCTTTGTAATAAAGACAGTTTCGATTTCCTGAGGGTTTCTTTCAGAAATTGTGTTTGCAAAATCCGCAAATTTATTTTCAAGCATTTTTTCACTGAGTCCGCCGCAAGCTGTGATTACAATTGTCGATGATTTAAGCATATCAACATAAGCAGCATAAAGCTTTTTACCGTCAAGGGCTTTCACATCCTGTTCAAGCTTTTCACGGTCAATACCATAAGGCTCACCCTGACACATAAGCTGACGAAGACGTGAAACAGCATAAGAACGCTTATCATTTTTTTCCGCTTCAATGTTTTCAAGAGTAAAACGTATTTCACGCTCAGTCGCATCCTTGTCAAACTCACCGTTTTCACAATGAGGATTTCTTATTATATCTATAAGAAAATCAACAGCATCTTCTGCGATTGAATTACCGTCAAGTGAAAATCTGTCATCAGGAATTTCAATTGAAAATCTTATCCTTACTCTCTCACCAATTGTTGCAATACCTGTTTCAAAATCAGCACCGTAAAGACTTTCAACCTTTGCATTAAAGGATGTAAAAGTGTTGTAAGCTGCTGAAGTATGTCCCATCAGCGAGGTCATAACATTCTGTCCTGCAAGATACTCACTTATAGGAAGATAAAAATCAACCTTAATACAATTCGTTTTAAATTTATCGCTGTTTACACAAAGGAGCTTTACTCCGTCTGCAATCTGATTATATGATTTATTCATCTGAGCTTCACCTTTATTCAATATTACTCCTTAATATATCACATTTTACAAAATATTTCCACTCTTTTTTCTTTATTATTTCATTTCCGTTTATTTTGCCCTGAAACTGAGCAAAATAATCAATATAAAGTTAAATGTTTGTTAAAGAAGTCATAAAATCATTGACTTTATAATAAATTTGCAATAAAATAAAATGAATATGATTTTTCGAAAGGTAGCATTATGAAACTTACTTACAATTTACAGAAAGCAAGTCTTCGCTTTGCACTTGACAAGCTGCTCAGGTACATTGACAAGGACCCACAAGCGAATATTGTAAAATTAAGTCAGAAGATTGAACCTGTCTTCAACAAGATTTTTCCACCTGAAAACTTCAAAAAGTTTCAGGAGGTCGCAAAGGATAAGGACAATGTCTGGACTCAGTTTGCATTGAGTCTTATTGCTGACCTTGACAGAAATGTGCTTAAGCAGATGCTTTTGTCTTTTGGTATTGATGCAGGCTATTACGGTACAAAGGCTGTCCGTGAAAACCGTGAAAAGTACAAATGCAATATTCCTTTCAACATTCTTTTTGACCCTACAAGTGCCTGCAATCTTAACTGTAAGGGCTGTTGGTCTGCTGAGTACGGTCATAAGCAAAATCTTACTCTTGACGAAATGCAGAGTATTGTAAGTCAGGGTAAAGAATTGGGTTGTCACTTCTATTGGCTTACAGGTGGCGAGCCTCTCATAAAGAAAAAAGAAGTGCTTCAGATTTGCGAAAACAATAAGGACTGTATTTTCCTGATTTTCACAAATGCAACTCTTGTTGATGAAGCTTTTTGTAAGGAAATGAACCGTATCGGTAATATTTCACTTGCATTAAGTCTTGAGGGTAATGAGGAATCAAATGACTGGCGTAGAGGTGCAGGTGCATATCAGACCACACTTAAGGCTATGGATTTACTGAAAAAGAACAAATGCCTTTTTGGTGTGTCAGTTTGCTATACAAGAAAAAATCTCGACACAGTTACAAGTGATGAGTTTGTGGATTTCGTTATAAACAAGGGCGCTAAATATATGCTCAACTTCAACTATATGCCTGTAGGTCACGGTGCTGATAAAGAGCTTATTCCTACTCCTGAACAAAGAAAAGAGCTTTATTTCTGGAACAAGAATATGCGTAACGGAAAAACAGGAAAGCCCATTTTCATTATGGATTTCCAGAATGACGGTGAGTATGTAGGCGGTTGTATTGCAGGCGGACGAAATTATTTCCACATCAACTCCGCAGGTGATATTGAGCCTTGTGTTTTCATTCATTTCTCCGACTCAAATATCCGTACACACACTCTTCTTGAAGCGTTACAAAGACCGCTTTTCATGACTTATTACAAAAATCAGCCATTTAACGATAATCATCTTCGTCCTTGTCCGATGCTTGAAAATCCTGAAAGACTTCGTGAGATTATCAAACAGACAGGTGCAAAATCATCTGATTTGCAGAGACAGGAAACGGCTGATGAGCTCTGCTCAAAATGCGATGAGTATGCTAAAGAATGGGCTCCTGTTGCAGAAGAAATCTGGAACAGCACAAAGCACAGAGATACTCATACACAATATTATCGTGACACTGCTGAGGGCAAAGCAGAGTTTCAGGGTTGTACAGGCAATTGTGCAAACTGCAACGGACATAAATAAAAGAGAATACTAAAACAAACGACCACATTCCTTCAACGGTTTGTGGTCATTTTTATGTCTAAACGGCTTCTCGTCGTTCTTATAAATCGGAGGTTGTCGATGAGGCTTCTCCTTGAGGAGAAGCTGTCTGCGAAGCAGACTGATGAGGTGTAGGTTGCGTTAGCAACCATTAATTATCAATGTCAAACAACTTTTTCCACCTCATCCGTCACCTGCGGTGACACCTTCATTACTCGCCTGCCGGCTCAGACAGCACTTCTGCTTCGCAGAGGTGTCCACCGGACACCCGTGCCCCTCAAGGGGAAGGCATTATCCCGACAAATTATAATTTGCTGACTGAAAACAATAACGGTGGAGCCGAGAGACCCCACCGTTCTGCAAATTATTAAATTTTAATATTCATAAATCTTTGTTCCGCCGAAAAGACTACGGAAGAAGCTGCCGATTTTATCAAAGAAGCCTGCTTTTGAAGTCATTGTGATACTGTCAGATGCAAGTACCTGTCCATCAGCATCACAAACAAATGCATAGAATGTGGTTTTACCATTTTTTGCCGAAACAATTGTTAATGATTCACCATCATCTGATTCTTCATAAGTAAAATTATCATTATCAACAGCCCATCGCACATAACTGCCTTCAGGTAAATTTTCACAGCTTGCGTGAAGAACGATACCATCCTTGTGACGGATTGTAGTGCTTGATGGTTCCTGAATTGAGAATGAAAGTTCATCAGTATCCGGAATATCCGGATCACCAACACCTGTAGGAGCAATTTCAGCTATTTCTTTTACATCTCCACAAATTTTACATTTAAGTTGCTTTTCGCCATATTCGGTTTCAGTCGGTTCTTTAGTTAACACCCACCCATACGAGCATTCATGTGTCTCGTCGCCAAGGAAATGAATGTTTGCATTAATTAATGATTCATTTCCTTCATAAATTGAAATTGCATTCCATTGTGCTTCCGTACCTGAATAATATACATCTGTAATGTTATCACAAGCACCAAAAGCATAACTGCCAATTATTACTACGCCGTCAGCAATTGTTACTTCAGTAAGAGCATTACAATTGTAAAATGCAAAATCACTTATAGTGGTAACGCTGTCAGGAATTTCAAGCTTTGAAATCTTAGTCCATCCAAAAGCCCATTCACCAATTGTCTTTACATTTTCTCCAATAACTACTTCTGTAAGCTCGAAACAATTATTAAAGGCATCATCAGCTATTGTTATTGTATTGTCCTTTATCGCACATTTTCCTGCAATATCTGTATCAGCTACAATACAATGATTTCCAATATACAAAACATCATTTTCCCAATTGGCATCATTATTGTAAAAAGACGTGCCTTCAAATGCGTATGAACCAATACTGTTTACATAATCAGAAATTGTTATCTCTGAAAGTCGTGCAGAAAATTGAAATGCACGGTTACCAATTCTCTGTACATTATCAGGAATATCCACACTTATAAGATTACAAGAGGAGAATGCCTGAGTATCAATTATTGAAACACTATCCGGTATTGCATAATATGTCCTTATACTTCCTGAAGGATACTGAACTAATACGGTTTTGTCCTTACTAAACAATACACCGTATTCATCATTTGAATAGTACTGATTATTCTCGTCCACGGTTATTGCTGTAAGCTTTTCGCATGAGGCAAAGGCAGCTTCTCCGATTTCTTCTACGCTTTCAGGAATTGTGATGTTAACAAAACTATGGCAGCAGGAAAAAGCCCAAGGACCTATATATTTCACGCTGTCAGGTAATGTGATATCATTAAGCTCAAAGCAGTCTGCAAAAGCACAATATCCGATTGAAGTAACACTATGCGGAATTGTTATATCTGTTAAATAAAAATTATCGTCAAACGCCTCTTCATAAATTGTTATTACAGTATCAGGAATGTTATATTCTGTTCTTGTATTGCCGATAGGATATTTAACTAATCCTGTTTTATCCTTATTAAATAATACACCATATTCATCGCTTGAATAACTTTCATTTTCATCATCAACTACAAATCTTTCAAGACCATAACACCCTGAAAAAGCATAGGAACCAACCGAAATTATACTTTCAGGAATCGTTACACTCTCAAGATTTTCACAATACGAGAAAGCGGATTCGGCAATGTTAATTGCACCATTGTTGATAATAAGTATAGTTATGCTTTCTTTCATATCTTCCCACGGATATTGATATGTTTCATAATCATAATAACTATACATTCCACCCGTACCTGAAATTGTCAATGTGCCTGTTGACTCATCATAAGACCATGTGAGATTATCGCCACAAGTGCCTGATGTTTCTGCTGCACTTACTGTTATGCTTGACATTGGAATGATTGAGATTATCATTATCAATGCCAAAAAGACTGATAGAAATTGTTTTGTTATTTTCATAATCTTTCTCCTTTATACTAAAATATTTCTGTAGTTTAAATTATAAAAGCAATATTTTAGTATGTCAAGGATTTTTTACTCATATTTTGGTACAATAAAGAAAATAATTTCTATGAAAATAACCGCTGATTTTGAAAAAAAGGAGTACATTATGAACAGGTTGCGTGATTTGCGTGAGGACAGAGATTTAAGGCAGATTGATGTTTCAAATGCTGTGGGGATTGACCAAAGGACACTTTCCAACTATGAAACAGGCAAGACAAATCCTGACAGCTTTGCGATTATCAAGCTCTGTGATTTTTACGGTGTATCAGCAGATTTTCTCTTGGGCAGAGAGACCGAAAAAAGCTCCTCGGCTGATGAAATTGTCAATCGTTTAGAAAAAATTCAGGAAGAAATAACACTTGTGATTAAAGAAATTAAAAATATATGAAAAGAGAAAATAAATAACCCGATACCATTGAAGATTTATGGTATCGGGATTTTTTGTGTTCAATAAATTTTATTCGGTTTCCCAGCCGCCGAACGGGAAGTAGAATCCGTTATCCATTACTTCCTCCTGCTGCTGTGATGTTGAGGAATCCTCAACAAGCTTAACCTTGACGTCAAATGTTGAGATATTGTAGTTTGAATCCACTCTGCAGATTGTAAGAGTGAGAACATCGCCAACCTTACCGTTTTCAATAACCTCAAGGAGAACATCATAAGTGTCAAGCTCTTTACCGTTTACCGCAATAATCATATCGCCTTCCTTAACCTCAGTATTAAGAAGGTCACTACCGTTCATAATACTGCTGATGACAATTGAACCTGCAGGCAATTTGTTTGCTTTAACGATAATTGAATATGTCTGATTTTGTGATGCTGTTGTGAAATTAACGCCCAGAACAGGTCTGTTTGACACATAACCATTCTTAATCAGTTCATCAACGATTTCCTTAACTGTTACAGTAGGAACTGAGAAGCCCATTCCCTCATATTCGGTTGATGCGATTTTTGATGAGTTAATACCGATAACCTGACCGTACTCATTTACGAGAGCACCACCTGAGTTACCCGGATTGATTGCTGCTGTATGCTGAATGCAGGCAACCTCATAACCAACAGGGCTGTCAATAGGTCTGCCGATTGCAGAAACCATACCGTTTGTAAATGAACCAAAGAACTGTGTACCGCCCGGATTACCGATTGCATAAACAGTATCGCCGACCTCTACTGAATCCGACTCAGCAAACTCTGCAGCCTTAAGGTCAGTTGTGTTTACACGAAGAAGGCCGATATCAGTTTTTGCATCAGTGCCGACGATTACAGCATCGTACTGAGTACCGTCTGCTGTCTGTACAACAATCTGTGCATTGTTAGCTTCTATAACGTGAGCACAAGTGATAATATATGTTGCTGTTTTATCACTGTTAAGTCCCATAACAACGCCTGTGCCTTCAGAATAAACTGACTGCTGATTTCGTGTATAAACAAGGATACCTACAGAGCTGTCCTTTACCTTTTTATATACATCACCTGCTGAATTCACATCCTCAGCATCAATATTGACATTAGGTGATTCTACAATGTTCATTTCAGTATCATCACCGACCTGAACATCATTGTTCGATTTTCCGTCGTCTCTGAATGCAGAAATAAGAGTTACTATCGCAAGAGCAAGCACACCTAAAACTATAAGGAAAGCAATCAGACAACCTTTTTTCTTACCCTTTGACTTTTTCTGCTGTGGCTGGTTGTTATTTGCATAATTATAACTGCCATAAGGCATATATTGATTCTGCTGATTACCGTAATTGTTATATGTGTGCTGTGGGTTATAATTCTGTGAAGAACCCGTTGGAGGTGTTACAGGCTCCTGTTTCGGAGTGTAAGTATTGTAGCTTTCCTGTTTGGAAGCATAAGTCTGTTCAGGCTCTTTCACAGGTTCTGCTACCGGCTCCTGCTTTGGAATATCCTCAGTTTTTTCCTCGTTATTCAATTCAAAATCTTTGTTCATATTCTCGTTCATATATATCCTCCATCATCCCTTAGCCCTTGGTAAGGTAAATGTAAATCTTGTAAATTTATTTTTTTCGCTTTCCGCGAAAATTTTGCCCTGATGCATTTCCACGATAGTTTTACATAGATAAAGTCCCAGTCCTGCACTCTTTACATCATAGCTTCGCGACTTATCCACCTTATAAAATCTTTCAAAAATTCGTCCTACTTCTTCAGAGGAAATGCCCTCGCCTGTGTTTTCAATAGAAATGTAAAGCTGGCCTTTTTTATTTTCACCTGTGAAAACAGTAATTGCACCATTTTCATTAGTAAATTTTACTGCATTATCTACAAGATTATACACAACCTGATAAATCATATCACGGTCTGCATAAACAAACACAGGGCTCAGGTTATCAAAGCCATTTATCGTAATATTTTTCTTTTCAATTTCCTGCTCAAAGGTAAGCATACAGTTAATAATCTGCTGCGATATATCAAAGCTTGAAGGCTTGATTTCAAGCTCACCTGCTTCAATTTTTGAAAGATTCAACATTGATGTAACAAGTCGTGACAAGCGTTTTACCTCAACGGAAACTATACCCAGATATTCCTGATGCTTTTCAGGCGGAATTGTTCCGTCAAGCATACCGTCAATAAATCCGCCGATTGTTGTCATTGGTGTCTTCAATTCGTGCGAAACATTTGCTACAAAGCTTCGTCGCGAGGACTCAAGAACCGAAAGTGCAGTTGCCATCTGATTAAAGGATTGACAAAGCTCTGCCAATTCATCAACACCGCGGACACTTACTCTTTTACTGAAATCACCTTGAGCATAAGCCTTTGTGGCATTCGACATCTGCCTTAAAGGATTTGTAAGCTTTGCTGTAAATGCATAAATTACAAGGAATGAAAGTGCCGAAGCAAAGATTGCAGACGATAAATACATACCGCCTAAATTGAGAGCATATTCCGCAAGACCTGACTGAACAGGAGAGCTGGCAAAAAAAGCTCCTACAAAAGTATCCTGCATATAAACAGGATACCCTGCAAAGAAAGTATCCTCTGCAAAAAGTCCTTCAATTTCAGTTCTGCTGAAATATTCGTTATTTGCAACCTCATCCATAATGTTCTGCGGTATTCTGTATCCGCTGTGGACAAGGCATCCTGCACTGCTTGGTGAATAATTATAAAGAAAATCCTCCCGACAAAGAATAACCTTGCCGTCGTGATTCACAAAAAATATGTCAATATCAACAGCATTTGCAGTAACACCGATATTATTGCACAAAAGAAACAAAGCATTTTCCACATCAGCAGCGTTATTACATTCTGCAAGCACATCCTCACTGTATTCCGCACTCTGCTTAACATTATTCATAAGAAGCTCTTGTGTTTCCATAGCCCATCTGTTTGACAGAAAAACCGTCAGCGCCGACATAAGCACAAGATAGCTCACAAGCATAAGAGCTGTCATAATGGTCAGATACTTTGCAAAAAGCGGAAGATGAGTAAAAAATCTTTTTACCTTTCGTCCCTGATTTTTAAAGATATTATTTTTTGCCATGAGTTTCAAATTTATAGCCAACGCTCCAGATTGTTCTCAATTCCCATTCCTCTGAAACGCCCTTAAGCTTATCACGAAGTCGTTTAATATGAACATCAACTGTTCTGCTGTCACCGTAGTAATCAAATCCCCACACATCATCAAGAAGCTGGTCACGAGTGAAAACTCTGTCAGGATTACTTGCAAGATAATAAATAAGTTCAAGTTCTTTAGGCGGTGTATCAACTACAACATCGTTAACCTTCATTTCATAGTTTGTAAGATTAACTGAAAGCTTGTCGTACTTAACCTCTTTCATCTCAGCCTCTTTTACCGCTGATGTTCTGCGAAGCACAGCCTTAATACGTGCTACAATTTCCTTTGTATCAAAAGGCTTTGTAACATAGTCATCAGCTCCAAGCTCAAGACCTAAAACCTTATCAAAAACCTCATCCTTTGCGGTGAGCATAATAATAGGTTTCTCACTTGTCTTTCTGATTTCACGACACACCTGCCAGCCGTCAAGCTGAGGAAGCATAATATCAAGCAAAACAAGGTCAGGAGCTTCAGAAGAAAACATATTCACAGCATCAACACCGTTATGTGCCATCACCACTGTATATCCTTCTTTTTCAAGGTACATTCTTAATAAATCACAAATATTTTTTTCGTCATCCACAACAAGTATTTTTTCTTTTAACATACAGCAACCTCCTCTATATTTTCTGTATATAGATAATACTCTATATTTTTTAACAAATTAATAACAATTTTTGATTTTTCTATAAATTATTTATGGTATTTACCGTTGTTGCTTATTGAAAAACCGCGGTAAATCTGTTCTGTAAGCATAATTCTTGCCAATTTATGAGGAAAAGTCATTTTTGACATAGAAAATTTAAAGTCTGACATTTGCTTTATTTCATTTGAAAGGCCAAATGAACTTCCAATAATGAAAACAACCGTGTTTTTACCCGAAAGAGCAATATCCTCAAGTTTTTGGGACAGCTCCTCGCTTGACATCTGCTTTCCCTCGATACACATTGCGAAAACATAAGAATTTTTTGGGATTTTGTCTTTAATCATTTTTGTTTCTTTCATTAAAGCATTATCAATTTCGCTTTGTGACGGATTATCAGAGAGTTTCACAGGTTCAAGCTCTGTTACAGTCATTTTACAATATGCAGAAAGTCTTTTTTCATATTCAGAAGCAAAGTCTTTCATATATTTTTCTTTTAGTTTGCCCAAAACTATAAGCTGAACATTCATCATAATATCATCGCCTTCTCATCCCATACAGGCTTTGCAACTCTGATAAGATAATCATCGCCCTCCTGAGCACCGTCTGTTGCCAATGCACTTACACTTGTCTGATAAGCCAACTGAGGAATGTTGTTTTCTCGACTAAGATGACCTAAGAAAAATCTGGTCGTACCTGTTTTTATAAGCTTAACGAGAGTTTCAGCACAGACATCGTTTGAAAGATGTCCCTTATCTCCCAAAATTCGTCTTTTTAAAATATAAGGATATGCTCCGCATTGAAGCATATTAACATCATGATTGGACTCAAGCATTACAAGGTCAGCACCTGAAATAGCTTCAAAAACGCTGTCAGTCATAATACCAAGGTCAGTTGCAATTGCGATTTTTCTTCCGTTTGACATCTCAACAGTATATCCGCAGGATTCCTTTGCATCGTGAGATGTGGAAAAAGATTTAACAAGCATACAACCTATATCAACACCGTCAGGAGTGATTATTGCACACTCATTTGCATTATCAAGGGCATCTGTTTTAACAAGTGCTTCGTATGTACCCTGAGTCATAATAACTCGTGACTTATGCTTTTTCGTAAATACCTTTATGCCTTTAACGTGGTCAGAATGCTCGTGAGTGATAAAGATATTACGGATACTGTCAGCATCAACACCAATGTTCCATAAAGCAGTTTCCGTCTGCTTAGCACTCATACCAACATCAATGAGAATTGAGTCGTCACCGCCACCGATATATATTGAATTCCCTGTTGAAGATGAAAACAAGGGACAAAATTTTGCCATAAAATAATCTTCCTTTTGTATTTCTAATGAAAAAGGACGGTATATTACCGTCCTCATTTTAACTGTTAGCCTACGCTCAATACGGTTTTTTCGTCATCAGGACTGTTTCTCAATTCGATATCCGCACCCAAGCTACGTAATTTTTCGATTATATTGTCATATCCACGCTGAATATGATGTATTTCTTCAATTTCAGTAGTACCGCTTGCTACAAGACCTGCAATAACCATAGCAGCACCTGCACGAAGGTCATTTGCCACAACAGGAGCACCTTTAAGCCCATCGACACCCTCTATAAATGCAGATTTACCGTCAACAGTAATTTTAGCACCCATACGAAGAAGCTGATCAACGTAACGGAAGCGATTATCCCACACGCTCTCTGAAACCATACTGTTACCTCTTGCAATTGAGAGAAGAACAGAGAACTGAGGCTGCATATCAGTAGGAAATCCGGGATGTGGCATAGTCTTTACACTGCAATGATTTGGTCTGCAGTCAGAGAAAACGCGAACGGAATC
>JAFTUP010000301.1 GCA_017466205.1 Clostridia bacterium
GCCCCCATATAGGGAGCATTTTTATTAACGTGTTTTAAGCTAAACAGAAATTATTCCTGGATAGAAGCAACGACGCCGGAACCAACTGTCTTACCGCCTTCACGGATAGCGAAACGAAGACCTTCTTCGATAGCGATAGGAGTGATGAGTTCAACGTCCATAACAACGTTATCACCAGGCATACACATTTCTGTACCTGCTGGAAGAGAAATTGTACCTGTAACGTCTGTTGTTCTGAAATAGAACTGAGGTCTGTAGTTGTTGAAGAAAGGAGTATGACGGCCGCCTTCATCCTTTGTCAAAACGTAAACCTGACCTGAGAACTTTGTGTGTGGGTTAATTGTACCTGGCTTTGCAAGAACCTGTCCACGTTCGATTTCACTTCTCTGAATACCACGGAGAAGAGCACCGATGTTGTCACCTGCCTCAGCATAGTCGAGGAGCTTTCTGAACATTTCGATACCAGTAACAACTGTCTTTCTTCTTTCGTCTGAAAGACCAACGATTTCAACTTCTTCAGAAGTCTTGAGCTGACCTCTTTCAACTCTACCTGTAGCAACTGTACCACGACCTGTGATTGTGAATACGTCTTCAACAGGCATAAGGAATGGCTGGTCTGCCTTACGGTCAGGAGTTGGGATGTAGCTGTCAACTGCAGCCATGAGTTCCCAAATTGGAGCACAAGCTGGATCATCAGCTGATGTAGATTCAAGAGCCTTAAGAGCTGAACCCTTGATGATTGGTGTATCATCGCCTGGGAATTCATATTCGTCAAGAGTTTCACGGATTTCCATTTCAACGAGTTCAAGAAGCTCTTCGTCGTCAACCTGGTCAACCTTGTTCATGAAAACGATGATGTAAGGAACGCCAACCTGACGAGCAAGAAGAAGGTGTTCTTTTGTCTGAGCCATAGGACCGTCTGTAGAAGCGATAACAAGGATAGCACCGTCCACCTGAGCAGCACCTGTGATCATGTTCTTAATATAGTCAGCGTGGCCTGGGCAGTCAACGTGAGCGTAGTGACGTGTTTCTGTCTCGTACTCAACGTGTGATGTGTTGATTGTAATACCTCTTTCTCTTTCTTCAGGAGCCTTATCGATGTTAGCGTAATCGATGAAGTCAGCCTGACCCTTAGAAGCGAGTGTCTTTGTGATAGCAGCTGTTAATGTTGTCTTACCGTGGTCAACGTGACCGATAGTACCAATATTAACATGTGGTTTGGTTCTTTCAAATTTTGCCTTTGCCATTGGAATTTCCTCCCTTTATTTTTGAAAATTATTTACAAAATATTTGCGATACTTATTGTATCAATAAACTTGAAAAATTTCAAGTGTTTTACGAGAAAATATTAGTCTCTCTTACTTCTTTCAGAAATAATTGATTCTGAAATTGATTTTGGAACCTCTTTATAACCGTCCGGTTCCATTACATACTGTCCACGACCCTGAGTCTTTGAACGAAGGTCAGTAGCATAACCGAACATTTCTGAAAGAGGAACTCTTGCGTTAATCTGCTTAACACCTGAACGGTCCTCAAAGCCCTGGATTTCACCACGACGTGAGTTAAGGTCACCGATAACATCACCCATATATTCTTCCGGAGTGATAACAACAACCTTCATGATAGGTTCAAGGATAACAGGATTTGCCTTCTTAGCAGCATCTTTGAATGCCATAGAACCAGCAATCTTAAATGCCATTTCAGAAGAGTCAACTTCGTGGTATGAACCATCGTAAAGAGTAACCTTTACGTCAACAACGCTGTAACCTGCAAGTACACCTGACTGCATAGCACCCTGGATACCGTCGTCAACAGCCTTGTGGTATTCCTTAGGAATAGCACCACCAACGATGTTGTTTACAAATTCGTAACCGCCATCCGGGTTTGGTTCAATATTAATCTTAACGTGACCATACTGACCCTTACCACCTGACTGACGAGCGTACTTTGTATCTGAAGATGAAGCCATACGGATTGTTTCTCTGTATGCAACCTGTGGCTTACCTACGTTTGCTTCAACTTTGAATTCACGAAGAAGTCTGTCAACGATGATTTCAAGGTGAAGTTCACCCATACCAGCGATGATTGTCTGGCCTGTTTCTTCGTCTGTGTAGCTACGGAATGTTGGGTCTTCTGCAACAAGCTTTGAAAGTGCAATACCCATTTTTTCCTGACCAGCCTTTGTCTTTGGCTCGATAGCAACACTGATAACAGGTTCTGGGAAGTTCATTGATTCAAGGATAATTGGGTGCTTATCGTCACAAAGTGTGTCACCTGTTGTTGTGTTCTTAAGACCAACAACGGCAGCGATATCACCTGCATAAACTGTTTCAAGGTCTTCACGGTGGTTAGCATGCATCTGAAGAATTCTACCCATTCTTTCTTTGTTGTCCTTAACTGTGTTATAAACAGTTGTACCAGCGTTAACTGTACCTGAATATACACGGAAGAAACAAAGTGTACCAACGAATGGGTCGTTAGCAATCTTAAATGCGAGAGCTGCAAATGGCTCATCGTCTGATGAATGTCTAACTTCTTCCTCTTCTGTATCCGGGTTGATACCCTTGATAGCTTCGATGTCTGTCGGAGCAGGCATAAAGTCAACGATAGCATCGAGGAGAGGCTGAACACCCTTGTTACGGTATGAAGTACCACAGCAAATTGGAACGATTTCGTTAGAAAGTGTAGCCTTACGGATAACTGACTTGATTTCGTCAACTGTGAGCTCTTCACCGTCAAAATATTTCATCATAAGCTCCTCATCGAGTTCAGCAACTGATTCGATAAGGTTATTACGATACTGAGCAGCTTTTTCCTTCATATCGTCAGGAATTTCTTCAATTCTAACATCCTTACCCATATCATCATAATAAACGATAGCGTTATTATTGATAAGGTCGATGATGCCCTTGAATGAGCTTTCTTCACCGATAGGGAGCTGAATCGGAACTGCGTTACAGTTAAATCTTTCCTTAACCATGTCAAGAACACGGTAGAAGTTTGCACCAAGGATGTCCATCTTATTAACATAAATCATTCTTGGTACCTTATATTCGTCAGCCTGACGCCATACAGTTTCAGACTGAGGCTCAACACCACCCTTAGCGCAAAGAACAGTTACAGAACCGTCGAGAACGCGAAGTGAACGCTGAACTTCAACAGTAAAGTCAACGTGTCCGGGAGTGTCGATAATATTGATACGATGGTCTTTCCAGAAACATGTAGTAGCAGCAGATGTGATTGTGATACCACGCTCCTGCTCCTGAGCCATCCAGTCCATAGTTGCTGAACCGTCATGAGTCTCACCGATCTTATGGTTAACACCTGTGTAATAGAGAATTCTCTCTGTTGTAGTTGTTTTACCTGCGTCGATATGAGCCATGATACCAATATTTCTTGTTTGTTCAAGAGATACTTTTCTTGGCATAATGTCCTCCAATAAATGTTTCTAAAAAAATTAGAATCTGAAATGTGCGAAAGCTTTGTTTGCTTCTGCCATTCTGTGCATTTCTTCCTTCTTCTTGAATGCACCGCCCTGTGAGTTGATAGCATCAAGAATTTCGTTAGCAAGTCTTTCCTTCATTGTTCTTTCTGAACGCTGACGAGCGTAAAGAGTAATCCAACGAAGACCGAGTGTCTGACGTCTTTCAGGACGAACATCCATTGGAACCTGGTATGTTGCACCACCGATACGACGAGCCTTACACTCGAGAACTGGCATTACGTTTTCCATAGCGGCATCGAAAACTTCTAAAGCTTCTTTGCCTGTTTTTTCAGCGATGATGTCGAAAGCACCGTAAACGATTTTCTGAGCAACGCCCTTCTTACCGTCTAACATAACGCTGTTGATAAGTCTTGTTACAAGCTTTGAATTATAAAGCGGATCTGGCAAAACATCACGTTTTGCAATCTGGCCTCTTCTTGGCACTGCGCTTCCCTCCTTCATATTAATGATATCATAGGTACTCGAGTGACAAAACCTCGTGGCACCAACGAAAAGCCATATATATCTATATATTAACTCTCGTTGGACAAATATTCATATTGAATACTGCCTTACAAGAAGATTCTGTCTTTTAACATTAACCTATTATTTTTTTGCTGCCTTAGGACGCTTTGCACCGTACTTTGAACGGCTCTGCATTCTGCCGTTAACACCCTGAGTATCGAGTGTACCACGGATGATGTGATAACGCACACCGGGAAGGTCCTTAACACGGCCGCCTCTGATAAGAACAACAGAGTGTTCCTGAAGATTGTGTCCTACACCCGGGATATAAGCTGAAACTTCGATACCATTTGTAAGACGAACTCTGGCAAGTTTTCTAAGAGCTGAGTTAGGCTTTTTAGGTGTATCTGTCTTAACAACAGTACAAACACCTCTCTTTTGTGGAGAATTGTTATTTGTCATAACATTCTTCTTTGAGTTGAGACCCTTACCAAGAGCCGGAGCCTTAGACTTCTTAACGAGAGTTTCTCTTCCGTTACGAACGAGCTGGTTAAATGTTGGCACTAAATTCACCCCCATACATATTTATTGCATAACAAGTTGACGGACCCAAGTCCGCATGCTCGAATAGTTTATCACAAATAAACAATATTTGTCAATATATTTTTTACAAAATAACGAAAAAAATAAATGCAAAACGCAAAGTGCAAAATGAATGGCGTGGTAAACCCACGCCAAAATATTTCTATTCATTATATTTTCTTTCAAATCCTAAAAAACGTGTTCCCTGAAATGTTAAAACTCCGAAATCACCCTCGACTAACATACCATAATCATAGGACTTAACTTCCAGTTCCATTCTGTCGCCACTCTGCACCTGAAAAGTTACATAATATGATGTTGAACTTGATGTGTGCGTGTGACCGTCGTGATGGTGATGACTGTGGCTTGTATGACTTCTTTTTGTAACAACAGTTGCATCCACAGATAATCTTGGTGACTGATTATTCTTATGCCACTGAGCAATATTCATTACAACATTATAAATAAATACACCGAAAAAAACTACGAAAAATATACCAAATATAACTTCCATTACACAATCCTCCTCATTAAACTGCAATTTCAATATATCATTTTTGTTTTTCCTTGTCAATGGGGAGATTCTTCTGTAAATAGGAGTTTGTCGAACACATTTCGTAGGGGCTGGCGTCCTCGACAGCCCTAACCAAGTAAACAGGTAAACCAACAAAGGGTCGTCGAGGACGCCGACCCCTACGGATTTTTCCCCCGACAAATTATAAATTTTATAACAAAAAAGTGGAGTCAAGACTATGTCCTGCCGAAAAAATACACATTCGTTTGGATGTTAAATTAACACAGTTCTATTTTTCGTGTTAGTATTATCATAAATACAAGAATGGAGTTATAAAATTTATGAAAAAAGAATTAGATGATTTATGGTATTCGTATTTAGTCGAAACTATATTGAAGAAAAGTGACAATGAAAAAGAACTGATTAAACAGTTTTCAGTTGATGATAAAGCATTAAGAGAAGCATTGAACAATGAACAAAAGCAATTGCTTGAAAAATATGACCAATCATCGTCAATAATGAACAGCTTAACTGAAAAATTTGCTTTTGTTAAAGGAGTTAAGTTTGCTGTTCGTTTCTTATTCGAGGCATTGTGTGAGGATTAAATAATAGGTGTGGAAAGTATATATAATATTCGATTTGTCGATATATTGAGTAAACCCAATTCGATATTTTCGTTTCACAAAATCGATATATTTTCGCTTTGCTCAAATTCGATATGATATAAATCTCTCGTGCCAGCGGCACATATCGAGCTGTAAGCATATCGAGTACCCTGCACATATCGAAAATCTCGCAAGGGATTTATATCGAGTCAACGACCATTTCACTACAAAAAATAAGAGGACTGATTTCTCAGTCCTCATTTTTTTGTTATTTATGCTTCTGCTGCAACTACATCTGCAACTGTTTTCTCAAGTTCAACTTCACTATAGCACTTCATACCGGTACCTGATGGAAGAAGTTTACCGATAATAACATTTTCTTTAAGTCCCATAAGTGGGTCAACCTTACCCTTGATAGCTGCATCTGTAAGAACTCTTGTTGTTTCCTGGAATGATGCTGCTGACAAGAATGAGTCTGTTGCAAGAGATGCTTTTGTAATACCGAGAAGAACCGGCGTACAAGTTGCAGGAACGAATGCTTCACCTGTTTCCTCTGCACGAAGACGAGCTGTTTCATTTGCCTGAGCAAATTCACGCTTATCTGTTGTAGCACCAGGAAGAAGGTCTGTTGTACCTGCTTCAGCAACCTTAAGCTTTCTCATCATCTGACGAACAATAACTTCAATATGCTTATCGTTGATATCAACACCCTGGTTACGGTATGTTCTCTGAACTTCTTTGATAAGGTAGTCATGAACCGCGTCAACACCATTGATTGCAAGAATATCGTTTGGATTTGGTGAACCGTCTGTAAGGGCTGTACCCTTCTTAACAAAGATTGGGTTACCGTTTTCGTCAGTTTCTGAATTGAATCTCTTATGGAAACCATAAGGAATCATATATGCACGTTCATCACCGTTTTCGTGGTCAGTGATAACGATATGCTCATTACCCTTAATCTCACGGAATGAAAGAATACCGTCGATTTCAGAGAGAATTGCAAGAACCTTTGGCTTTCTTGCTTCAAACAATTCTTCGACACGAGGAAGACCCTGTGTAATATCCTGGCTTGAAGCAACACCACCAGTATGGAAAGTTCTCATAGTAAGCTGTGTACCAGGCTCACCGATTGACTGAGCAGCAATAATACCAACTGCTTCACCAACTGTAACAGGATCACCTGTTGCAAGGTTAGCACCGTAACACTTGATACATACACCGTGTTCTGAATCACAAGTAAGAAGTGAACGAATCTTAATTTTGCGGTCATCAGGATTTTCTCTTGCGTTAACCATATCAGCAACGACTTTAGCTTTTTCTTCTGTAAGCATTTCATCCTTAGATGCAACGAGATTTCCGTCTGCATCACAGAAGTCTTCAAGAAGGAATCTGCCTGTAAGTCTTTCGCTGAGCTGTTCAATCATTTCCTTACCGTCTGTAATATCGTAAACTTCAATACCGTCATGACAATGACAATCTTCTTCACGGATAATAACATCCTGTGAAACGTCAACAAGACGACGAGTAAGATAACCGGAGTCAGCTGTACGAAGAGCTGTATCGGCAAGACCTTTACGAGCACCACGAGAAGAAATGAAGTATTCGAGAACATTAAGACCTTCACGGTAGTTAGCACGAATAGGAACTTCGATAGTTTTACCTGCTGTATTGGCAATAAGACCACGCATACCGGCAAGCTGACGGAGCTGAGCCTTAGAACCACGGGCACCAGAGTCAACCATCATATAGATTGGGTTAGTTTCGCCAAGGCCTTCAAGGATACCTGCTGAAACATCATTTGTTGTTTCTTCCCAAACCTTGATAACTGCTCTTGAACGCTCATCTGCACTATAAAGACCCATATTGTAGTAGTCATTGATAACGTCAACCTGTTCTTCAGCAGATGCGAGCAAGCCCTTCTTTGTTTCAGGAATCTTAGCATCACAAACAGCAACTGTAATACCACTCTTTGTTGAGTATTTAAGACCCTGAGCCTTAATCTTATCAAGCATTTCAGCAGCAATAGTTACGCCGTGAACCTTGATACATTTGTCGATAATTTTTCCGAGTCCGCCCTTTTTAACAAGGAAGTCAACTTCAAGCTTGAAAGCGTTTGCAGGGTCAGTTCTGTCAACAAAACCTAAATCCTGTGGAATCGGATTATTGAAAATCACACGACCGAGAGTTGTTTCAACGAGCTTTGTAACAGGCTCTCCGTTAACCTCTTTAGTCATACGAATCTTGATAAGTGCGTGGAGTGTGATGTCACCTTCATCATAAGCCATAGTAGCTTCGTTTACATCACGGAATACCTTACCCTCGCCCTTTTCGCCTTCCTTAATCATTGTAAGATAGTAAGAACCAAGAATCATATCCTGTGTAGGAACAGCAACAGGCTTACCGTCTGACGGTTTAAGAAGGTTATTAGCAGCGAGCATAAGAAGTCTTGCTTCAGCCTGAGCCTCTGCTGAAAGAGGAACGTGAACAGCCATCTGGTCACCGTCGAAGTCGGCGTTGAAAGCTGTACATACAAGAGGATGAAGCTTAATAGCTCTACCTTCAACAAGGACAGGCTCAAATGCCTGGATACCAAGTCTGTGAAGTGTAGGAGCACGGTTAAGCATTACAGGATGGTCCTTGATAACCTCTTCAAGTGCATCCCAAACTTCAGTAGTTGCACGCTCAACCATCTTCTTTGCAGACTTGATATTATTTGTAACGCCCTTTTCATTAAGACGCTTCATAACGAATGGCTTAAAGAGTTCAAGTGCCATTTCCTTTGGCAAACCGCACTGGTAGAGTTTAAGCTCAGGACCAACAACGATAACTGAACGACCTGAATAGTCAACACGCTTACCGAGAAGGTTCTGACGGAAACGTCCCTGCTTACCCTTAAGCATATCTGAAAGAGACTTTAATGCTCTGTTGTTAGGACCTGTAACAGGTCTTCCGCGACGACCGTTGTCGATAAGTGCGTCAACAGCTTCCTGAAGCATTCTCTTTTCATTACGAACAATAATTTCAGGAGCACTAAGCTCTAAAAGTCTTGCAAGACGGTTATTTCTGTTAATAACTCGTCTGTAAAGGTCATTAAGGTCAGATGTTGCAAAACGACCACCGTCAAGCTGAACCATAGGACGAATATCAGGCGGAAGCACAGGAATTACATCCATAATCATCCACTCAGGACGGTTACCTGACTGCTTGAATGCCTCAGCAACCTCAAGTCTCTTTAAAATTCTTGTTCTCTTCTGACCTGATGCATCACGAAGCTCCTCACGAAGCTCAGCACAAAGTACCTCAACATCAACTTCCTTAAGAAGAGTCTGAATAGCCTCAGCACCCATACCTGCCTTGAATTCATCATCATACTTTTCAACGTAATCAATGTATTCCTTTTCAGTAAGAATCTGATTCTTAACAAGCTCTGTGTCACCCGGGTCAGTAACTATATACTTAGCAAAGTAAAGTACCTTTTCAAGGTCACGAGGTGAAATATCAAGGATGAGCCCCATTCTTGATGGGATACCCTTGAAATACCAGATATGTGAAACAGGAGAAACGAGTTCGATATGACCCATTCTTTCACGACGAACTTCTTTTTTAGTAACCTCTACGCCGCAACGTTCACAAATCTTGCCCTTGAAGTGATTTTTCTTATACTTACCACAATGACATTCCAGGTCCTTCTGTGGTCCGAAAATTCTTTCGCAGTAAAGACCATCCTTCTCAGGCTTTAATGTACGATAATTTATTGTTTCGGGCTTTTTAACCTCACCATAAGACCATTCTCTAATCTGTTCAGGAGAGGCAAGACCGATTTTTATTGCTTCAAATGGTTTCTTTTCCATTAAATGTAGCCCTTCTTCCTTTTAATCTATATTAATAGGTTAAGTTAAGTCAATCAATAGTTCTCTTCGTCATCCATTGAATCCACATCTTCATCTAACACATAGCCCTGTTCTCTGTAGAAATCTGAATCATCCATATCATCGATTTCAGAACCATCTTCATTATCGAGAACGAAGCCGTTGTCATAAGTTGCATCATTGATGTTTTCAAATTCAATGTCAGGGTCAAGAGCAGGAACAACATCATTTTCGTCATTATCAAATCCGTTCTTGATGTCGATTTCCTCACCGTCTTCATCAAGTACACGAACATCAAGAGCCAATGCCTGAAGTTCCTTGATGAGAACCTTGAAAGACTCCGGAACACCGGGTTTAGGGATGTTGAGACCCTTAACGATAGCCTCATAAGTCTTACGACGTCCTGTAAGGTCGTCAGACTTAACTGTAAGAATTTCCTGAAGAGTATAAGCTGCACCGTAAGCTTCAAGTGCCCAAACTTCCATTTCACCGAAACGCTGACCACCGAACTGTGCTTTACCACCAAGCGGCTGCTGTGTAACGAGAGCGTAAGGACCAATGCTTCGAGCGTGAATCTTATCATCAACAAGGTGATGGAGCTTAAGGTAGTACATAACACCTACTGTTACAGGGTTGTCAAACTTCTGACCTGTACGTCCGTCAGTAAGGATTGATTTACCGTCTTCACGGTAGCCTGCCTCCTTAAGAGCTTCACGGATGTCAGCTTCGTGAGCACCGTCAAAAACAGGAGTTGCAATCTTCTGGCCAAGCTTTCTGTATGCAAAACCTAAATGCACTTCAAGAACCTGACCGATATTCATACGAGAAGGAACGCCCAATGGGTTAAGAACGATATCAAGTGGAGTACCGTCATCAAGGAATGGCATATCTTCCTGTGGAAGAATACGGGAAACAACACCCTTGTTACCGTGACGACCGGCCATCTTGTCACCGACAGAGAGCTTTCTCTTCTGTGCAATATAGCAACGGACAATCTTATTAACACCGGGACTTAATTCGTCACTGTTTTCTCTTGTAAATACCTCAACATCAACAACGATACCGTATTCACCGTGAGGAACACGAAGTGATGTATCACGAACTTCCTTAGCCTTTTCACCGAAAATAGCACGGAGAATTCTTTCTTCAGCTGTTGTAACGTCTGTTTCACCCTTAGGTGTAACCTTACCAACAAGGATGTCACCTGAATGAACCTCAGCACCAACACGAATAATACCGTTTTCGTCAAGGTCCTTAAGAGCATCCTCACCTACGTTTGGAATGTCTCTTGTAATATCTTCAGCACCAAGCTTTGTTTCTCTTGCTTCAATTTCATATTCTTCAATATGAATTGATGTATATACGTCATTTCTTACAAGCTTTTCATTAATGAGAACAGCGTCTTCGTAGTTGTAGCCTTCCCAAGTCATAAAGCCGATAAGAGCATTCTTACCAAGTGAAATTTCACCGTTTGCAGTTGCAGGACCGTCAGCGATAACCTCGCCTGCCTCAACTTCCTGACCGAGGGACACGATAGGACGCTGGTTGATGCAAGTACCCTGGTTTGAACGCATAAATTTAATAAGCTCATAGCTGTCAACTTCACCGTCAGCAGTTGTAATGCCAATAGTTTTAGCATCCATCTGAGTAACTGTACCTGCACGCTTTGCAAGAACAACAGTACCTGAGTCAACAGCAGCCTTGTATTCCATACCTGTACCGACAATCGGAGATTCAGTCTTAAGAAGCGGAACAGCCTGACGCTGCATGTTAGAACCCATCAAAGCACGGTTAGCGTCGTCGTTTTCAAGGAATGGAATCATTGCGGTAGCAACTGAAACAACCATCTTAGGAGAAACGTCCATATAGTCAGCTTCTGTTGTAGCAACCTCAAGGAAGTTATCTCTGTGACGAGCTGTAAGCTTTGCATTGATGAACTTGCCGTTTTCGTCGAGAGGCTCATTAGCCTGAGCAACGATATAGTTATCCTCAACGTCAGCTGTCATATACTCAACTTCGCTGAGAACTGTACCTGTTTCTTTATCAATTCTTCTGAAAGGAGCTTCGATAAAGCCATATTTATTAATTCTTGAGAATGTAGCAAGATAAGAGATAAGACCAATGTTAGGTCCTTCAGGAGTTTCAATAGGACACATTCTGCCGTAGTGAGAATAGTGAACGTCTCGAACCTCGAAGCCTGCACGGTCACGGGAAAGACCGCCGGGACCGAGTGCTGAAAGTCTTCTCTTATGTGTAAGCTCTGCCAATGGGTTTGTCTGGTCCATGAACTGAGAAAGTGGAGATGAACCAAAGAATTCCTTAATAGCAGCCATAACAGGACGAATATTAATCAGAGCAACAGGAGTAACCTTATCAGGTTCCTGACCCTGAAGTGTCATTCGCTCTTTTACAACTCTTTCCATTCTTGCAAAACCAATTCTGAACTGATTCTGAAGAAGCTCACCAACTGAACGGATACGACGGTTACCAAGGTGGTCGATGTCATCAGTAACACCGATACCTGAAGCGAGACCGTTAAGGTAGTTAATAGTTGCAAAAATATCTTCAACAGTAATGTGATTTGGAATAAGGTCAGCAGCACGAAGGCTCATTTCCTCTTTAAGTGCTTCCTTATCATCACCGCACTTGTCAAGAACTTCCATAAGAACCTTGAAGCTTACCTTTTCATTGATACCGATATCTTCAAGTTCTTCTTCAGTAAACATAGGAACATACTCAAGAGCATCAACCATACCGTTTGAGAATACCTTAACTTCCTTACCTTCAACATCGAGGATAACTGTGTCAACACCCTCCTGCTCAATTCTGTAAGCAAGCTCTTCACTGATTACATCGCCCGGCTCAGCCATAATTTCACCTGTAAGCTGACTTACAACAGGTTCCTTAACCATCTTGTCAGCAATACGTGCAGCAATACCAAGCTTTTTGTTATACTTATATCTACCTACTCTTGACAAATCATATCTGTGAGCATCAAAGAAAAGTCCGTTAAGATGTGCCAAAGCAGTTTCAAGTGCAGGTGGTTCGCCCGGACGAAGCTTTTTATAAACCTCGATAAGAGCCTGTTCAGTATTAACAGTTGTATCCTTTTCTAAAGTTGCTTCAATTCTGTCATCATATCCGAAGAATTCGCGGATTTCGTCATTTGAGCTTAAGCCCAATGCACGGATGAAAGTAGTGATATAAATCTTTCTGTTTTTATCGATTCTTACATAGAATAAGTCGTTTTGGTCAGTTTCATACTCAAGCCAAGCACCACGGTTAGGAATTACAGTTGTTGTGTAAAGCTCCTTACCTGTCTTATCGTGAGTCATTCCGTAATATGCGCTTGGTGAACGCACAAGCTGAGAGATAATAACACGCTCAGCACCATTGATAACGAAAGTACCACTGTCAGTCATCAATGGGAAATCGCCCATATAAACTTCATTTTCCTTGACCTCGCCTGTTTCCTTATTAAAAAGACGAGCTGTAACTCTGAGAGGTGCAGCATAAGTTGCATCTCTTTCTTTACATTCCTTGACAGTGTACTTTGGCTTATCGTCCATACGATAATCAACAAAAGTAAGCTCGAGGTTGCCTGTGTAATCAGTAATCGCATCGATATCACGGAACACCTCTTTAAGTCCTGTTTCAAGGAACCACTTGTATGAATTCTTCTGCACCTCGATAAGATTAGGCATCTGCATAACCTCATTGATTTTTGAGAAACTCATACGGGTATTTCTGCCAAGTTTAACCGGTTTGACATTTACCATAGGGCTTATCACTCTCCGTTCGTTTTTTATATTCCTGAGCCTTATATTATATACATAATATATAAGGCATGGAGATTATTAAATAAAACTTGTTTTACGCCTTGATTTTCGTGAAGTTTTATGATAAAATTCTTTTTACGAAAAATGCTCCAGCGTATATGTTTCCACTTTAATAGCAGTTTAATATTATACATAAGTCAAGTCAAGATGTCAAGACTTATTTTAAAAATAAATAAATTTTCTTTAGCAAAAGGATGTCAGGATGAAAAACTTCAAAAAATTAGTTTTATCTGCAAATGCAGTTGCAGTATTTAAAAATGTAATAAACGATAACGGTGTTGCAGCACTTTTGAAATTACTCAGCTGCGACAATAATAATGAAAGTGAATTTTTGTCACGCTATTCCGATTTTATTTCTGCTCTATATGAAAAAAATGATGATTTGTGTGAATACATAAACACACTTTTGCAAAATGATGAAAATATATATGTTAAAAACTCGGCAAAGGGTAATGTGTCCCCTGTTCTTGCAAAGGCAGTTGAAAATGAGCTCAGTTTCTTTGAAGAGCTTTCAAAAATCACAAGTGATGATGTAAAATCCGTAATTCAAACTGAAGTCTATCTTCCTGAATGGCAGAACAGTCCTCTTTCAGTTAAAGCTGAGTATGAAAACAAAATATCCTCAATAAGAACTACAGGCTATGGCATTTATGCCGAACACAGAATGTTCTTATATAAGGATAATGAAATTGTGCCTGTTAAATATCCTGACCCACAGCGTTTATCACAGATGAGCGGATATGAATTGGAACGACAAAAGGTTATTGACAATACAATGGCTTTACTTCAAAGCAAGCCTTGCAACAATGTTCTTCTTTACGGTGATGCAGGCAGCGGTAAGAGCAGTACAATAAAGGCTATTGTCAATGAGTATTGGGAAATGGGACTTCGTCTTATTGAAATCAAAAAAAATCAGTTATACTCATTACCTGATGTTATTGAAAAGCTTGCTGATAATCCATTGAAATTCATTATCTTTATTGACGATTTAAGTTTTTCTACAAATGACAGCGACTTCGGTGCATTAAAAGCAATTCTTGAAGGTGGCGTTGCAGGTAAAACTGACAATATTGTAATTTATGCCACAAGCAACAGAAGAAATCTTGTTAAAGAAAATTTCAGCGACAGAAACGGTGATGATATTCACCTTCAGGATACAATTCAGGAGGTTATGAGCCTTTCTGCAAGATTCGGTTTGAAAATTACTTTCTCAAAACCTAATAAAGATTTATATTTATCTATTGTGGAAAATCTTGCTATGCAGTATAATATAGGTATGGCTAAAGAGGAATTAGCAATTCAGGCAGAGGCTTTTGCACTTCGCAACGGTGGCAGAAGTCCGAGAACAGCAAAACAATTTATCGAATATCTTGCTTCTAAATAAGGAGATGGAAATATGAGTAAATACAAGTACGATTGGGAAAATCCCGCGATTTTCAAGAGAAATAAGGAAGACGGTCACGTTATTGCTTTTTCTTATGATAATGAAATTGATGCATTGAACCGCGTTGAGCCTAAAACAAAAATGACTCTTAACGGTACGTGGAAATTCCATTGGCAAAGAGGACTTAATGACTGTCCTACTGATTTCTATAAAGACAGTTTTGATTTATCCTTCTGGCGTGACATTACAGTTCCGTCAGTTTGGCAGATTGGTCAGGACACAGGCAGTTATCCTTACTATTATGCTTCTACATATTGTCGTGCAATCAGCAGAAGCAAGAGCAAGATTCCGTCAATTGACCACACAATGCAGGAAATAGGCATTTATGTAAGAGATTTCGATATGCCTGAAAGCTTTGACGGTCAGGAGCTCTTTATGCACTTTGGTGCTGCAAAATCTGCTATTGAGGTTTATCTCAACGGTGAATTTGTGGGTTACTCACAGGGTTCAATGACCCCTCACGAATTCAACATTACAAAATTTGCCCGTAAAGGCTCAAACAGAGTTGCGGTTAAGGTTTATCGTTTCTCTGACGGTGCTTATCTTGAAAATCAGGATATGTGGCTTCTTTGCGGTCTTTACAGAGAGGTTTATGTATTTGCTGAACCTAAAAAGTGTGTTCGTGATTTCTTTATCACAACTGACCTTGACAGCGAATACAAGGACAGTAACACAAGCCTTGAAATTAAAGTTAATGACTATGCCGGCAAGGGCTCTGCAACAGTTAAGGCTGAAATCATTGACGGTGACAACAGAATTACACTTGGTGAAGCAGAATTTGATGGCTCTGCAACACTTAAGTTCAATAAACTTATAGAAAATCCAAAGAAATGGTCTGCTGAAAGCCCATATCTTTATAAATTGCTTATCAGCATTACTGCAAATGGTAAGACAACATATAAATGTATCCGTTTCGGTTTCAAGAAAGTTGAAATTATCGGCGAAAAATTCCTTTTCAACGGTAAGCCATTGATGCTTCGTGGTGTTAACCGTCACGACTTTGACCCTGACAACGGTTGGGCTGTACCTACTGAAAGATACCATCAGGATTTGAACTTTATGAAGAATGCGAATATTAACTCTATTCGTACATCTCATTATCCTGACGACCCATATTTCTATGACCTTTGTGACGAATACGGTTTCTACGTTATGGACGAATGTGACCTTGAAACTCACGGTGTTCGTCGTAAAGGTGTTCCGGGAAGCAATCCAATGTGGACAGATGCTGTTGTTGACAGAATGGAAAGGATGGTTCTTCGTGACAGAAACCACGCTTGTGTATTTATGTGGTCACTTGGTAATGAGGCCGGTGACGGTGACAACTTCATGGAAATGAAGAAAGCAGCTCTGCGTCTTGACAACACTCGTCAGTTCCATTATGAAGGTGACTTTAACTTCACAAAGAGTGATGTTATCTCCCGTATGTATCCTGTTGAAAGCACAATGAAAAAGCTTTGCAACAAAGAGCCTATTGAAATCACTCTTTATGACAACATTGCAAACTCACTTGCAGCTGACTCAAAGCCAATTAAAAAGGAAGATTACTGCAGACCTGTTCTTCTTTGTGAGTATGCTCACGCTATGGAAAACAGCCTTGGTAACTTCCAAGAATATATGGATGACTTTGAGGCACATGACCACATGTGTGGCGGATATATCTGGGACTTTGTTGACCAGGCAATCCGTAAAAAGACACCTGACGGTGACCAGTGGCTTTACGGTACTGACTTTGAAAAATATGAACCGGGCAGATATACTCATCTTCCAAACACAACTGCTATGACAGGTTCAAATACATACTTTAACTCTAACGGTATTATCACAGCAGACAGAAAGCCTCACCCATCATACTTTGAGGTTAAGAAAGTTTATTGTGAAATCAAGGTTAAGGAAAAGGATTTGAGTAAGGGCGAATTTACTCTTATTAACAAGAAACTTTTCACAGACCTTTCAGATTTTGAATTCAAGTGGAGCTTACAAGCAGAGGGTGTGGAAGTACAGAGTGGTGTTGTTGACATTAACTGTGGTCCTCTTTCACAGGTTGATTTTACAATTCCGTATGACACTACTAATCTTCCTGAAAAAGAATGTGTTCTTATTATTTCATTCCTTAACAAAACTGCAAAGCCTTGGTGCGAAGCAGGATATGAACAGAGCTTTGACCAGTTCATTGTAAAAGAAGCAAAAGCTGAAGAAAAGAAAGTTGACGGTAATGTTACTTTCGTTAAGAATGACAATGTTGTTACCGCTAACGGTGAAAATTTCAGCATAAAAATCGATGGTGGCAAAATCACCTCTCTTAAATATGACGACAAGGAATATCTTAAAGCAGCAGTTACTCCTAACTATTTCCGTGCAGTAACTGACAACGACCTTTCAAATACAAACTTTGTGCCATTTACCATTCCTTTCCACCCATATTTCAACTGGCAGAGAGCTACAAACTCTGCAAAGGGCACACTTAAAAGCGTTGAAAAGAACGGTAAAGGTCAGCTTGTTGTTACAATCGACTGGAAAGTTCAATTTTTCGCAGGTGTTACATCTGTAATCGTTGTAAGTCCTGACGGAAGTCTTGAGATTTCTCATACAGGTACACCAAAGATGTTCAATCTTCTTCGTTTTGGTACAAAGATGGGACTTCTTCGTGAATTTGACCAAGTTAAATGGTATGGTCGCGGTCCTCAGGAAACATATTTTGACAGAAAAACAGGTGGTAAGATTACTCTCCACGAAAGAAAAGTTGCCGACCTTGAGCATCACTATATGCGACCACAGGAAAACGGTAACCGTACTGATGTAAGATGGGTTGAAATCAGAAATAAGGATAACCAAGGTCTTCGTTTTGAGGCTATGGGTGAAACACCAATCTGCTTCAGTGCTTGGCACTACACACAAGACCAGTTACAACTTGCAAAGCATATCCACGAATTACCGCACTATGACATTACAACATTTAATGTTGACTTAAATCAAATAGGTGTCGGTGGCGATATGCCTGGTGATGCACAGGTTCGTGAAAAATATCAGTTGAAACCAAATAATGAATATAATTATACATTTAGAATCGTACCAATAAAATAAAACGAACAAGAACAAAAAAACGGCTCCCTCTGACGAGGGAGCTGTCGAACAAAGTGAGACTGAGGGAGAGATTTAGTGTGCAGAAAAAACTATCTCTCCCTCCGTCAAAATCAAAGATTTTGCCACCTCCCTCATCAGAAGGAGGCAAACAACGGACAGATTAAAAACCTGTCCGTTTTTGTTATTGTGCGTTATTAAAATAATTCGGTTCCGTCCTCACTATAAAATTCACAAATTCTTTCCTTTGTATTAAAATCGTGTAATCCAGAAGCAATGCATATTACATTCTCACTATAGTTTAGTTCTACTTGAGCAAAGTTCTCAATTTCAACTATAAATTCTGTTACTTTACCATTGGTGTCAAAAACTTCTATGTAACTTTCACCATGTTCATCCCAAGCAACCACTACATATTCTCCTGCACTTCCGCGTATATAATTTCCTTTTGTTGCAATTGGTTCAAAGCAAAAATCACCATTTTTATCAACTATTGTAAAATAATATACCCCCTCTGTTTCAAACCCAACTGCTGCATATCCGTTAACAAATGCTCCACGCTCGTATACATTTACATAATCTTCATTGTTATTTAAAACATCAGACCATATTCTGTCGGAATCGTTATCTCTTACAGATGTAGGTATTTCATTTATATCTGTACCAAATATTCCTGTATTAATATCGAAATATCCATAATCAAGATTTGAATTAGAATATATATATCCCTCATCGCATCTAAGCATATTCCAAAAATTATCATATAAATAGCTATGAAGTTTTTCCGAATATGGAAACACCTCTTCTAACTTATCGTTAAAAATTGCATAGGACTTTATGCTACCATTATAGGTTGTTTCTACCTTTTCAACCAAAATATATCCTTCTTCTGTCATTTCATAGTTAGAACAAATATTTGTACCATTTAGTTCTTCAGCCGTAATGATTTTTCCATTTCTAATGTCACAAACATAATTCACCATATCATTTGTATAAAGAATGGTTATACCATTTTTAGATATAGGTTCAAGCATATTATAACAATATTCTGTAGTTTCAAAAAGTATATTTCCTTTTTTATCTATGAATGAATGTATGTTTTCTCCCTCCACATAACGCTGTACATAAGCAATTCCGTTCTCATATCCTTTTGTGGCTATAATTGTATTTTTATTTACTTTATTATTTGATGGTGTACTTAAAGCATTATTTCCCTCATCTATATTCTCATTAATATTTTCTGTATTGTTTTGGTTGTCCTTTTCATTATCTGTTTTATCACAACCCACAAAGTTAGTCAACATCAAGCAAAGTGCTAAACACATACATAATACTTTTTTCATTTCCATTCCTCCAAAGAATATTTTCAGTTAAAACTGCAAAAATAGTATAACATAGTTTTCGTATTTACGCAAGTGCGTATACGCAAACGCGAACAAAATTTTACAATATTTTTGAGGTGAACAATATGAGTGTCAAAGATATTGTAGTAAAACGATTTGAGGAATTATGCCGTGAACGAGATATGAAAATCAATGAACTTGCAAACATTTCAGGCGTTACACCGTCTACTGCATATAGTATGATGGACAAAAACAGACGTGATGTTTCAATTATTACAATTAAAAAGTTTTGCGACGGATTGGATATAACATTGGGGGAATTCTTTTCTACACCCGATTTTGATAATTTAGAACAAGAAATAAAGTGACGGACAGATTAAAAACCTGTCCGTTGTTGTTTTTAAGTGCGAAACACAAAGCGTATAACCCGCCTTGAAGCACAAATTATAATTTGTCGGGATGATTTAACCAACCGATCACGGTAGGGCGGGGGCTTGCTCCCGCCGTTATTATATACTGTAATTATCCGAACCATTCTTCACCGTCAGGGTCAGTAGTTCCGATTTCCGGATTAGTTGCTGATGCTGTAATTACATCTTCAATTTCGTAAATTGTCACATCAAAATCAGGTGTTATGTATTCTTTCATAATTGTGTCCTTTCGTATTTTTAGTATGTTAAATTATAATTTGTCGGGATAATCGTAATTGAAAGTTGAAAGTTGAAAACGGAAAACGTCGGAACTGCGTTGCAATTGTAATAAAATCAGCGTCGCAGATACTCGCCTACCGGCTCAGA
>JAFTUP010000302.1 GCA_017466205.1 Clostridia bacterium
CAAGACCCCGCCCTACCAACATATATCGAATTATTTAATCATCCCGACAAATTATAATTTGTAAAACACATATAAACAAAATGCAATAAACTTCTTGAAATTATTGCCAACCAATAGTATAATACTATAATATATGCGACAAAAATTTAAATTGTTGCAAAAAAATTTCAGAAAGGGGCGTTTTCTATGTGTGAAAAGCCAAAGTTTTACATCACAACAGCCATTGCGTACACATCACGCAAACCACATATCGGTAACAGCTATGAAATAGTGCTCACCGATGCCATTGCGAGGTACAAGCGAATGCAGGGCTATGATGTTTTCTTTCTGACAGGAACTGACGAGCACGGTCAAAAAATCGAAGAATACGCAAAGGACGCAGGTGTTAGTCCTAAAGAATATGTTGACAAGGTTGCAGGTGAAATTAAAGGCATTTGTGATTTACTCAACACAACTTATGACCACTTTATTCGTACAACTGACGATTACCACGAAAAAACTGTTCAGAAAATTTTCAAAAAGCTCTATGACCAGGGCGATATTTATAAGAGTGAATACGAAGGTCTTTACTGTACTCCTTGTGAGTCATTCTGGACTGAAAGCCAGTTAGTTGACGGCAAGTGTCCTGACTGTGGCAGAGATGTTCACAAGGAAAAGGAGGAAACATATTTCCTTAAACTCTCAAAATATCAGAAACAGCTTGAAGAATTCATTGAAAATAATGAAAACTTCATTTACCCTGAAGCTCGTAAAAAGGAAATGCTTAATAACTTCATTAAACCGGGACTTCAGGACTTATGTGTATCTCGTTCATCATTCAAATGGGGCGTTCCTGTTTCATTTGATGACAAGCATGTTATCTATGTCTGGATTGATGCACTTTCAAACTATATTACTGCTCTCGGTTATGACCCTGACGGTAGCGGTGACAATTACAAGAAATACTGGCCTGCTGATGTTCATATCATCGGTAAGGACATTGTAAGATTCCACACAATTTACTGGCCTATTATGCTTATGGCACTTGGCGAGCCACTTCCAAAGCAGGTTTACGGTCATCCATGGCTTCTTTTCGGTGAAGATAAGATGAGTAAATCTCGTGGTAACGTTATTTATGCTGATGACCTTACAGAGATTTTCGGTGTTGATGCTGTGCGTTACTATCTTCTTTCAGAAATGCCACATGCTCACGACGGTTCTATTACTTATGAAGCAATGATTGACCGTTTCAATACAGACCTTGCAAATACTCTCGGTAACCTTGTAAATCGTACTATTGCAATGCAGAACAAGTATTTTGACGGTGTTGTTCAGGCTCCGACTTGCGGAACTGAATTTGATGAGGATTTGAAAGAGTCTGCTAAAAAAGCTCTTGCAGGTTTTGACAAATACATTTCAGAATACAAGATGAGTGATGCAGTTGAATGTGTAATTAACTTTGCACGTCGTTGCAACAAGTATATTGACGAGACAATGCCTTGGGCACTTGCTAAAGACGAAGCACAGAAAGAAAAACTGGGTACAGTTCTCTATAATCTTCTTGAGGGTATCCGCGTGCTTTCTGCACTCATCTCTCCTATTATGCCTGAAACTGCAGTTAAGATTGCAGAACAGTTAAATGTTCCTGTTGCAACTTATGAAAGCATTCAGGAATGGGGAGGACTCGAAGCAGGCATTAAGGTTGGTACTGCAACTCCACTCTTCTCAAGAATTGACGGTGAAAAGCTTATTGCTGAACTTCAGGCTAAAAAAGAAGCTGAAGAAAAGGCAAATGCTCCTGCACCAAAAATCGAGGGACTTGCACAAATCGAATTCAACGATTTTATGAAAGTTGAACTTCGTGTTGCAGAAGTTAAGGATTGTGAACCAATCAAGAAAGCAAAGAAGCTTCTTAAGCTCACTCTTGACGACGGTACAGGCACAGACAGAATTGTTGCAAGTGGTATTGCAAAATGGTACAAGCCGGAGGACCTTATCGGTAAAAAGGTGATTGTTGTTGCAAACCTTAAGCCTGCGGTTCTCTGCGGAGTTGAGTCTAACGGTATGATTCTTGCAGCAGATGTTACCGAAGAAGATGCAAAGGTAATTTTTGTTGACAAGGATATGCCAAACGGAGCGAGAATAAGATAATGTATCATAACATATTTGATTCACACGCACATTATGACGACGAGCAGTTTGATATTGACAGAAACGAACTGCTCGTTTCTTTTAAAGAAAAAGGAATTTCGGGTGTTGTCTGTTGTGGCGTGAATATAGAAACATCAGAATTTGCTGTTGAGCTTTCGCACAAATACGATTTTGTGTATTCGGCTGTGGGTTTTCATCCGCTTGATAATGACGAATACAAAGACGGTGATTTGGAGAAGATAAAAGAGTTGGCAAAAGACGAAAAATGTGTTGCCATTGGTGAAATCGGACTTGATTATCACTACGAAAAAGAAAGTCGTGAAAACCAATTGATTCTACTTGAAAAGCAAATTCAGTTGGCTAACGAGCTTGATTTGCCGATTATTTTCCACGACAGAGAATCCCACGAGGACACTCTTAACATCTTGAAAAAGTACAAGCCTAAAGGTGTTCTTCATTGTTTTTCAGGCAGTGGTGAAATGGCAAAGGAAATCATAAAGCTTGGTATGTATATCGGTCTTGGTGGTGCAGTTACATTCAAAAATGCAGTTAAACCTTGTGAGGTTGCAAAGTTTGTACCTGACGATAAACTTTTAATCGAAACTGATGCACCGTATATGACTCCTGTTCCTTTCAGGGGTAAAAGATGTGATTCCTTGTACATTCCGTATACAGCAGAAAAAATTGCAGAACTTCGTGGAGTCACAGCACAAGAAATTCTTGATTTAACAGATAAGAACGCAAGAAGATTATTTAATATTAAATAAGGCTTCTCCTTGAGGAGAAGCTGTCACGAAGTGACTGATGAGGTGTAGGATACGAAGTATCCGTTATAATGAAAATTCCACCTCATCCACCGTAAACGGTCCCCCTTCCCCTCAAGGGGAAGGCAAAATTAAGAAATGGTGATTATTATGCTTAAACATATTGTAATGTGGAAATTTAAGGATGCAGAGGGTAAAACAAAAGACGAAAACATTGAAATTGTAAAAAACGGTCTTGAAGCTCTTCCGCCTATGATTTCACACATAAAAAAACTCACATTCCTTAAAAACCAAGTAGAATGTGAGCGAAATTTTGACGCACTTTTAGTTGTTGAAACTGAAAATGAGGAAGAACTCGAGAAATACAAGATTCATCCTGAGCACAAAAAAGTTGCATCTTATGTTGCAAAGGTTACAGAAAACCGCGGTGCAGTTGATATTTACGAATAGTTTTTTAAGAGGTGCACAATACACCTCTTTATTTTTTGTTAATATTAACAAAACATTCTCATTAGTATTGACTTTTTCACAATATTGTGATATTTTTTAATTATACTTTAATGCTTAAAAGCTTTAAAGGAATAAAACGGAGATGATTTATTATGAAAACAGCAAAAAAAGTAATCGCATTGTTAATCGCACTTGTACTTATCTGCGGAACATTTGCAGCTTGTGGCGGAAACGACACACCGGATGACGGCAAATACAAGATAGGTATTATTCAACAAATGGAACACGCTGCCCTCGATGCCGCAACACAAGGCTTTATGGATGCAGTTAAAGCTGAACTTGGTGAAGAGAATGTAGAGTTTGATTTACAGAACGGTCAAGGTGACCCTAACACATGCTCAACAATCGCTAACCAGTTTGTATCAAACAATGTTGATTTAATTATGGCAAATGCAACTCTTGCTCTTCAGGCAGCCGCAGCAGCTACAGACACAATTCCTGTTCTTGGTACATCAATTACAGAATATGGTGTTGCTCTTGACCTTAAGGATTTCAATGGTACAGTTGGCGGCAATGTTTCCGGTACATCAGATTTGGCTCCTCTTGACAAACAGGCTGATATGATTAAAATATGGGTGCCTGATGCTGAAACAGTAGGTCTTCTTTATTGTTCAAAAGAGCCTAACAGCAAATACCAGGTTGACGTTGTTAAGACTGAACTTGAAGAAGATGGCTTAACAGTAACAATGTATCCTTTCACAGATTCGAACGACCTTTCTCAAATTTGCACAACTGCTGCTGAAAACAGTGATGTTATCTACGTACCTACAGATAATACAGTTGCTGAAAATACAGGTATTATCGACAATATCTGTGAGCCCGCAGGCGTTCCTGTAATTGCCGGTGAAGAAGGTATCTGTTCAGGTTGTGGTATTGCTACTCTTTCAATCAGCTATTAGGACTTAGGTTATGCAACAGGTAAAATGGCAGCAAAGGTTCTCAAGGGTGAAGAAGATATTTCAACAATGGCTATCGGCTATGCTGAAACTCAGACTCCAAAATACAACGCACAGAACTGCGAAGCTTTGGGAATCACTCCTCTTGATGGCTATGTTGCTATTGAAACAGAATAAACTCTGTAATGCAATAATATAGTTTCTGCTCAAGGGAGAATGAGTCATTCTCCCTTGACTTTGTTATAGAAGGTGGATTTTATGGATATTTTAGAACAGCTTATCAACGCCTTACCCGGCTCGTTTTCACAGGGACTTATCTGGGGCATTATGGCAATTGGCGTGTATATTACATACCGAATTCTTGATGTGGCAGACCTTACGGTTGATGGCTCCTTTGCCACAGGCGGTGCTGTGGGCGTAATGCTCATTCTCGATGGCTGGAACCTATGGTTGGCAATGCTTATGGCATTTATCGCAGGACTTTTGGCAGGCTTAGTTACAGGACTCCTTCACACTTGGATGGGTATTCCGGCAATTCTTTCGGGTATTCTTACTCAGCTTGCACTTTATTCGATTAACCTTAAAATTATTGGTAAATCAAACCAGTCTGTCAATGTTAACCAAACAGACCTTATCATCTCACTTCGTTGGGTTAAAGAATTTGCTTTGCACAACCCATTAATTACCGTTGGTATTGTGGTAATCGTTCTCATTTCTGCACTCTATTGGTTTTTCGGCACAGAAATGGGTTGCAGCATCAGAGCAACAGGAGCAAACATTAATATGAGCCGCGCTCAAGGCATCAATACAAGTTTTAACAAAGTTCTCGGCATCATGCTGTCAAATGGACTTGTTGCTTTTTCAGGTGCATTTCTTGCTCAATATCAAGGCTTTGCTGACGTTAAAATGGGTCAGGGTGCTATCGTTATCGGTCTGGCAGCAGTAATTATAGGTGAAGCAATCTTCAGTAAGATTTTCAAAAACTTCGCATTCAGACTTCTCTCGGTTGTTCTCGGTTCAATTATCTACTACATCGTTATCCAGGCAGTCATCACTTTTGGATTGGATGCAAACCTTCTCAAGCTCCTTTCAGCAACAATCGTTGCAGTTTTCCTTGCAATTCCTTATTGGAAAAAAAGCTATAAGGAAAAGCACATGGTAACGGGAGGTAAGACAAATGCTTAAAATTAAAGATGTCGAAAAAACTTTTAACGCAGGTACAGTCAATGAGAAAAAAGCTCTTAACGGAATTAATTTGGTTCTCAATGAAGGCGATTTTGTAACAGTCATCGGTGGCAATGGTGCAGGTAAATCCACAATGCTCAATATGGTCGCAGGTGTTTATCCGGTTGACCGAGGACAGATAATTATTGACGATGTCGATGTTACAAAGCTTCCTGAATATAAGCGTGCAAAATATTTAGGACGTGTTTTTCAGGACCCTATGACGGGTACTGCCGCTGATATGCAGATTGATGAAAACCTTGCTCTTGCAGCACGCAGAGGAATGTTTAGAACTCTCAAAGCAGGCATAACATCAAAAGAAAAATCCGAATACAAAGAGCTTCTAAAAATGCTTGACTTAGGTCTTGAAGAAAGACTTACTTCAAAAGTGGGTTTGCTCTCCGGCGGTCAACGTCAAGCACTAACACTTCTTATGGCAACTCTCAAAAAGCCTAAGCTTCTTCTCCTGGATGAACATACCGCTGCACTTGACCCTAAAACAGCAAAAAAAGTGCTTGATATTACCGAAGAAATTGTTTCAAAGAACAACCTTACAACAATTATGATTACTCATAATATGGCTGATGCAATCAGAGTTGGCAACCGCCTTATTATGATGAATAACGGTAAAATCATTTTTGATGTTTCAGGCGAAGAAAAGAAGAAACTCACCACCGCAGATCTTCTTGAGAAGTTTAAGATTTCTGCAGGTGAAGAACTTAATAATGATAGAATATTGCTTTCATAACTAAAAAAATCAACCTCCGTGTATTGCTTCACGGAGGTTTTTTCATTTATTCCTTGTTACTTTGTGAAAACACACAACCGCAATAATTTTGTCTGTAAAGGTTGAATGCTTTACTTAATTCGATTGAACGTTTATACCCTTCTCGTTTTTTGAAGTCGGATGGTAACCAAGCTACACCATATTGCTCACTCAATTCATTACCTATTTCATTGATTTTCCGGGCATTTTTGAGTGGACTTATTGTAAGGGTTGTGGTGAAATAATCAAAATTATTTTCTTTCGCTTCAACTGCTGTTTTCCGGAGTCTTAAACGGTAACAATTAAAGCATCTTTCTCCACCCTCACGACAGTTTTCCATACCCTTCGCCATTTCGTAAAACTTATCACTCTCAAAATCGCAATCAAGCATTTTTACAGGATATTTTGTTTTCATTTCGCTGATTAAACGTTTTTGTTCTGTCTTGCGTTTTTCATATTCCGTTTCAGGATAAATATTAGGGTTATAGTAAAATATAGTTATATTAAAATACTGTGACAAATATTCAACGCAATAACTGCTGCAAGGAGCACAACAGCTGTGGAGAAGAAGTGACGGCACTTTATCTCCCAATTTATAAATAATCTTATCAAGTTGCTTTTGGTAATTGATTTTTTGCATATTATCACTCCCTCAATCACATTGCGGTGACTGCTCCCTCTTAGATGGAGCGAAGCAGGCATGGAAGCCTGCCACTACGCGGTGTTACAAAATAATTTCGGCGGGGTCAAGACCCCGCCCTGCCATACCATATCGGTTTTTTATTCTTCTTTTCTGCCGAAGAAACGACGTTCTTCAGTTTCTTCTTCCTTTTTCTCTTCAGGAAGAATTTCAACCTTAACCTTACCTATTCTGCGTTCTTCAACATTTAAAACTGTGAATTTTACATTTTCAAACTGAACCTCGTTCATCTGACCGTCTTCAGGCAAGAAACCAAGAACACTGATAATATATCCACCGATTGTGTCATAATCACCTTCAGGGAATGTTTTACCTGTGTGC
>JAFTUP010000303.1 GCA_017466205.1 Clostridia bacterium
TCTGATTTTGCACCTGATAGCGCTACCTCTTTGTAAATTCTGTCCGAGCGCTTCATATACTCCATATGACCTGCAAGCTCGTCCTTTGTAAACCTTCCTTTTCTGATATGGAATGAACACATATCATCGCATTTTGAGCAGATGTACTCATCGCCCTTGATTTTTGTACGGCTCAACATACCGCATTCACCTCCGCAAAATGCGCAGGTCTTTTTACCAAAAATGTTTTTAAAGAAATCGCCGAGTCCCATAGTTTTACCTCCTTATAAATTTATGTTGAATTTAATTAACAACTGATTAGTTTACAATATCGCTTGTGTCAACAACGTGTGTAGGCTGATATTTTACTACAATATCGCCACTAGCCGGTCTGACACCATCTTCTCTGCTAAATACGATTCCAACATTTTCTCCCTTAACGGTTTCGTCCATGGATTTATTAAACATCTGCAAATCTTCTGCAACGCCTATTGCAATAACCTTGCCGTCCCTTATAACAGAAACCTTTTCGCCTTTTTTAAGGATACCGTCTTGGACTCTGCCGATAAGAGTATTCTTACCTGATTCTAAAGTCCAATCATCAACGGGCATTGAGAAAGGTCCGTAAACCTTAACTGTATCAGTTGTTACCTTTGTGCCTTCTGCATCGGTAATTACACAGTAGATACCCTGACCGAGAAGAGTGTTTTCTTTTTCAACTGAAAGAACAAGTGCAGCACTTTCAGCATCCTTTGCATAATCTCCGTTTTTAATTGTTACTGCATCTCTGCGAACTTTGTACTGCCATTCATATGTGTACGGAGCTTTGCCGCCAAATACCTGAACCTCAAGCTCATATTTTGTGCCATATTCTTCCGCCTCTGAACCTTCAGGCTGTTTGTGGATGGTAAGAGGTGTGTCCAGAATGTACTCCTGACTTCCGCCGTCAAAAGGTTTGGTTGGTGTGACAGAAACACCGGGATCAACCGTCTGAGTAGGATCCTGAACCCCAATCTGAGGATCTTCAGGAGCTATATTTATCGGTTCATCTTCTTTTTCTTCGGTGTTCTGCTTAGTATTATCCTTTTCAGCATCTTCATCTTTATCTTTGTCTTCGTTTTCTTCGGTTTTGTTTATTATTTCTTTATCGTTGTCATCCTCTGTGTTTTTATTACCGTCGGGATCAGACATATCAAACTTTACTCTGTTACCTTCATCCATCATACGAGAAATAATTGCAGCAACCTCGCTTCTTTTGATATTATCATCAGGCTTGCAGTTGTGAAGTGCATCAACGCCTGTTAAAATACCTGCACGGTACATCTTATACACATAGTGAGCATATGTAGCTCCTGACTTAACATCAAGAATACTTCCGTTTGGAATATTGTTTATTTCTTCAAATGCACTATCAGGAAGAGCACTTGCAAAGATTTCGATGTATCCTGCTCTTGTAGCATTTGCGTTATAGTCATAATTCTTTTTGATTATGTTATTGATTTTGCAGTAATCAACATAAGGCTGATACCAAGGAGTACCTGATGTAAGGGTAACATTACCATTTAAGTAAACCTGACTCATACAAGCCGCAAGCTTGATTGCTTCTGCGTATGTAAGCAGGTCATCAGGCTTAAATTCTGTTGCACTCTTACCGTTGATGATGCCTGTGTAAACAGCTCCCACTACTTCATCGTGGTACCACGCATCTTCAGGGACATCAACAAAAGGATTTACAAGTTGGGGATGACCGCAAACTATACATTTACCATCTTTGAAAGTGTGCTCGCCAACATTAAAGAGTTCAAAGCATACCTGACATTCTTCATAGTGGCTGTTCATATTTGCCATTTTCATAAGTTGATGTTCGTGTTCTCCGTATGCAGCAAAGGCAGAAGTTGCCATAGTAAGCATCATACATACTGCTAAAATAATTGATAACATTTTTTTCATATTTGTTTACCTCTTTTCTTTATTTTATATTATTTACGGCATAATAACTATTATATCCGACTGATTGGAATTGTTTTCCTCAAATTTGACATTGGCATCAGCAGCCACAATAACATAAGCCTCATTTGATACTCTTCTTACGCCGTTTTTATCTGTTACAATACAGCTGAACTTGTAATCAGATGTAAGCTTGTTTTTATCAACAGCCACCAAAAGAGTATCTGTATAATAACCCTCTGCCCATGGAAATGCTTCTGTAATCTTTAGCGGGATTTCATTATCCGGAGTCTGTATCAGCCATTGATATGTAAACGGTCCGTTTGCACCCTCTGCCACTACCTTAAACTTTGCTTTTTCTGCGTGTTTTGCGCTCACATTTTTTGGTTGCTCCGTTATAACAATATCCTTAGGAAGTAGCTTTGCCACATTTGAACTTACGCTATAACTTCCTTGTGTTACTTCACATTTGTATTCACAGTGACTTATGAAATCAGCCTTCTCAACCTGTATTTTCAGTGTTGATGTTGTAGCA
>JAFTUP010000304.1 GCA_017466205.1 Clostridia bacterium
AAAAGTAAAAAAATCTGCAAATCCTTTATATGGCAAGAAAGGCATAGGTTTTATGAAAAATCCAAGGCAATCAGTGAAAAATAAAATCTATCATAAGACAACCTTTAGTATTTTTGACTTGTTTAAATAGTTTTTGTCACAAAATGTATTTAAAAATCGATATATATTATGAACAAATTTTAATGAGGTGTTTAAAATGAAGGTAATTTCAAAAATTATTCAGTGGTTTTGTGCTGTTTTCCTTGTTATGATGGCATTGGCGAGCGGCTCTGTAGCATCGGGTATTATTATTTTTATTGCAGCGTTGCTTATGGCTCCGATAAAACCTATAAGACAATTTTTATCAAAAATAAAAATCAAGAGTTTTATAGCAATTATTTTATCAATTATACTGTTCTTTATTGGAATAGCTGTTTCGCCAAGTATGGATACTTCAAGTGATGCTGATGTAGAAGATAATCTTGTAATAGAGGATAGTACTATATTAAATGTTAATGATAATATTGTTGAATCAACCAAAGAATCAATGATAGAATCAACCGCAGAAGAAACTGACTCTATTATTGAAACAACAAAAGAGGATTTAACAGAAAAAGATACAACAGAAACAACTTTAGAGAGTACAACAAATAATATTGAAACAACAACTCGTAAAGAGAGTACAACGAAACAAAAAGAGACCACAACAAAGCAAATAGAGAAAACGACAAATAAAGTAGAAACTACAACAAAAAGAGTAACAACAACTGTTGACCCGGATTCACAAGTAACAGTATATGTTACTGAAACTGGTAAAAGATATCATTATGAGAATCCTTGTGGTAATGGTACATATTATCCATCAACTTTAGCAAATGCAAAAGCTCGTGGTTTGACCCCATGTAATAAGTGTGTATTACATTAAAAACAAAAAGAGTACGGAAACCAACTTCCGTACTCTTAAAAATTTATATAACAAATTAGTTATTGATAAACTTATCTTCTTCGTTATTCCAGCTGTAAAGCTTTCTAACTTCTTCGCCAACCTGTTCTGCAGGATGTTCAGCAGCAAGTTTTCTCATAGCCTTGAAGTGAACTTGACGTCCTGCTGGTGACATATCAAGTAAGAATTCCTTAGCAAATGAACCGTCCTGAATGTCAGAAAGGATTTTCTTCATAGCCTTCTTTGTTTCATCAGTAATGATTTTTGGACCTGTGATGTAGTCACCGTATTCAGCAGTATTTGAAATTGAATATCTCATACCTGCGAAACCACTCTGGTAAATAAGGTCAACGATAAGCTTCATTTCGTGGATACATTCAAAGTAAGCGTTTCTTGGGTCATAACCGGCTTCGCAAAGTGTTTCGAAACCAGCCTGCATAAGAGCACAAACACCACCACAAAGAACTGCCTGTTCACCGAAAAGGTCTGTTTCTGTTTCTGTTCTGAAGTCTGTTTCAAGAACGCCTGCACGAGCACCGCCGATAGCAAGTGCATAAGCAAGAGCCTTATCAAGAGCCTTACCTGTAGCATCCTGATGAACAGCAACAAGACAAGGAACACCTTTACCTGCCTGATATTCTGAACGAACTGTATGACCGGGTCCCTTAGGAGCAATCATAGTAACGTCAACGAATGAAGGTGGGGTGATGCAACCAAAGTGAACATTGAAACCGTGAGCAAACATAAGCATATCGCCATCTTTAAGGTTTGGTTCGATATCTTTCTTATACATATCAGCCTGTAATTCGTCATTGATAAGAATCATGATGATGTCAGCCTTCTTTGCAGCTTCAGCAGCTGTGTAAACCTCAAAGCCCTGCTTTTCAGCCTTTGCCCAAGACTTACTGCCTTCATAAAGACCGATAATAACATTACAGCCTGACTCTTTAGCATTGAGGGCATGAGCATGACCCTGGCTACCGTAACCGATAACTGCAATAGTTTTGCCATCTAATAATGACAAGTTACAATCCTGTTGATAAAACATTCTCTGTTGTGACATAATAAAAATCTCCTATAAATTAAAATTTTTGAGTTGTTTGACATCTTGTTTGCGTTGTCATACAACATATTATATATGATAATACAAATTTGTCAATACCTTTTTGAAAATTATTTTTGAAATTAGTCAAAAGATATTTTTTCATTGAGAACAGCATGATGCAGGTGAATGGTTACAGCACTTTTAACACCAATTGAATCTCTGCTTTTAAGGAAATTCATAATCATAATATGGTCCTTGTAAGCTTCTTCAGCAATTACATCAAGATTATAATTAAGTTCAATTGTTTTTTGAATTGTATTTGTAAGAATAGGCAGGAAATGACCCAAAAACTCATTATGTGATGCTTTGAGTATTGCACCGTGAAATGCACTTTCAGAATCAATTCGAGCTTTTCCGCCAGGGTCTTTCCTAAGCTCATTCTGACAGATTTCACCAAGTCGCAAAATTTCGTTAATTTCATCATCAGTAGCTCGCTTACAAGCAAGTGAAGCAGCTTCAGGCTCAAAAATCAATCGTGCTTCATATAAATCGCGAAGTGTAATCTTTTTATTGAGAAAATCGTTAACATCAACATTCTGTGAGTATTGGTCAATCTTTTCTGCAACAAAAGTGCCTTTGCCGCGCTTGACCACAAGTACACCGTCTGAAATAAGTGTTCTGATTGCCTCACGAAGTGTAGTTCGGCTGATTCCAAGCTCTTGTGAAAGCTCATTTTCATTAGGTAATTTCTCACCATAATTATAAATATGGTCTTCCACAATCATCTTTTTTAGCGTATCAGCAATTCTTTGTGATAAATTTTCTTTTTGCATATCAAATCCTCGCTTAAAAGAAAAATAATGACACTACTATACACCAATTAAATTAAAAATGCAAATATAATTTTAAATAAATGCACCTGATGTATTTTCAGGTGCGTTTTTATCTATTGTTGGTCACTCCAAAGATATTCTCTCAATTCTCCGCTCTCAAGGAGTTTAGGATAATCCCATTGACGAAGTGTTTCATAAACACCGATAGCAACAGCGTTTGAAAGATTAAGACTTCTTGCCTCATCAATCATTGGAATTCTTACACATTTGTCAGCATTCTCAAAAAGCAGTTTTTCAGGAAGTCCTGCAGTTTCTTTACCAAACACAAGATATGTATTATCAGGATATGAAACATCAGAATGTCTTTTCTGT
>JAFTUP010000305.1 GCA_017466205.1 Clostridia bacterium
AATCTGTAATCCTAAATCATATCTTGGTAACATCCTTACTTGGTTTGTCATACAGCTTAAAGGATATTCTAACAGTAATCAGAATATTACATATAATTATGATGCTGACGGTTATCGTACATCTAAAACTGTAAACGGCAAAACAACCACATATCAATATGTTAACGGTATGCTTGTATATGAGTGCCGTCCTGATATGGAGATTTTCTATCTGTATGATAGTTATTCCAAACTTACAGGCATAAGAATTTACAATAGTGGTTCAACCTCACCAACAAACTATTATGTAACAACAAATGTTCAGGGTGATGTTCTCGGCATTTACAATGCTAACGGTGTTCTACTCGCTGCTTATGAATACGACGCTTGGGGTAATGTTTTAAGCGTAACAGATGTCAACGGAAACGCAATAACAAGCGAAACACACATTGCAAACATCAATCCGTTCAGATACAGAAGTTACTATTATGATAGCGAAACAGGACTCTACTATCTTAACAGCAGATATTATGACCCTGTAATTGGTAGATTTATTAGTCCAGACACTACAGATATTCTTTCAGTACAAGCTGACTTGTATGATAAGAATTTATATGCATACTGTGATAATAACCCAACAGGACGAGTAGATGTAAGTGGATATGCTTGGGAAACAGTGTTTGATATTGCATCACTCTGTATAAGCATGGCAGAAGTAGCAGTAAATCCTGCAGACGCTTGGGCTTGGGTAGGATTAGCATTTGACACTCTCGATTTGATACCGTTTGTAACAGGACTTGGTGAAACTGCAAAAGCACTTAGACTGTCGCAAAAAGGGTTAGAAGCTGCTGGGGATGCAAAGAAAATTGATTTTGTGGTCGATTCAACAGGCGTAGCAATTCCAAAAGATCCCATTATATTTAATAATAATCTATCGAAGATGAATTTGAAAAATGGCAAATTTTATGGAGAAGACTCATTTGGTCCACTTAGGATTCGTATTGAACAACATCTTCCTACACCAAATTTTAAAGGTCCACTCAATCCATATCATTGTGAACCACACTTCCATGTTGAAAGAAGATATAATATCAAAACTGGACCATGGTATGATGTATATACAGATTTTATGAATAGGTGATAACAAATGAATTTTAATGAGTTTGATTGGGCCGATAGCATTTTGGAAAAAATTATAATCGAATATGATAAAGCAATACTTATTATTGTAAACAATTCGTTACAACAAAAACTATATGTAGAATGTACTGGATTAGTGGGTATTACAAATTTGTGTATCTGGGATGATACAATAATTATGAATGCAGAAATAAAATCAATCGTAGACAACAACACTGAGTTTATTCGAAATCTATATTTAGCATATGACCACAATTTTGATTATGGTGGTCGTTCACTAAACGAAGGTGTGCTTGATTTATGTGTTGAATTATCGAATTATATTACTTTTAATGTTTTTTGCCTAAAGGTAGCTGTAAGAAACCAATCAGGGGACGGTTCTTCTGTGTTTTAAAAAGTGCACAGGGGACGGTTCTCAAAGTGCACAGGGGACGGTTCTGTGATTGACAGTTCTTCTGGTGATTAACAATTAAATATGGGCAGGTCTCCCCACCTGCCCTTGCATATTCTCTCGTAGGGGACGACGACCTCGGCGTCCCGTCATCAACAAGCTCTCTTGCTTCAAGATTGTTTGGCAGTAATTACAATGTAGTTGATTTAACGGAAAATTCAGTTGTTAACGTAGGGTCGATTCACGAATCGACCGCATCAAATGTTTCAACTTATTCAACATCTTCTACCACCTCTACCCTTTACACAATCGGTAGTGATGCAATCGGTAATCCTACATCATATCTTGGTAACAGCCTTACTTGGTTTTGCAGACAGCTTACAGGCTATAACTCAAACATAACATATACTTATGATACTGACGGTTATCGTGCATCTAAAACTGTTAACGGTGAAACAACCACATATCAATATGTTAACGGTATGCTTATATATGAGTGCCGTCCTGATATGGAGATTTTCTATCTGTATGATAGTTATTCCAACCTTACAGGCATAAGGCTCTATTACAACGGTTCTGAAACAGAATATAACTATTATGTAGCTACTAATGTTCAAGGTGATGTCGTTGGTATTTATCGTTACACAGGCGAGCTTCTTGCATCCTATGAATATGATGCTTGGGGTAATGTTTTAAGTGTAACAGATGCAAACGGAAACCCAATAACAAGTGAAACACATATTGCAAACATCAATCCGTTCAGATACAGAGGATATTATCTCGACAATGAAACTGGACTTTACTATCTTAACAGCAGATATTACAATGCTGAGGTTGGTAGGTTTATTAGTGCAGACACTACTGATATTCTTTCAGTAAAAGCTGACTTGTATGATAAGAATTTGTTTGCGTATTGCGATAATAATCCGATAGTTCGTGCGGATTATGGTGGAGATTTTTGGCATATTGTTGCAGGCGCAGCAATTGGCGGACTTTTTGAACTCGGTGGTCAATTATTATCTGGCGAAGAGGTGAATTGGGCTAAAGTTGGAGTTGCAACCTTAACTAGTGGCATTACTGTTGCTTCTGGACCTTTTATTGGAGCTTTAATTAGCGGAGCAACTAATGTGATTTTAGATGTTATGAGTGGCGAAACGAATGTTAAAAAGTTAGCTATTTCTGGAACTATTGGTGCAGGTGCATCTTTATTGGGTTCTGGAATCGGCAAAATTGTTGAGAGAGTGGGAGGCAAAGTAGCGACAAAGGTGTTGTCTAAAATGTCAAAATCAAACCTAAAAAAAGTTGTCACTAGTTTGGAATCAGGAATAAAGGGTGTTGAAAGAAATATGATTAAAAACATTTCTTTCCTTACCAGTAATTATCCCAATATTGGTAAACAATATTTTATGAATTCACAACTTGGCAAACTATTTACAACGGCAATTGAACAGATATCAGAAGGGTTAGCTGGTATTGGTGCAAATTATGGTAGAGCGAGGTGCTTTCTATAATGATAAAGGAAAAGATGGTGCGTTTTAGAATTGAACCATATATTTATGAAGCCCTGTTACAGATGATGTTAGACCTACTTGTTCTTGCAATGGTATTAGTAGTATTAACATTGACGAATTTTCCATCACTGGTATGTGTTGTCGTTGCAATGGGATATCTTGTTGTTGCGTTAGTTTTTCATTACAAAGTAGCAATTCAAGCGATAATAGATAAACATGCACAGGATTACACAACAGAAATTGTAAGTATAAAGAGTTTTAACGATGAATATTCCTTTTCAGGAGACCGTTTAGGTCACAGCAATATCCGTTTTTTTTATCCAAAGGATATGCAGGTGCGAAAGTATAAGATAACCACAATGAGCGACAATGGAAAAGAAAAGAAGCTGCGGTCAGTAATATCGTTTAAACGATTACTTAAATTTATGATGTTAGACAAACAACAAGTTGAATATCTACAAGTCACATATTTGAAGCGTTCAAAAATACTGCTCCATGTTGATTTAGTTGAGGAAACAATTAGGTTTACAGGTAAAAGAAAAAAAGTTATAGAAAAAGCAATTCATTATATCAATATGTCAACTTAAGAGTGCACAGTGGACGGTTCCTTGAATTGCTAATTACAACTCAATACCAAAGAGCGAGGCTCCCCTCCGCAAAGCACTTTGCAAACTAAAACTTAATATTACAACAAAGCCGATGAGATACTCAATCCCATCGGATATTTTTTGCGATATTATAAATAGATTTATTCTTCTTTCCCAAAGTTTAAAAATGCTTTTTTGAACCTTCTGACCTTTCTTTGTGAAGTATAAACAGTATATTGATTATCTCTGTATTTTAAATACACATAATCTTGAGTTACTTCTGTTACATAATTCAGATTAACGATATAACTATGATGCGGTCTTTTGAAACATCTTGGTGACAAGACATCCTCCCAATGAGATATGTTGTAATTAGTTCTGATTACTTTCTTATCAATCAAATAAAGTACGGATTCTCTGTCTTCTATAGCAATATGCATTATCTCATAAGGATAAACTTTGCAAACATCTTTATCGCTTGTTTCTATCGTCAATGGAGCATAATAGAAATCGCTCTTGTATGCTTCGTTATCAAAATTCAAATCAATGTGAATACTTTCACAGTCATCGTTCTCTGTTAAACTATATGGAATTTCATTTTTCTCAAGAAACTCCAAAACTGTTGATTTAGCCTTCTCTTTAACATTTATATTACTATCAATTAACACACCCATAAAAATCCCCGATTTATTTGCAATTGCGAATTAATCACACCATCCTATACAATATAAATCGAAATTAAATGACCTTTTGTGACAAAAAAACAAACGACCATACCTTATCCGCATCGATTAAGCCGAACTATGTTACATCGGCAGATTAATTGTTGCTAATTAGTCTGTTGTCCGTAAAATCACATTCAGGTTTAAATAAACAACCATAAAAACAGACCGGTTTTTGCACCGGTCGTAATTTTTGTTTATATGTTTTCAACAAACAGCTCAAGAAAAATTTTGAAGCATTTCAGAGAAACATTTTCCTCATTAAGAAATGCGACAAATTTTTCTAGCTCGCTTTTAAATGTGGTTACGTCCTCAAAAGAATATGTATTTTCCTGTGAATCCGTTGCCAAAATTCCAAAAGTCTCATGGATTTCCCCTTCAACATTCACTTTGTGAGAGAATATCTCGTACTGCATTTCAGACTCTCCTTATGATAATTAGTAATATATAAACAACCTCTGCAAAAGAGAAAATTAAAATGACGCAAAAATAAGATTCCACTTACAGAGGTTGCTTATAAGCATTATGGATAGTCGTATTTGACGTGTGTTTCGCCACCGGCTGTACAGGTTACTTTAATTCTGTAGTCACAGAAAACATTAATGAGTCTGTCTTCTTCAAGCCCAAGGTATGTACCTGTTCCTGACCTTTCCCAGGTTTCAAGAGTTTCATAGCCTGTTGACTTCTCTTTCTGGAATTCAATCTTAATGTAAAGTGATGTTGAATACTGTGATGACATAGACACTGATGCAGTTGCAACTAAACCACTGATTGTAAAAGAGGTTGCAACTGCATCAATAGTTGAAAAACAAGGCATTACCGCATTTTCTTCATCAACAGTATTTGCTGAAGAATTAATTACAAACGCAGAAAAAAGCATTGTAAGAGCTAAAATTATACTGAAGCTTTTTTTGAGAATTTTTGACATATCTTTCACCCCCTCTATATATTAAATCGTAATTAAAGGTGGTTTTGTTAGTCTTATTCTACAAATTTTGCAATTTTTTTCAAATTTTCTACAGAAATATTACCGCTAACCCTATATACATAATCGTTTTTTGTCCAGATTAGATTATCCGTTCCCAAATCTCCCTTACAAAAAACGTATCTTATACCGTCTTCAAAGATTTCCTCTGAATCTGAAAATTCTGTATTGAAATCAACTTCCGTTGATGATGAATATTTGAAAATAGTAAAAAATTTTCCATTAACTGACCGATATTTAACTGTAATATGTTTTGAAAAAGACTCTAAACTTTCATACACAAACCCATCCGGTATGTAGCCGACTGTTATTTCATTTTTGACAGAGTTTTTGTTGCTTTCCGTAATTTTTAATCTGCTGTAAATTCCTAAATTGTCCAACACAAATTGTCGTGACGAAGGAATAACAAATGCAGTAAGCATTAATGCGGTAAGAATTGCCGCTACAATCAAAACTCTGACGGTTTTTGTTGTAAATCTGTGATAACGGTCACCACGCATTTTGTTGAAAAGCTTTTTCTTCCACTTTTCGTGCTTTTTGCTGTATTCCGGTTCCGGAAGTGTATCGGGAATGGTCGCTAACCATTCATTTATTGACATTTCACAGGCAAGTGCAATTTTACTCTCCATTTTCAGTCTCCTTTATATATTTTCTTATAAATCTCATACCAAGCATACATTTTTGTCTGACATTTGATTGTGTAAGCCCTGTTTTCGCCGCAATTTCTGCACCGGTAAATTCATAATAATATTTCAGATAAAAAAACAAATCTGTATGCTTCGGGCATTGCGTTGATGGCATCCTTCAAAAGTACCTCATCAAAAACATCAAGCTCTTCAAGTGCTAAATTCCTGTATTCCGTCACATCAGCATCAACAAGATTTTCAAGATGCTTTTTCTCCTTACGGTACATATCCACCGAAATGCCATTTGCAACAACATTTACATACCCTCTAATATTAATATCGTCAAAATCTTGCTTTATGTTATGAAAATCTTTTGCAAATTTTATCATTATTTCCTGTGCACAGTCTTCTGCAGCTTCATTCGTTCTTAAATGCTCCTTTGCAATAAAGAAAACTGTACTGTAAAATTTGTTGTAAAACTCTTCAAACCGCAAGTTGTCCTCCGGGTTCTCAAGCAATCCTAAACATATTGACAGCATATACAATCTCTCCTTTTTAAGCAATGTTGTTAAGTTCACGACATTGCCTTTTAATGAATTATTCCTTTAGTTTTACAAATGTGGCAACCGATGTTTCTGATGCAAAGCATCTGTTGTGACGTTTTGTTTGTGTGTCATTTCGTCACATTTTATCACTTTTTGTGTCATATTGTCAACATTTTTCGCTTTTCTCCGTTATTTTATTTGTATTCGCCTCTACCGTTATGCGGTTTGTCAAAAATCAAGCCATATATTTGGTGAAATGTCTCATTTACAGAATGGTAAAAAAAGTCTATAATTATAATGTATAGCTACATTATTTACAGGAGTGAGAATTTTGTACGGACTTATAGAGCATACTGATGAAATAAACCGACTTTTAGCTCGTTACGGAGTTAAGTTTGGTATTTATAAAAACAATGTGTTCAACGAACGACTTTTCCCGTTTGATGCTGTGCCACGTATTATCTCAAAGGATGAGTTTGATTATCTTGAAAGAGGACTTAAACAGAGAGTTAAAGCACTCAATATTTTCTTAAAGGATATTTACACCAAGAAGCAGATTATCAAGGATAAGATTATTCCTGAAGAATTTGTCTATGGTGCTGCAGGATATATGATGGAGTGTGAGGGTGCTGTTCCGCCAAAAGATGTTTTTGCTCATATTGCCGGTATCGACTTAGTGCAGGGAAATGATATGCGTTGGTATGTTCTTGAGGACAATCTCCGTGTTCCGTCAGGTGCATCATATCCTATGATTGCAAGGGAGCTTTGCAGAAGAGCAAGTCCTGATACTTTCCGTGCAAATACTGTTGTTGATAATCGTGATTACGGTGATTTGCTCCGCAACGCTCTTGATTATGTAAATACAGGCGGAATCAATGTGGTATTAACTCCCGGTAGATTCAACTCGGCATTCTTTGAACATTCATATCTTGCTGAAAAAACAGGTTCTGTTTTTGCAATGCCACAGGATTTGTTTGTTGAGGGTAATGTGCTTTATTATAACGAGTATTCAGGCAGCAGAAAACGAGTTGGTGCAGTTTATCGCAGAATTAACGATGACTTTATGGACCCAATGACTTTCCGTGCTGATTCACTTCTTGGTGTTCCTCATATTATGGATGCTTACAGAGCAGGAAATGTAGCTCTTGTCAACGCCCCCGGTAACAGCGTTGCCGATGATAAGGGAATTTACTATTACGTTCCTGCAATGATTAAATATTATCTTGGTGAAGAGCCGATTTTATCAAATGCTCCTACATACTTGCCTTTCTATCCCGATGATATGAAATATGTGCTTGATAACATTCAAAAGCTCGTTATCAAGGATGTTGCCGAATCAGGCGGCTACGGTGTTGTGTTTGGTAGCGAATTATCTCTTGAAAGAGTTTATGAATTAAAGAAGCTTATTCAAAAAGAGCCTCGTCGTTTTATTGCTCAGGAGGTTATTCAGTTCAACGACCTTAAAGTTGTTGAAAACGGTGCTTGGACAGAACGTAAAGCGGATTTGCGTGCATTTGTTCTTACAGGTGATGAGCCTGTTGTATGGAAATCAGGACTCACAAGATTTTCAAAGGATGCAAATTCATTCGTTGTTAATTCTTCACAGGGAGGAGGCTTTAAAGACACATGGGTGTTATCTCGATAAAATCAAGTGATAATCTCTTTTGGCTTGGTCGTTATGTGGAACGAGTTTTCACAACGCTTAAAGCTTTTACAGAGTGTTATGATATTATGATAGATGTAAATGACGAGGAATACATAAATTTCTGTCGTCGTCTCGGTATTGCGAACAACTATTCCTGTCGTCAGGAATTTATCAGCTCGTTTTTGTTTGATTCTAATGACCCTGCGTCAATCTACTCAAGCCTTCTTCACGCTTATGACAATGCAGTTGAAATGAGAAATGTAATTAGTTCGGATACACTTTCATATCTTCAGCTTGCGGTTGATATTATGGAAAAGAGCAGCAGCAGTAATGCACCTCTCCTTAAGGTGCAAGAGGTTACTGATTGGATTTTTGCTTTCTGGGGAAGTGCTGACGATAATATTGAAGCAGAAGCCTCACGAACAATCCTTAAATTTGGCAGAAGCGTTGAAAGATTAGACCTTTACACAAGACTTGACTATCCTGTTGAGCTGTTACGAAAGGAATTTTCAATTATGCTTAACAGACTTTATAAAATGGGTGTTGCATTTAACAGAGATTCAATCGAAAGACTTTCGAGAATGATTCTTGAAGAAGATGACTACACACCGTACAGAATTTCAATTCAGAACGAATTATCACAGCTTTTTGTAACAGGAGTGATGTAAAAATGGCAGTTTTAGACTTTACTTATAATATGTCAATTAAATTTTCACTTCCTGTTGTGAAGCATTGTTACACACTTCGTTGCATTCCCCTTGAATGTGAAAATCAGCACATCGAAGACATAAAAGTGACAGTTTTCCCTGAAAATGAACTGACATATTCAAATGACGGTTTTGGAAATATTCTTGTAACAGACAGAATTGTTACAATGCACAATGAATTTACAGTTGATGTATCGGGTACAGTAACAACAGGAGCTCATATAACACCTGAAAGTGATTTGAATCCTGTTTACAAATATCCCACACATTACACAAAATGCGGTGCTGAGCTTGATAAAATGTTTGACAGAATTCAGGTGGGCATTTCCGATGATGCAGTTGATACTGCACTTAAATTCACAAGAGCAATTCGTGCAAATATTGTTTACAGAGCAGGCTCAACAAGTGTTATCACAACTGCAGAAGAAGCACTTCTGAACGGTGCAGGTGTTTGTCAGGATTATTCTCACATTTTATTGGCACTTTTGCGAAAAGCAGGAATACCGTCGCGTTATGTTGTCGGTATGATGGTAGGTGAAGGTGAAACTCACGCTTGGGTTGAGGTTTATCACGAAGGCTCATGGCATGGTATTGACCCTACAAATAACAGACTTGCTGACGAAAATTATATTATTATCAGTCGTGGCAGAGATTTTGCTGACTGTGGCATCAACCGAGGACTTTTGACAGGTGGCGGAATGCAGACACAGACGGTGGGATTAAAGGTAACTAAAAGATAGGAAGAAAATATGGATATCGGTTTATCATCTGCCTGTTTTTATCCTCTTGAAACAGAAAAATCCATTATAAGAGCAGGAGAAACAGGTGCAAAGACAATTGAAATATTTATGAATGCAGATTCGGAGTTTGAACCTGAATTTGTACAAAATATGGCAGATATCTGTAAATCTTATGGTATGAGAGTATCATCTGTCCATACTATGGGTTCCTTTACTGAGTCATATCACCTTTTCAGTTCATACAAACGAAGATTTTTTGAAGCAAAAGACACATCATTTAAACGACATTTTGATGTTATGCACACTCTTGGTGCAGAGTTTTTAGTTCTTCACGGCATAAAAAAGCCCGGCAGTATTTCCGATGAGGAATATTTTGAGCGATTCGGAGAACTGACACTTATGGGAAAATCCGAAGGACTTAAAATCTGCCAGGAAAATGTGGTTCATTATCGTAGTGAAAGTCCTGATTTTTTGCTTCGTATGGGTGAGTATATCGGTGACGATTTCAATATGGTTTTTGATATAAAGCAATCTGTTCGTACGGGAATTAATCCCTTTGAATTTGCCGAAAAACTTCACAAATACATCCGTCATATTCATATAAGCGACCATAACAGCGAAAACGATTGCTTTGTCCCCTGCAAAAACGGTACTTTTGATTTCAAAAAGCTCTTTGATTTAATGAAATCATTTAACTATAAAGGGGATTTTATCATAGAGTTATATGAAAACGGCTTTGAAAATGACTCTGAATTAACTTTAGCAATAAATGAACTTAAAAAATTACTATAAAACCTTTGCATTGTGTTTCAAAGTATGCTACAATACTATATATAGTTAAAATATGAGGGAAGTGTTCTTATGAAATGTCCTTTCTGCGGATTTGAAGAAAGTAAGGTTATCGATTCTCGTCCGACTGATGAGGGTGAAAAAATCCGTCGTCGTCGTGAGTGCATCAAATGCTCAAAGAGATTTACAACTTATGAGATAATCGAAAATGTCCCTATTGTTGTTGTAAAGAAAGACAAGAACCGTGAGGTTTTTGACCGTAGCAAGCTTATTAAGGGTATGCTTACTGCTTGTGAAAAACGTCCTGTTTCAATGGAAACTATTGAAAAAGCTGTTGACGAAATCGAAACAACTCTTCAGAATTCACTTGACCGTGAGGTTACAAGTGTTCATATCGGTGAGCTTGTAATGGAAAAGCTTAAGGAAATTGACCAGGTGGCTTATGTTCGCTTTGCATCAGTTTATAAGCAGTTCAAGGACGTAAACGCATTTATGGAGGAGCTTTCAAGCTTCCTTGATAAAAAGTAATAAAAAAATATAGAGTTTTAACGAGGTGTTGTTATGAAAAAATCAGTTGGTAAGGTGCTGTCTGTCATAATGGCACTTTGTCTTTTTATAACCATTTTCCCTTTATCAGTTTCTGCAACTGATGTGGAAATGACATCAGTTGATTCAGTTGCAATGATTGAATTTTCACCTGAAACAGAGCTTGATGCTTCACTTGGCGGCACTATGAACAATTTCTATAGCGACGGTACGGTGATTGATACATCAAAATATTTTTATAATCAACTTACATCTAATCAGAAATCACTTTATGACCAGATATGGGCTGCAGGACCTGTTCAGACAATCGACATTGACCTGACGGGAATTTCAATTACAGGTACAGGCACATCATCAGGCTCAAAGACAAATGCAGCCAACAATGCACAGCAGGATGTTATTATGGCTGTTTCAGCACTTAACGAGGACAATCCTTTGTTCTGCTGGTCATCCGGCTTCAGCTTTTCCTATAGCGGCTCAAGAAAATACAGTGGCGGCTCATACACTTATACTATTACAGCACTTACCATTACAATGAATATCAATACTGACCATTTTGCGGACTTTAATGATGTTCAGACTAAGCTTCAGGCTGTTAAAGAAAAGTATCCTACAATTCCTGTTTACGGTATAAGCCGACATGAAAAGCTTAAATCGATTCACGACTATCTTGCTGCCAACATCACTTATGATTCAACTATTTCCGAACCAAACATTTATGATGTGTATGGTGCATTAATTAACGGTGTTTGTGTCTGCGAGGGTTATTCGGAGGCTTTCAAGCTTCTTTGCGACCGTGAAGGTATCCCTTGTATCACAGTTGTAGGCACCGGAAACGGTGGCGCTCACAAGTGGAATATGGTTCAGATGGATGATGGCGAATGGTACACAATGGATGCAACCTGGGATGACCAGACAAACTATATATATTATAGTTATTTCCTTATCGGTAGTGACACAATAGCACCATTCTTCAGCAGCACTGATGCAGATTCGGCAGTTCACGTGGCTACAGGCAAGGTGTTCTCAAGTGCGAATATAGCATTCACATACCCTACCCTGTCTTCTGATACTTATGGTGTAGGAATATTGAGATATGGTGCAACTGATGTTCATTTTGATACCGACAGAGGTGTTGTAATGGTAGGTAAAGATGTTTCCAGCTATGTTATCTTTATTACGAACAACTCAACAAGCGGATTTAGTCGTACACGAAACGGAAGCGGCACGACAACATCAACTTTGACCGTTTCAGATGGTACAACAACAAAAGATTACCTTGTTGCTATGCGTGGAGATGTGGATGCATCAAACAGTGTCAACGATACTGACTATACGGTAATGTCACAGGTTTGTGCAACAACTTATGCTATTGAGAACGGCACAGCAAAGTTCTATGCCGGTGATATGGACCAGGATGGTGCGATTGACGGCTTTGATGCTATTGCTCTTGATTTATACAGCGAAGGCTCATTGTTATATCACTATAGCTAATGTTTAATACTAACAATTAAGGACTTGTGCAACTTGATTAAAAAGCACAGGTCCTTTTTGTATGTTTTTATAAGTTGGATTTTATTTACAAAGTGTTGAATAACTGCTATAATTTATGTGTTAAAAATTTTGAAAGGGAGTATTTTTAATGAAAAAAATGAAAAAGGTTCTTGCTGTTATTTTGGCAGTAACTCTTGCTTTATCATGTATGTCAATTATTGGCTATTCAACAAAGGAAGAGTATGTTCCTACAATTATCATTCCCGGTCTTTTCCAGAGTGAAACTTATGCTTATGAAAACGGTGAAATCGCTGTTGATGCTAACGGTGAGCCTCTTGCGGGCCCGTTCTATGTTTCGATTGGCGAAGAGGAAATCACCGAAATCGTTACAAAAGCTCTTGTTCCCATTATGAAAATGTTCATTACTCAGGAGGATAAGGACCAATTAGCTGCTAAAGAGGTTTCAAAAATCCTCGCTAAAATCCTTATGGGTAAACAGCGTTCAGATGCTAACGGTGAATTTATCGATGATGTTCGTCCTGCAGTTTATGAGGGTAGCGTGGCTACAATTACAGAAAAGCAAAGAACACAAATGTTGAGCCACTTCCCTGTACAGGAATATTTTGATATTGCAGGTATGGAAAATCTTTATGTATTCAACTATGTTTCAACAGGTAATATGATTCAAACTGCAAAAGACCTTTATGACTACATTCAGTTTGTTAAGAAGGATAGTGGTTCAGATAAGGTTAACCTTATTCCTGTAAGCCAGGGCGGTTCAATCACAAACGGTCTTATGAAGCTTTATGACGAAAAAGGCATCTCAATGTCAAAGGATATTAACAGAATCGTCTTCACAGTTCCTGCTCTTGACGGTGCTGCACTTCTTGGCGACTGCTACAGATACGGATTCAATAAGAATGCTGATGTTCTTTACACGACAGCTATGCCATCAGTTATTGGTTATGAAAATTACCTTGGTTATGTAATTAACATTCTTATGAGACTTATGCCTAACACAGATGTTGACAATCTCCTTGATGAAATTGCAGATGCAATGGTTAACGGTTACTTAAAATATTCAACTCTTCTTTGGGGACTCATCCCATCAGGTGATTATCCTGCTTGTCGTGATAAATATCTTGCAGATGACGAAATGAAGGAAATCCGCAGACAGGCTGACTGGTATTATGATGCACAGTTAAATTCTGAAAAGTATATTCTTCAGGCAATAGAAGACGGTGTTAAGGTATTTGACATTGTTGATACAAATGTAGAGCTTTATCAGCTTGCAGTATCACACGATAAACAGAACTGTGATGGTATCATTCATGTTGATTCAACTTCAATGGGCGCATACAGCGTTAATGTGGGAACAAAGCTTCCTGCTGATTATGTTGCAGCTCGTAACAACTGTTCTGACCCTAAAAATCATAACCATACTGACCCTGAGGGAATTATGGATGTTTGCTCAGGCCTTCTTCCTGAACACACATTCTATTTCAGCGGACAGAACCACGCAACAACAGCATCTAACGATGTAATTATGACTCTTATTATTCAGCTTGTTACAGATGAAAGCTTCACATCAGTTCATTCATATCCTGATAAGTTCCCTCAGTTCAATTACAGCAGAGAAACAAAGAAGCTCAGAGAAGATGTTGACGCAATGAGAGATTATGACACAAGCACTCTGTCCGGCGAAGATGCAAAAGAACTTGGAGAAGCAATCGCACAGGTTGATAAAATGCTTGACAACAAAGTAGTTGATGTTGAAGAATTCGAAGCAGCAAATGACCGTTTCTATAACATCTACAACAAGATTACAAGTGGTGATTCAGCTAAAACAACAGAGGGTATTAATCGTGCTCTTTATATTATCACAAGAACCGTAAGTGATGTGCTTTACTATATATATGGTGATAAAGCATTCAGCGAAATGGCAATCAAGCCGATTATTGACTCAGTTAAATAATCTGTAAACTAACATAAAGGAGACACTTCGTAACAGGGGTTGTCTCCTTTTTCGTTTTATGCTCTTGCTACGGGAAATGAAAAGTGATACAATGTTTTCACACTCTATAAAGGAGGATTTAAAATGATTACACTTATCAATAAAATTATTACCCTTGTTCTTGTGCCAATTTATTTTTGTTCATTGTTGCCGCCATATCATATTGCAAAGCTTGTAAATCAACCACAAGAGTTAATTTCAATATCTGAATATGAAATATGCTCTGCAGGCGACCCAATCTATCTTACTGCTCATCGCGGTGTTCACGCATTAGCACCTGAAAACTCTGTTCCCGCATTTCAGGAAGCAGTACACCACAACTACTACTCAGCTGAATGTGATATTCATCTTACAAAGGACAACCAATGGGTCGTTATTCATAACGAAGGTGTCAACGGAAGGTTTTGTCAGATAGGTGATGTTGAGGACTATACTCTTGAGGAAATCAAGAAATTCAGATATAAAAACGGAGCAAATTTCTGGAAATACAAGGATATAAGAATACCGACTCTCGATGAATATCTTGATGTTTTCGTTGGGACTGACACCCGACCGCAAATCGAAATCAAAGAGGATGACTGCGATTTTCTTGACACAGTTGTAGCTGCAATCAAGTCAAAAGGACTTACTGAAGAAGCAATTGTCATCTCTTTTCATATTGAGCAGTTAGAAGCTGTTCATCATCTTGAGCCTGAGATTGAACTGTGGTATCTTGTAGATGAAATTACACCTGAAAACATTGCAGAAGCAAAGGCTGTTGGCGAAAACGTATGGCTTTCTGCAAATTTCAGCGTAAACAATACAGAAACAATTCAACTTGCAATTGATGCAGGAGTCAATATTTCATTCTGGACTGTAAACACCATAGAAGATGCAGAAATGCTTTATAATATGGGCATCCGATATATGGAAACAGATATTCTCTGCAACTAAAACTAAACAGAGGTAGTAAAATGCGAGCAAAGGAAAGTATTATCGGAATACTTGCACACGTTGATGCAGGCAAAACTACGCTGACGGAAGCTATTCTGTACAGAACAGGTGCCATCCGTCGGCTTGGTCGTGTTGATAAAAAGGACTCGCATTTCGACTCTCATCAGCTTGAAAGAAATCGAGGAATTACAATTTTTTCAAAGCAAAATCCTTTTACAATCCGTGAAAAACAATTCACACTCATCGACACTCCGGGACATATCGACTTTTCTGCAGAAATGGAAAGAACTCTCAATGTACTCGACTATGCAGTTCTCGTTATTGACGGTGCCGTCGGAATACAAAGCCATACTGAAACCATCTGGCAGCTTCTGTGTGAATATAATATTCCTGTTTTTATTTTTGTAAATAAGTCTGACAGAGACGGTTTTGACAAAGACAATTTAATCAAATCACTCAAGACAAGATTTGGTGACAAATGTATTGATTTTACTCAGGATTACGACAGCTTTAACGAAGAAATTTCAATGACAAATGACCGATTACTTGAAATGTTTCTTGACGGAAATTTTGACGAAAACTTAGTTACTGATGAAATTGTAAAAGCAGTTTCAGAAAGAAACATTTTTCCATGTTATTTCGGTTCTGCACTTATGGATATTGGTGTTGACAGCCTTCTTGACGGAATTGAGAAATACACAGCATATAAGGAATATCCTGAGGAGTTCAGCAGTAAGGTTTATAAAATTCTCTACGACAATCAGGGAAACCGATTAAGCTTTATGAAAATTACAGGTGGCAAAATATCCGTCAAAATGCTTGTTGGTGATGAAAAAATTGACACTGTCAGAATTTATTCGGGCGAAAAGCATCAACCGATAAAAGAGGCATCAGCAGGCAGTGTTTGTGCTGTTACAGGTCTTTCAAATGTATCTGCAGGTGAATGTATAAATTCAAATGGTGCAAATAAAAACTTATCAATGAAAATGACTCCTCTGCTTTCTGCACAGGTAATAATTCAGGATGGAACTGACATTCACACAGCATACAGAAAATTAAAAATTATTGACCAGGAGCTTCCCGAGTTGTCAGTTCATATTTACAGGTACTCTGATGAAGAACAGATTCAAATCCGAGTAATGGGAAGAATTCAGCTTGAAATTCTCCAATCCCTCGTAAAAGAGCGATTTGGAATGAATATTGATTTTGGTCCTTGCAGAATTCTTTACAAGGAAACTGTTACTGCTCCTGTTATGGGTTACGGTCACTATGAGCCTTTGCGACACTATGCAGAAACACAGCTGCGAATTGAACCCAACGAGAGAAACAGCGGAATCACAATCGAAAATGAATGCAGTCTCGAAACACTTGATGCTAATTTTCAAAATCTTATCCTTACTCATATCAAGGAGAAAGAGCATATAGGCATACTCACAGGCTCACCTCTTACTGATGTTAAGATTATTCTGACTGCAGGTCGCTCTCATCTTAAGCATACAGAGGGTGGAGATTTCAGAGAAGCCACTTATCGCGCAATAAGACAAGGGCTTGAAAAGGCTGAAAGCATTCTGTTAGAGCCATATTATTCATTCACACTGCGAGTTCCTGTTACAATGTTAGGCAAAGCAATTTCTGATATTCAAAGGCTGTGCGGAGAATTTCTGCCTCCTGAAATGACAGAAACTGAAGCAATTATAAAAGGTGTCGGTCCTGTTTCAGAGTTTATGGATTATCCCGAGGAGGTTGTTTCCTACACATCAGGCAAAGGTATAATTTCGATGCGTGAAAACGGTTATCAACCTTGTCACAATGCAGAAGAAGTCATAGCACGAATCGGCTATGAAAAAGAAAGAGATTTAGAAAACACATCATCATCTGTATTTTGCTCTCACGGTGCAGGTTTTGAAGTAAAATGGTACGATGTTGACAATATGCGACATATAAAATAAACATTTTTAATTTGTTGATTATATCCAACAAACAACCCACACATTTGTTGTTTATGCCTAATTTGTTTGTGATTTGTAGAAATTTATATTTTTATGTGGTAAAATACCTTTAACAAAATTTTAACATTTCTTTAAAGGTGATTTTTTGGAATTTTTAACTAAAGAATATTCTTTTGTGTCAGCATCAGGTCTATGCGAAATCTTTGCTCAGAGTGCGGCACCTATTGACTATGGTTCAATTAAAGGTGTTGTTCAGGTTTCTCACGGAATGGCTGAATATTCAAATCGTTATGCTCGTTTTGCACTTGAGCTTTGCAAAGCAGGTTATGCAGTCTTTGTCAGCGACCACATTGGTCATGGTTCATCGGTTACTGATAAGGAGTCTCTTGGCTATTTCGGTGAAAACGGTGAGGAAACATTTATAACTGACCTTAAAACATTATCTGATATTGCAAAGAGTGAATATACAGACTTACCGTTCTTTATGATTGGCCATGGTATGGGTAGCCTTATTGCAAGAAAATATACTGCAAAATTCGGCTATTTGCTTGATGGTGTTGTCTATACAGGTACAAGCGGCGAAAATCCTATGCTTGGAATCGGTATTCACCTTGCAAACACCATTGAAAAGCAGAACGGTCCTATGCATCGTTCTGAAATTCTCGACACAATGGCTTTTGGCTCATATAACAGAAAAATGCCAAAACGTACAGAATGTGATTGGGTTTCCCGTGATGAAAAAGAGGTTGATAAGTTTATTGCAGACGACCTTTGCGGCTACAAATACACAGTCAATGGTATGAAAGCATTGTTTATGACCCTTAAACAGGTGTCGTCTCGCCGATGGTACAACTCAATACCACTGAGTATGCCGATTTTATTACTTTCAGGCTCAATGGACCCTGTCGGTGACTACGGAAAAGGTGTCAAAGAGGTTTATAAAACGCTCAAAAAGACAGGCCACAAAAATGTTACAATGAAGCTTTATGAGAATGCAAGACACGAAATTTTCAATGAAATCAACCGTAATGAAGTGTATTCTGATATAATAGAATGGCTTGATACACGAGTTGAAAAATTCAAAAGCGAAATCCTCAATTCAGCAATTGTCGAGCCAATTGAAGAACAGATATAAAAAATTATGGCAGTGCATTGAATGCACTGCCATTTTTTTATCGTTTAAAACAACTATTATATTCTTCTACCCAACGGAGAACAGTTTTACGGTTATATGATGTTGGCATTGCCGCTGTAACGGCAGTTGCACGGGCTAACTGAAGTCCCATTTTAACAACCTTGCCAAGCACAACCTTATTATTAATCAAACCATCAAGCTTAATTTTAATATCATCTAATGACATACCACTAAGCATTGCACCAAGGCTTGTTGAGTCAGCATCGATTGTCATATCCTCTGCATTAAGAATTCCTTTTGCAAAAATATAATCGAGCTCCGGTCCTTCAAGTCGGGTAAGCAACAGCTTAATACAAGCAAGAGGAGCCAATGCGGCACCTATTTCTTTGTAGAAATTCTTTTGATAATTCCAAAGAGTCTCTGCACTATATGAACCGCTGAAATCATTTGATATTGCATCTGCAAGAATTTTTGCAGCCTTTAATGAATTTGCGATACCTGAACCGATTACAGGCACCGTCATAAACGCACTGTCACCTATTGCAGCATAACCATCAGCAACAAGGACTCCCAATGGCTGACGAACAGGAATATTTGCAAAGCTGTCACCGCGGAGAATATCAGTACCAATGCTCGGATTGAGCTTTCGCATTTCATCAATCTGTGAGATTGCATAATCACGGTCAAACTTAAAAAACCTGCCGATAAGCACATCTGTATGATTTTCTTCAGTTGCAACCCAGGAAATACCTAATTCGTTATTCGGAAGAAGAATAAGCTTGAATTTATCCTTTTCCTCAACCTCACACATCTTATTGAAATGTGCTCTGTAAACATAAAACTGTTCATATTCAACAGGATTATTCTGAATACCCATTGATGGCGGTAAATTTTGTCTTACAGGAGAATTAAGACCGCAAGCATCAATCACAAGGTCAGCAAGATACTCGCCCTTATCAGTTTTTATACCTACAACTCTGTTACCAAGAAGAATTGGCTTTTCAACTGCTTCTTCGTAACGGAATTTTACACCTGCTTTTTCAGCATATTCAATAAGATGAGCGTAAATATCCTTGCGCTCCATCTGAATTTCCTTTTTATCATCTTCAGTATTCTGCGTCAATGCTGTTTCCATAGCAGGTCCGTAAAAAGTCATATCCTGCTTTAATTTGTACTTGCTTTTGTCAGGAATAGGAATACCAACAGCAGTCCATCCCTTTCTGTCAAAGATGTCTGTCCAGTCATATCCAAGCTTATCCGCAGCGTTTTTCTCGTAAACGGTAACATCAAAGCCCTTTTGTGCAAGCAGCATTGCAGCTGCAATACCACCGTGTCCGCCACCGGCAACAATAATTTTATTTCCCATAATATCCCTCTTTTCGATATTTTCCAATGATTATACAAAAATTGTAACATATTTTACTTGCTTTATCAACCTGTAAATGATATAATATATACTGATATTAAAATGGTTTTTTCTGTTTAAATGTTACTTTTTTGTAACATTTAAACACCATTATGGCAAATTCCGCAAAGATAATATTAAAAAGGATAATAGAAATTATGATGAACAAAACTCACAAAAATGCTGCTAAGGTTGAAATCCCTGAGTACCAGACAATTCGTGAAATTGTTTTTGAAGGAACTGCTCGCGGCGGAGACAAAAAGCAGTTTATGTTCCTTGACAGAGAAAAAAAGCTTCAGGAAACTAACTATAATCAGACCTTCAAAAGAATCCGTACTCTCAGCACCTACTTTTACAGCAAGGGCTTAACAAAAAACAAGAAGATTGCTATTGTTTCTGAAAACAATATTGATTGGGGCTTTGCTTATTACGCAATTATTGTTGGCGGTAATGTTTGTGTTCCGATGGATGCAAAACTTTCTTACGAAGATATTGAAGACCAGATCATCCGTTGTGATTGTGATGCTGTTGTTTACTCAAAGAAATTTGCAAATTTTGTTGAACAGATTAAGGCTAATCCCGATGTTCCGCAAATGGAATATTTCTTCATGAATGAGTTTGACTCATATTATGAAGAAGGCGAAAAGTTGATTAACGAAGGCGACAACAGATTTGATAATATGGAAATTCAGCCAAATGATTTGGCTGCTATCGTCTTCACTTCAGGAACAACAGGCAAGAGCAAGGGTGTTATGCTCACTCACAGAAATGTTGCAAGTAACTGTTCCGCATCATTACGTGTTCTCACAGGTCGTCATGCAATCGCATTTTTACCGTTGCACCATACTCTTTCATGGGTTAGCGGTCTTTATGCTACATATATCGTTTCCGAATGGGGTTATCTTTGCGATGGCATTAATCACATTCAACAGGATATTAAGAAATTCCAGCCTTATAACTTTACAGGTGTGCCTCTTGTTGTTGAGACAGTTTATGACAGAATATGGAAAACTGCTCGCAAAATGGGAAAAGAGGAATTGCTTAAAAAAGGTATCAAAATCAGCAATCTTCTTATGAAATTCGGCATTGATAAGCGTCGTAAGATTTTCAAAATGGTTCACGATAATCTTGGCGGAAATCTTGATATGATTATCTGCGGCGGTGCTTACCTTGACCCTAAATATGAAAAGGGACTTTATGAAATAGGTATTGACGTTTTCAACGGCTATGGTCTTACAGAGTGTTCTCCTGTTATCACTTGTAACCACCCGAGAAAGTTCAAGTTCGGAAGCGTTGGCACTCCGCTTGATTGTAACGAAATCAAGATTGTTGACCCGGACGAAAACGGTGTTGGTGAAATCTATGTAAGAGGCGACAACGTTATGGTTGGTTACTATAACGACCCTGAAGCTACTGCAGAAGCATTTGACGGTGACTGGTTCAAAACAGGTGACTTCGGCAGAATTGATGACGAAGGATTCCTCTTTATGGTCGGCAGAAAGAAGAACTTGATTATTCTTTCTAACGGTAAGAATGTTTCACCTGAAGAAATTGAAGAAAAACTTATGAACAAAATCCCTTATATTAAGGAAGTTCTTGTTTATCAGGAAGGCGATAAAATTCTTGGTGAATTCTTCCTCAACGAAGAGGACTATCCTGATTGCAAAGACAGACTTGATGCAGATGTTAAGGCTGTAAATGCACAGATGCCTGCATTTAAGCGAGTAACAAAGATTTCTATTCGTGATGAGGAATTCCCAAAGACAACAACGCTTAAAATCGCAAGAAAATATCACACAAACTAATAACTTTAAACAAGCTTATGCCGAATGTTCTGCGAAATATTCGGCATATTTATATTTAATAAACATTTTTGAGGTTATCTGCTCAATATGTAAAGATACTCATTTTTTTGTTGACCAAATCAAAAAATGGTGATATTATTTTGTTATGATGAACACTGTGTGCATTATAGGAGGATATTAAAATGAGAAAGATTTTAAGAACAAGTATTGCAGTTCTTCTTTTGGTTTCCGTTATTTCAAGCTCTTTCAGCTGCTTTGCTTATGAGCTTAATCAGGATGCTGTCAAACTCCACAAAGGTCAATATGAAAATTACGTACTTCTTGGTGACAGCGTTGCAAGTGGTTATCGTGACGTAATGAGTGATAATGACGACCTTTATAACAAAGCATATCAGGAAACAGCATATTGTCGCGTGCCGGGTTCTTATGCAGATATTATCGCAAATGCAATTATTGAAGATAAATCGATGACTGCTTTCGCAGGTCCAGGTTACAGAACAATTGAAATCAGATATATGCTTGAGGATGATTTTACAGAAACTGATGATTATATGTTCCATCCCGCACAAATGAATGCGGTAGGAGAACCAGGCAGCGAAGAATACAGAACAGCATATAAAAAGGCAGTTGCTGAAGCTGACCTTATAACTCTTGGTGTTGGCGGTAATGACTGGGGTGCTTATCTTGGTTGGGTTATCTCTGACGTTATGGAAGCTGAAAATTGTGCTGACAAATACATCAATATGGTCAGAGAAATGGCTATTGAAAATGAAATTGATTTAGGTGATATTGAAACAGTTCTTGAAATTGCACATCTTGCAGGTGCATTACCGGCAGTTTTAGCTGAAATTCCTAAAGCACTTGAACACGGACTCGGTTGTTTCTATGAAAATTGGGACATTATGATTCAGGATATTTATGACCTTAATCCTGATGTAACCTTGATGGTGCTCGGTATGAGCGACAACAGTGTTAAAGGCAAATATTTCGATTATGACGGTGTAATCGGTGAGCCTGTAAACGCTGAAGAGCCTGATGAGATTACAACTGCAATCACAAGCGCTGTTGTTGGTCTTATTCTTTCAATCGGCAATCAGCCAATGATTAGCGGTGCTGAAACATTTGGCTACACTTATGTTGATACATCCGGTACAACTTACGTTGAAAGTCATCCCGATGCTGATGGACATAAGCATATTGCTAACTGTGTTATCGAAGCACTTCCGCATCCTGATTATATGAATAAATTTGACGATGTGAAAATTGGTACAAAGTATTACAATGCAGTCGAGTTTGTTGTGATGAATAACATTATGGTACCAACATCTGCTACAACCTTCAGCCCGGAGCAAATTCTCACAAACGGTGAAATGAATTATGCCTTAAACGTGATTAACGACACAGAACTTCCTATCGATGACAAAACGGAAACAACCGCCATAACCCTCGCAGAGGCTCTTGTGAACAATGAAACTGATAAAGATCTCACAGACCTTATAAATGCTCTTTCAGCCTCTTTAAAGGTGCTTTATGACAACGATTTCGACACAGATGCACTCATCACCCGTGGTGATGCAGCAAAATACTTCAAATCAATCGCTGAATAAACATAAACACAACAAAAGAACCAAGGCACACAACCTTGGTTCTTATTTTTATACCTTTTTAAATTAAGCAATAAAGTGCTTTTCCGCTACTGAAACACCAAGAGACATTACAATAGCCACAAGGCCAAGAAGAGTATTACGGACTGGAGCGAGCTTGTACTTTCTCACATAAAAGAAAATCCATTTCCACTCATAAGCCATATATTTCGCAACAGCTTTCGATAATCCTCATTCTTTTTCAGTCTTACTTCCTTTATCACTATGATGCTTATGCTTATGGTGATGACTATATTTTTCAAGCTTCTGCTTTAATCCGTAACCATAGCCTGAGCCATATCCGTAGCCATAGCCTCCATGACCGTATCCGTAACCGGAGCTGTAACCATAACCACCATATTTACCATAACTACCGTATTTTCCGTAATGCTTACCACCGTAATTATAGTTATGGTATGTTTTATAGCCATAACCGTAACCATAATATCTGTAACCGTAACCATGACCCGCATGAGATGCCTGTGCACCATTAAGGATACATCCCAAAATTCGTATATCAGTTGACAACAAGTTACTGAAACCGCTCTGAATCTTTGAAACGCGGACAGCATCCTGCAAAATTACATAGTATGCTGCATCAGCTGCCTGTGCGAAGAAAAGTGCATCAGAAACAAGTCCGCAAGGCGGTGTATCAACAAGAATCAAGTCAAAATCATCGCGAACCTCATCAAAAACACTCTTGATATATGTTGAATTAAGATATTTAAATCGACTACCGTAGCTTGTGTTGAACACCATAAAATAGATGTTAAATTCTTTAAGATATGAAATCTTATATTTTTCTTTTACGATTTCATAATCGAGCTTTTCAATATCAATTCCTAAAAGAGGCGCAACAGACGGATGTCGCAAGTCACCGTCAACAAGAAGAACCTTTTTGCCCTGTTCACAAAGTGAAAGTGCGAGATTGGTAACAACAGTTGTTTTACCCTCACTGGGAGCAGTACTTGTACCGATAATTACCTTTTCACCATCTTTAAGCGAGTTTTTAAAAACATTTCGCAACACTCTGACAGATTCATAGAACGCCTTATCAACATTCTGATTTGTCCATAGAATTGCCTTATCAATTTCCTTTGAATACTTTTTAAAGCTGATATGAGGAATACTTCCTAATGCTTCAGCACCCAATGTCTTCTTGATGTCCTCTTTGTTTCGCATTGTATTTCTGCCGTAAACATATATAACGATAACAGCAAGCCCTATAACAACACCTATCAACATTGCCTTAATCACAAAGTTTACGTGAGCTGTTGTGTTCACAGGCTCAGTAGGAACAGTCGGTGCTGTAATAATCTCAAATTTGATATTACCCACAGCATACTTGGCAATTGAAGGATAATTATCCATAGCTGATACCAGAACATCATAGGCTCTTTGCGGGTCGGTCGATGTTGAAGTAATTGTGAACATGTTTGTACCGGAAACATTGTCTCCACTAAGGCTTGCACCCGGTATTTCCACGCCCAAATCCTCACAGATAGCATCACGAAGCAAATTACTGCTGAGAATATACGGGAATGTTTTTGCAAGCTGTGTTGCAGTTGCCGAATCATAATAGAATGAATAGACGGATACACCACCGATAGATGATGTGCTATTCTGAGTGTTTACTGAAAATGTTGCTTCCGAGGCGTATCTCGGAACATAAGTAGCCTGTTTATATGTGTAGGCAACAATTCCGAAAATCAAAGCAAGAACAACGCTCAGCCAGCCGAGTTTTCGCAGACCGATTAATATATCCTCAAAATTCAGCTTCAATATTTCAGAGGCTTTATTCGATTTTGTAGTCTTATCAGTTTCGTTCATCTGTAATCGTTTCCTTTAATTTGTGAATAGCTTATTTTTTGCTGTCTCCCGATTCCCTGGGATTTTCATATCTGCTGTACTTACCGTATTTACCGTACTTGTTACTCTTGCCATACTTACCGTAACGAGCACCGTAAGCAAAGCCGGTATCACCGACACCTGACATTGCAAAGAATGTAAATTCAGGATATGTGTCATTAAGAATACATCCGGCAATGTGACCGCCAACCTCTTTGATTGTAGCCACAGCATCGTTAATATCTGCTGAAAACGCTGTATCTGTCCTGACAACCATTATTGTCTGGTCAACCATTTTTACTATATCTGTAACGAAAGCATCAGCAACAATCGGTGCAGTATCAAGAATAACGTAATCAACCTGAGCCTCAAAACCCTTGATTACCTTCTTTAATTCACCGCTTTCAATACAATCTCCATATTCAGGATATGGTTCTGAATTAAGTGCAAGATAAAGTGAAGATTGCTTATATCTCTTTAATCTGAATTCAGTTGGTGTGATTTTCTTGTTCATAAGATTGGAAAGCTCTGATTTTTCACCAACTGTTTTATCGAACACCTTAAAAAGTGCAGGCTTTCTGCAGTCTAAATCAACAAGGATTACTCTGTGACCACGATCAGCAAGTGAAATTGCAATGTTTGCTGCGGTTGTTGACTTACCTTCGTTTTCAGCAACGCTTGTTACAGCAAAAACTTTAGAACCCTTACGACGGTGGATATGCTCAATCTTTGCAGCAATCTTATGATAGTTTTCCACAAAGGTAAGGCTTATGAATGCATTGTTGTGAAGTACAAGAGACTTGTTCTTTCCCTGAAGCTTTTCCTGAATGCTGAAGTGCTTTCTTTCGTGAGGAACAGTACCAATCAGCTTAGCTTCAAGTTTATTTTTAAAATCCTCCTCATCCTTAACAGTATCACGAAGGATAGAGAAAACAACTATAATTGCCGCAACAGCAACAGCACAAGCACCTGCAATAAGAATTCTGTTACCGGTTGTAATCTTGTTTGACGGTGAATGAGGAACCTCCGGCATACGAAGAACATTTATAACAACGTTATCAAAAACTGTATCTGAAACCTGAGGATAAGCCTCAATTACAGCTCTGAGAAGCTCATAGGCTTTCTGCGGACTGTCGCTCGTTACTGAAAGTGACATAAAGTTAGTATCGTCATGAACCTTTGCAGTAAGCTTTCCGTCAAATTCATCAACACCTAAAACCTCAATAGCTTTTTCCTGAACCGCAGGCTCAACAATAACTCTTGAAATAACATTTGACATTTCAGCAGAAAGATTGAAAAGCGAATATGCACCCGAACTTGAGCTTTTTGCATTGATAACCAGCGTCGCACTTGCAGTATATTCAGGTGAATAAACGCTGTTCGTAAGAATATAAATACTCATAAGACCCATAAGTGCAGCCATAAAAATTGCCCAGGCATTCTTAAACAGGTCTCTTAAGATACTATATATTTCAAGTCTTGTGTTTAAAATGTTCATAATCTCATCCTACAATAACATTAAGTATGGAGTGTCCTTGCGCTCCGTCTTCATCAGTTAAATAATAATGCACACTATATATGCCTTCCTGCGACATGTTTACGTTAGTTTCAATTCTTAATCCGTCGGAAGAAATTTCATCCTCATAAACATCAGTAACATTTACTACATAGGATGCAAAATCAATTTCCTCACCGACTTCAGCATAAATAAGGTAATCACTTAAATTTATAATCGGTGCTGAAAGGCTTCTGTCTTCAATTACGAGAGGAAGCTTCAAGTTAGAAATATCACCCTTACTGTTTGTAACAGAAATATCAATATTGAAAACTCCCGCAACAGAACCGACAAAGTCCTCAGAAGTAACAATTATACTTCTTGATATATCACCGTCGATACAATCCTTTGCTTTGATGACATTTGAAATATCAATCTTGTCATAAATTGAATAGCAAAGTGATTCAGTTACAGAAAAGACAGGTGATTCGTAATTTTTATATTTTACTTTTCTTGTCACATTTGAAACATTATTGTCACTGTCGCAAACTGCGTAAACAACCTTACATACACCTGTGTCGATGAATTTTGAAACAGACTCAACAATAACCTTATCGGAAATATCACCGTCTTTTTCATCGTAAGCTGTAACACCTTTAAGCAATTCCTCTTCGGTAGCCTTAAAGCTGATTTCAATTATTTCTTCATCAACAGAAATCACGGGAATAGTGTGGTCCGTTGATTTTTTTACATCCATATAGAACACTGTAAATGTTATTGTTATTGCAACGAATAACAGTGCAATAAGTATTCTCAATATTCGCATATCTCCAAAGCCTCCTGAAAAATGGGCATAGTCTCACATATAATCTATTATATTATAACACCCTAAACCCAAAAAGTCCACACATTATGAATATTTTTTACAAAATGTCACACAATCATTCCCCACAAATCGGAGGTTATCGGGATAAATGTAAAACCATTGGTGTCACGGTAGGGCGGGGTCTTGACCCCGCCGAAAAACGACATATCAACCAACGGCGGCGGGGTCAAGACCCCGCCCTACCGGTCGCATATTAACTCAATTCATCCCGACAAATTATAATTTATCTTCCATAACAACAAAAAGACAGAGTTTTTTACGCTCTGTCTTACCGGACTATATAAGCATTAACCGACTATTTTCAGCATATTGCTTAATTATTCTTTTCTTTCCCACAAATACTACACTTATATCCCGTTATAACAGTTTCGTCATACGCTTCTCTGTCAACAATCCATTCTTCAACCTCATAATACTCATATCCTGTTACGGTTGTATATTGATTACGGAACGCACCCACAGGGTCACCACTGTAGCTTGGCTTATGGCTGCTGTCAAAATGGCTGTAATATTCATCAAGGCTTGTATATTTTTTATAGCAGACAGGGCATTTGTACATCGTAACTGGTCGCTGTTTTTCAACCATACCATAATGACCTTCTTCGTTATGATGAATAACATTTGTTAATTCAATCCATTCGTGTCCATAAGCACAAGGGTCTGCCTCTGTAGTTGTTTCTTCTTTTTGAGTTGCTTTAGTCACATCTTGTTTTGTGACATTATTATTTGTGTTTGGCTCTGTTTTACTGATAATATCTTTTTCATTTTCATCGCTTGTCTGTTCATCATCTGTAATATATATTTCATCGTAAAAATCAACAATAATCTCGTCATTCTCGGATACAAACTCTCCACTTGAAGATTCAGCAGACTCTGTACTTTCAGTTGTATCTTCATTGTCAACAATACCATTACTAGCTGTTTTGTTGTTCTGACTGAAAAACACAGCTATTGCTACACCAAGAACAATCAACAGAACTATAGCAACTATTATTATGATTTTTTTGTTCAGCTCCTGCTTGTTTTCAGGCACCGTAACAGACACAGGCTCATTTATTCTCTCCATACAATAAGGACAGAATTTCGACTCCAATGGTAACTCTTTTCCACAAGACGGACAGAGATTTAATTCCTGCGATAAGTCCTTTCTGCAATAAGGACAGAATTTTGATTCTGTTGGTATATCCCTGCCACAACAAGAACATTTTTTCACACTCATTTTCATCACCAAAAATATTATAATTGTATATTCTCAAAAAAGCAAGAAAGACCTTGAAAACAAGGTCTTTACACGATTACTCACGGTTATTGCCTGAATCTTCTTCATCGTCTTTACTAAAAATCGTTTTGCACAAACAAATCCCACCCGATGCGAAAAACAACAGGCAAAGCCATAAATTACTACCTGTAAGTTGCGGGTCTTCAATAAATACATTGTAAAAACCCACAACAAATAGTGCAACCACCACAATAATAGCTAAAGTATTCATAAATATCTACCCAAAATTATTTATCAGAAGTATATCTTTGATAGTGATACATAATATTCTCAGCCGAATTTATAACAAAACAAGAATCCGAGTCCATACCATAATAAATTATAGCTGTTCCGTCATCAGTTATAAAATTATAAACAAGCAAAATGTCTTCACTTTCACTTTCATTTAGTTCCCATACACCTTCATAAGGAATAAATCCATCTGCTGTTTTCCATGTTATAACACCTGTACCATCACCTCTAAACCTTAAATTATTAACATAAGGATACCCAGGTGTCACTGTTTCAAATGTAGTTGCGTCTCGACTATAAATATATTCAAATCCGCCAATCACCTTTGAAGAAAGTTGTGTATTTGAACTCTGCGTGCCTTCATTCTTTTCTGTAGTTTTTTCAGTAGAATCGTCATTATCATCCTTAGGGAAAATAGTACAAGAACAGTGAAAAGTACCAAGATTTTCAAAGGAGATAGAATACATAAAAGTACAATTATCATAAACATTTGTTGTCATACAATATGTGTCCGTAATTTTATTGTTCCTTGCCTCGTCCAGTAAATTGTAGGAAATCTCTTTTATTTTTTCTATAGTAGAAAAATTTATTTCACTTTGGTAATCTAAAATAACAATTGAAGGCATCACAACCATCACACTAGCTCCTACCATAAGTTGATTTTTATCTGTTATAAATCCATAAGCACTACAGTAAGAACCATATTCTATATCTGTACTAATCTGTTGTATTCTGCCATCTTCTCTCAAGGTGCAATCTATCGTTATATATTCTTTGCCAGCAAAGGAACCATAAATTGTTGTTTTGTCTCTATTATCTACTGTACGACAAGTAAAATTCTCACCATAAAGGTTGTTTAGTGTATCACGATAATCTTCAACAAACTCATCAACTGTTGGATAATATGCTATACCAACTATTTCTGCTGGTTCTTCTGTTGTAACATTATCTGTATCCTCTTCGTCTTCTGTCACATCATCAATTTCTTCAATCGATGGACTTTCTACAGGTTCATTATCAAACATTGCTGTAACAGGCGATGGAATTACAAAACAAAGCACAAGACAAACAAGAGCAATAATTGCAATAATAAACGATGTTTTGAAGTCTTTGCTCTTTGTTTTTAAATCTTTTTGTAATGCTTTCAGATTAGTTTTAAATGATTTCTTATCCATTGTTGGATTTTTTGATTTGAAAAGTTTTTGTATTTTTGTGTTTGGAATTAATGCAACGATTTCAGCAACAAAACATAAAACGGCACCTAACCAACCATTGATAAACAACAAGCTCATAATACCAACAACAAGCACACCTATGCTTATTAGATTTGTAGTTTTTGACTTTGAAATCAACGAAATATACTCATCATTTGATTCAACAGACTGAATATCCTGATATTCATTTACCGTTGATTGTTCGCCGGTACTCTCAGTTGTTGAAACCACAACTTCTTTATTATTTGTTTCTTCAATTTCAGCACCGCAAGAATTACAATACTTAAATTCTTCCGCAAGTTCTTTTCCGCAATTCTGACAAATTTTCATAAAATCCCTCTTCTTTCGATTTTGATATTTTTATACTAACACATTTGGCTATACTTTGCAAGTAATTTTTACTTGCAATTTTACTTGTATAATTCTATTGCTTTTTGCAATAAAATATATAGTACAGAGGTGATTGCATGTTCGAGATTCAAAACCAACAAAAATCAAATAAGACTATTCGTATGCCAAATGAACTGATTGACCGATTACAGACTATTGCCGACCAAAACAATATTTCATTTAATCAGTTAGTTGTTCAATGTTGCGAATATGCTCTCAATGATATGACAAAGTCCGATAAATAAAACAAACAACCACCCTCAATCATTATAATTGAGAGTGGTCTTTTTGTACTATGCTGACTGCATAGTATTTAATTTTTTATAAGGATTTTTTTAATTCTTCTGCATTCTGATAACGCTTTTCAGGGTCAAGCTGAATACATTTTTCGATAACCTTTGTCAATTTCCCTTTATAAAGTTTGTTTGTAGGATGTTCCCCTGTTAGCATTACATTCATTAGAACACCTAATGCGAAAATGTCTGTTCGTTCATCACTTTGGGCAAACCCAAGCTGTTCAGGTGCGGCATATCCTGCTGTACCGATTATCATAGTATCCTTTGATTTTCCATTTTTAAAAATTCTTGACGCATCAAAGTCTATAAGCTTTACCGTTCCGCTATCAGTAATCATTATATTTTCAGGTTTTATATCTCTATGAACAATTCCGTAAGAGTGAAGAACAATAAGGGCATTACAGACCTCTTTTACAACCGCTTTTACACCTTTTTCATTATAAAGTCCGCTTGAAAGAATGTCCGCAACAGTTGTACCGCTGATAAATTCTTCTAAAACAATTACTTTCCCGTCATTTTCCGCAAACTCAAAAATATCAGGAAGATTTTTAAATCTGATATTTTGCAATATTTTATACACATCACCATTACCGCTGAATTTTCTGCAGATAATATCTTTCTTCAAATTATTATGACGGAGCCGAACAATAGATTTTTCGTCAGTCTTTTTATACACTTTTACAATGGAATACTGTTCTTTTAAAATATCCTCAAGAAAAACCAACTCAAATCACCCTTGCAAAACAAAGTTTTATTTATTATACTATGAAATAACAGATTTGGAAAGTGAAAATGAAAATATGATTAAAAAACCAACTGACGAAATGATGGATAAACTCTTAAAATCTAATAACATTGAAGAATACATAAAAGAAAATCAAGAAAATTTTGTTGACCTTACAATCTCACAATTTTTAAACGAATACTTAATTGCTAAAGACCTGAAAAAGTCAGCAGTTATAAAAGATGCTGAAATTAGTGAGATTTTTGGTTTTCAGGTATTTTCAGGCACTCGTAATCCATCACGAAACACACTTTTAAGCATTTGTATTGCAATGAAAATGTCGCTTGAAGATGTTCAGGCTACATTAAAGATTGCAGAGTATGCACCTCTTTATCCCAAAACGAAACGCGACAGTATAATCATATGGGGAATCAATAATTGCAAAACCGTATGCGAAATCAATAATGAGTTATATGATAACAACGAAGAAACTTTATAGATATGCAAAAAAGACAGAGTTTAAAGGCTCTGTCTTTCATTTTGTGTATAAAATGATAACGGCGGGAGCAAGCCCCCGCCCTACCGTGTTGTATTAAAGTTTAACTTATTTAGAAGCTTCTTCAACAGCAACTGCACATGCAACTGTTGCGCCTACCATTGGGTTGTTACCCATACCGATAAGACCCATCATTTCAACGTGAGCAGGAACTGAAGATGAACCTGCGAACTGAGCGTCACCGTGCATTCTGCCCATTGTGTCTGTAAGACCATAAGAAGCAGGACCTGCAGCCATATTATCCGGGTGAAGTGTACGACCTGTGCCACCACCTGAAGCAACTGAGAAGTAGTTTACGCCATTTTCCATAGCCCACTTCTTGTATGTGCCTGCAACTGGATGCTGGAAACGAGTTGGGTTAGTTGAGTTACCTGTGATAGAAACGTCAACGCCCTCTTTTTTCATGATAGCAACGCCTTCAAGAACATCGTTTGCACCGTAGCAACGAACAGCAGCTCTTTCACCGTCTGAATACTTTGTTTCATTAACAATCTTGAGTTCGCCTGTGTAGAAGTCATACTCAGTCTGAACATAAGTGAAGCCGTTGATTCTTGAAATAATCATAGCAGCGTCTTTACCAAGACCGTTAAGGATAACACGAAGAGGTTCTTTACGAACTTTGTTAGCTGTCTTTGCGATACCGATAGCACCTTCAGCAGCAGCAAATGATTCGTGACCTGCAACGAATGCGAAGCACTTTGTTTCTTCCTTAAGAAGCATTGCACCAAGGTTACCGTGACCAAGACCAACGTCTCTCTGTTCAGCAACTGAACCAGGGATACAGAAAGCCTGAAGACCCCTACCGATAACTGCAGCAGCTTCAGAAGCTGTCTTTACACCTGATTTAAGTGCAAGTGCAACACCGAGTGTGTAAGCCCAAACAGCATTTTCAAATGCGATTGGCTGAACACCCTTAACGATGCCTTCAACATCAATACCTTTTGATTCGCAAAGAGCCTTTGCGTCCTCGAGAGAAGCAATACCGTATTCAGCAAGACATTTCTCGATTTTAGCCATACGTCTTTCTTTGCCTTCAAATCTTACATCATTAGCCATTTTAGTATCCTCCTTCTCTTATTCTTCTCTTGGGTCGATGTACTTTGCAGCATCTGCAAAACGACCATAAGAGCCTGTGTTGTTCTTAAGAGCTGTAGCAGCATCCATACCGTGACGGATATCTTCCATCATCTTACCAAGCTTAACGAACTCATAACCGATAACCTGGTCATCAGCGTCAAGAGCCATTCTTGTGATGTAGCCTTCAGCCATTTCCATATAACGAACGCCCTTAACCTTTGTTGAGAACATTGTACCAACCTGTGAACGAAGTCCCTTACCAAGGTCTTCAAGACCGGCACCAACAACAAGACCGTCTTCTGAGAAAGCAGACTGTGAACGACCGTAAACGAGCTGGAGGAAGATTTCTCTCATAGCTGTGTTAATCGCATCACAAACAAGGTCTGTGTTAAGGCATTCAAGAAGAGTTTTGCCGGGAAGAATTTCAGCAGCCATAGCAGCTGAGTGAGTCATACCTGAACAACCGAGAGTCTCAACAAGAGCCTCTTCAACGATACCCTCTTTAATGTTAAGTGTGAGCTTACATGTACCCTGCTGAGGAGCACACCAACCGATGCCGTGTGAGAAGCCTGAAATATCTTTGATTTCATAAGCCTTTACCCAATTGCCCTCTTCAGGGATTGGAGCAGGACCATGGTGAGGTCCTTTTTTAACACAGCACATTTTTTCAACTTCATGTGAATAGTTAATCATAATAAAATGAAACTCCTTTCATATTTTACGGAAAAATTCCTATCTTGCTAATTATACAATTACTTGTCCGATTTTTCAATAGTTAATTTGACAAAAGATTGACAATGAAAGCAAAAAATATAGTCATAATTGTATTATAAGCAAAATTTCCATAAAAATACAGAAACAATTGCGTAGTGGCAGTTGGCTCCCTCGTTGAGGGAGCTGTCACCGCAAGGTGACTGAGGGAGTTTATCCACGTCTGCAAAAATGCAAAGTGTAGGAACAGCATTGAATTTGTAAAATATAACTAATTTAGTTGGAATGTAGGGGCTGACGAGTCTCACCTGCCGGTTCGGTCGGTGCTTCTGCTTCGCACAGGTGTCCACAGGACACCCGCACCCTCGGCAGCCCAAAACAAACAAAAACAGGACGCTGTGGTCAGCGTCCCCTAATTTTTAATTATTTACCATAAAACAAATCTTCAAAAGATACTTTCAAGATTTCCTTAATCAATTTCATTTCATCTGGATATATGTGTCGTTGACCGACTTCTATTTTAGCAACAGCACTCCTTGTAATATCACAACCTCTTGTTTGCAATCTTGCAGACAACTGTTCCTGTGTCATATTATTCTTTTCTCTATACAATCTTATTCTATTACCAATCTCTTTTTCATATATCACATTCATCTGTCTCACCTTGCACTTAAATAAGAACAATTCTATTGACAGTATTTTACCCCTGTGATATTATATATTTGCACTTATATAGGTGCAAATATATAATATAAAAACTTTTATTAGCATCAATGAAAGGGCAAAAACTATGAAATGTAACAATAAAATGTGTATATATCAAAAGGAAAACATTTGCACTTTTGGAGAAATAGAAATTGATTGGCGTGGAAATTGTAAAAACTGGATAAATGCACGAATTTCGCGGGATGAGCTTGATTTTTCCAAATTTTATACTAATCTATTGATTAAGGATGTGAAAAATCACGATTATAACCCTGAAACTGGTGACTTAACTCACAAATCCACCTGACTATATACCGAGTAAAACTACTCGGCTTTTTTCATAACAATAGCGGGGTCAAGACCCCGCCCTACCGTGCAATATTAAAATTTATTACATACTTTCCGGTGTTGAAATGCTGAATGTAGTGAGAATGTTTGTAATTACATTCATAACACAAGTGCAAAGATACAAACGAGCCTGCATAAGTGCTTCGTCTTCAACAGCAACACGACAAGCGTTATAGAACTTGTGGAAAAGAGTTGCCAAATCGATGCAATATCTTGTAATCTTTGCAGGGTCATAGTTCTTTGCAGAATTTACGATTTCGTCTGTAAGTGACGCAAGGTGACGGATAAGCTCAATTTCTTCAGGAGCAGTCAAGAGTTTTAACTCTTCCTTTGTACAATCACGAACTGCAACACCATCAGCCTCAACCTTTCGAAGAATACTGTGAATACGAGCATTTGCGTACTGGCAATAGTAAACAGGATTCTGTGATGACTGTTCAACTGCCAAATCAAGGTCAAAATCCATCTGTGAGCCAGGTTCTCTCATATTGAATAAGAAACGAACTGCATCAACAGGAATATCTTCAAGCAAGTCAACAAGTGTGATTGCTTTACCTGTACGCTTACTCATTCTTACAACTTCGCCATCACGAGTGAGACGAACTAACTGCATAAGGATAACATCGAGTCTGTCACTATCAAGGTCAAGTGCTTCAAGAACACCTTTCATACGAGCAACGTGACCGTGGTGGTCAGCACCCCAGATGTTAATTGCCTTATCAAATCCACGAGTAACAAGTTTATTTTTGTGGTAAGCAATATCAGCAGCAAAATATGTTGGGTTACCATTCTGACGGATAAGAACATCATCTTTCAGTTCAAGTTTATCAATTTCTTCCTGTGTTTTGCCTTGACGAGTAAGCATTTCTGTCTGCACCTTGATATTGTTATACCAAACTGCACCGTCTTTTTCATAAGTTAAGCCTTTATTTGTAAGATAGTCGATAACCTCTTTAACAGCACCACTGTCGTGAAGCTGACTTTCCTTAAACCAAGTCTTATACTCAATTCTGTACTTTGCCATATTGGCTTTCATATTGTCGATATTCTTTGGAAGAGCAAATTCTACAAGAGCCTTTCTTCTTTCGTCTTCGCTCTTGTCGAGATATTTGTCACCGTAAACATCGGCAAACTGCTGTGCTCTTTCTTTAATATCTTCACCGTGATAGCTGTCTTCAGGAAGCTCTACTGCATCTTCACCCTTGAAAATCTGCTGATAACGGATATCAAGTGAAAGTCCGAATTTTTCAATTTGGTTACCTGCATCGTTGATGTAGAATTCACGCTCAACTTCATATCCAGCCATATCAAGAACTGCTGCAAGACAGTCACCTAATGCACCGCCACGAGCATTACCCATGTGCATTGGTCCTGTTGGGTTTGCAGAAACGAACTCAACATTTATTCTCTTACCTTCACCGTAGTCACTTCTTCCGTAATCCTTGCCGAGTGCCTTAACATCAAGCAGAATGTCAGCATAGAAATCCTTTGAAAGTGTAAAGTTTACGAAACCTGCACCTGCAACTGTGCAAGAATCAAAATATGTTCCGTCAAGTTCAATGTATTTAGCAACTAAATCTGCAATCTTTCTTGGTGCACAGCGGAAAACCTTTGCACATACAAATGCGATATTTGATGAATAGTCACCGTTATCACGATTTGCAGGAACTTCAATATTGAATGCAGGAATTGGCTCTGCAGGAATTTCACCCTCTGCAACAGCCTTGCCAAGTGCATCAACAATCAGACTATGTAATTCGTTAGTTGCTTTTTTAACTAATTTTGACATACCTTTTTCTCCTTATTTTTCCTCGATATATATAATCATTGTATTTTCCGAAACTAATCCGTTATTGAAATCAAGTGAATATCTCATTCTAAGGACTCCACCTTTATCGTCAGCAGACCAATCCACCTGATTTCCGTAAATTCCCATTGTCAGTTCACCATAAGGTGTTCTGTAAAATGTATGATGACGGACATTCTTTTCTACCATCATTTCTGAGCTGAACTGTCCGTTTCTTACAATGCTTACAATGTTATCCGCTGAAACAGTAATTGTTGTTTCTTCGGGACCTGTTTCCTCATTGTTTTCGATATATTCAATTATACTTTTATCTTCCTCACAGGTCAGTGTTCCTGTAACTGTCATTTCACCTGTATTGTCACCATTTTCTGTTTTTTGCTTGCTGACAATTCTTATAACTGCATCTTTTTTCACTGTTCGAATTCCTTTTCCCATTTCTCAATTGCAAGAGTGCAGAGCTTATCAATCAAATCCCCATAAGCAATTCCTGCTTTATCCATAAGCATAGGATACATACTGATGTTTGTAAATCCCGGAAGAGTGTTAGGCTCATTCAAAAGCACTGCACCGTCAGAATATCTTACAAAGAAGTCAACTCTTGCCAATCCTGAACAACCCCAAGCCTTATATGCTCTGATTGCCTGTTCCTGAACTTCTTTGATTTTCTCTTCACCAATTCTTGCAGGAATATGAAGTCCGCTGTCAGACTCATATTTTGCCTCAAAATCATAAAATTCATTACTTGGCTCGATTTCACCAACCGCACCGGCCATTGGCTCATCATTACCCATTACAGCACATTCAACCTCTGCACCGATAATTGCCTCTTCCACAACAACTCTTGAGTCGAATTGAAATGCATAGTCAAGACCACGCTGAATTTCTTCAACTGTTTTTGCTTTAACTACACCAACAGAAGAGCCTGCATTTGCCGGTTTGATGAATACAGGAAGTCCTAAATAATCTTCACATTCTCTTGCGAATTCTCTGCCACGATGCTCAAAATCGTATTTTGTAATGTATTTCCACTTTGCCTGTGCAATTCCGTTCACATCACAAATGGCATTTGTCATTGCCTTATCCATACAAACAGCAGATGCCATTGTGTTGCATCCAACATAAGGAATACCGGCAACTGTCAGAAGACCCTGCATTGTACCGTCTTCACCGTTTTTACCGTGCATTACAGGGAAACAGACATCAATTCTGATTTTTTCATATCCGTTTTCATTAAATACAATAATTCCTCTGTCAGCACGGTCACTTGAAATAACTGCTTTTTTTAGTTTTGACTTATCAAGAAGCCAACCGTCTTTTTTCAGGTTGTTATAATCTCCGTCAAAAACAAACATCTCGCCTTGCTTGGTAATGCCAAGCATAATTACATTGTATTTATCCTTTGGAATGTTTCTGATAACCGATGTTGCTGAAACGCAAGAAACATCGTGTTCAGAAGACACGCCACCAAAAATTATAAGAGCGTTTTTCATATTTATCACCTGAAAGAAGTCATAATATCACATTTTAATATATTTTAACATATTATATTTTCTGTTTCAATCATAATATTCACAAATTTTTAATGACAAATCGAAATAAATGTGTTATATTATATGGGATATATAATTTTAAAACGATTTGAGGTACTAAAATGCTTGAAAGAAAAGAAGCACTCTCGCTTATCTTAAAAAACTGTTCAGAAAAATTTGAACAGATTGGTTTTACATCTTCTGCTGTTTGTGAAAATGGCGAAGAAGCTTATGTTGATTTTACAAAGGATGATATTACAATCCGTCTTGTAAGCCACGACAACCTTCTTGATGTTACTGAAAAAGCAGGTGAAAGTGATTTCGTAAAGGTTGAGTCAAATCTTCTTGACCTTGAGTCATTTGAGGACAGAGATATTAAATCTCTTTCAAACGAAATCTGCGAAACAGTTGGCTCATCTTATGGTAAAAAAGCTCGTCAGGTTGCAAAGAAAGCTCCACAGACAATTTCAAAATCTGCTGCAAAAAATGGTACTGAATACGATGCAAACACACTTGCAAGCAGAATTTCAACTCTTTATCCTGAACTTAAAGATGCTTATAAAGAGAATTTCCAGACTTACGATGAATTCCTTGGCGAAGATTTCTTTGTAAATCACGCTAACAAGTACATTATGGAAACAATTCGTTCAAATGATGTCCAGACAATGAAGAAGCTCTTTAAAATCTTAAGCGACATTTATGAAAACGGTTCAAACGATGTTCAGGACCTTGTTGTTGTTACAATTCTTGGTGAAATTGATAATGACGAAACACTTCTCCAAAAATGTCGTGAACAGATTACTGATGACGACTTCTATGACACACTTATTGCAGTTAATAAATACCTTGCATCTTCTGCAGGTAAAAAAGCGAAAGAACGTATGAAGAACCCACCTGCATACAAACCACCTAAAAAGAAAACAGGTGGAATGATGTCTTCACTTATGCAGGGCGGAATGCCACAGCAGTAATTAAATGCAAAACGCAAAATGTAGGGGACGCTGACCACAGCGTCCCGTTTTTTATGTCATTTTGAGGAACGAAGTGACGAAGAATCTATGTTGGTTGATATGTTACTTTGAAAAAGATTCTTGCGCTTCTCAGAATGACAAAACAACCAAATTTCGCGTAGTGGCAGGCTTCCACGCCTGCATATCATTCTAACGCTTCCCAACACAATGTCTAAACAGATTTACTGTTATCTGAATTGTCATATATAATAAATTATAGTATAATTAAATCAGCGATTAATAAAAATTCCACGATTAGTAGATAAAATCTACTTTCCATGAGTTGAAAAAACAGTCTATTTATTGCAGAATAAAGTCATAAAGGAGGTTCTAATATGGAAAAGAAAACAATAGGTACGTTTCTCTCTGCTTTAAGAAAAGCCAACGGAATGACACAACAAGAAGTTGCTGACAAATTAAATGTTTCCAACAAAACAGTAAGCAAGTGGGAGCGAGACGAAGGCTGTCCCGAAATAATGATGCTACCTGCTATCGCAGAGCTTTATTCTGTTACAGTTGATGAAATTCTTCGTGGAGAACGAATAACCAAAGAAACTCAAGAAGAATATAAAAACACAAAAAGCGAGGAAAGAATCAAGTATCTGGTAGGAAAAGCAGCAACCAAATTTACAAACAGCTCTATTATCTCAATTATTCTTGTTGTTGTGGCTCTTATCCTAACCTATACAATCCGCGAAATAGTTTATAATTATAATGTTTTATGGGTAGGTTATGTAATCATATTAATTTTAACTGCTGCTTCCGTTTCTGTTATTTTAGTTGCATTTAATAATCTTTTATCAGGCTTACGCAATGAGAACATTGTTGAAAAAGAAGATTTGACCGACACAATGAAAATTTGTGTAAAATACATTACTATTATAACCTTTTTATCGGTTGTGACTTTACTGGGAATGATTATCAGCATTATTGATACCACTTTTGTCCTTTTTGTTGCCTTACCACCCACCGCAATTATTGGTGGTGCTATCGCATATTTTATTCGCTCATTTTTATACAAGAAATTTAATATTGAAGAGACAGAATTATCTTTCGAACAAAAGGAATATCGAAAAAATCATATAAAAGTTACTGCAATAATCCTTGCTGTTGTTGTTTTATTGTCGATTTTATCACCATTTATTGGTGTAGTTTTTGAACATGCCTTGTCTTCATCTGCATTTTCTTATGCTGATGCTGTAGGTTATCAATACGATACAATTGAAGAAGCTGAAACAGAATATTATAAAATAAAAGGTGTTGTGGTTGATAATAAAGAGATATACCATCTGATTAATGAAGAGTATATTGAAGACAACGATACATATATTTTATATTTACAAGAATTGTGGTATGCTTTTGAGGAAACAGAAAAGGGTTACCAACTTGATTATGTTGGTGCACTTGTCAATAGTCAGGAAATTCAAATGGTCTTTAATTCTTATGATGAAATGGAAAAGTTCAAATCGGATAGTGTATATAATGACGATGGTGTTGATTTAGGTATGCTTCATAAAAACGTCACCTTTGATGACGAAACTCTGACCATTCGTTATAAATCAGATACAAATTATTTACATTTGGCATTTGATATTTTACCTGTATTTATTTTATTTGGTTCTTGTGTTTGCATTGTAGTATTTGTTGTTTCTGTTGTCGTATATTACAGAAAGAAAAAGAGTTAGTTTTTCGCCTTCCCTTCAAGGAAAAAACAGCTTTTGTAAAGAAAAAGACAGATGAGGTGGAAATGTAAGGGCAATTCATGAATTGCCCGTTTCCAAGTTTATTAATAATCTGTTGCGGTCGCTTCGTGAAGCGACCCTACAACACCTTTCCAGCCATTAAAAAAGGAAGCTCACGCTGTTGTGAACTTCCTTTTTCTGTATCTTTTATACACAATTTCTGTTTAACAAATCGGAGTTTGTAGAGCTCTTTAAATTTCTTGTCTCCCCTGAAAGGGGAGATGTCAACGAAGTTGACAGAGGGGTTGTAAAGTTCTCTATTAGTAAGTAATAAAGGGAACAAACCCCTCAGTCTCGCATACGCTCGCCAGCTCCCCTTTCAGGGGAGCC
>JAFTUP010000306.1 GCA_017466205.1 Clostridia bacterium
AGAGCTTAACCGTATTCGTGAGAAGAACAAACAACTCCGTGAAGAAAGAAAAAATCTTCTTAAAGCACTTAAACTTCCTGAAGATTATCTTGATGTTAAATACACTTGTGAAAAATGTCAGGACACCGGTGTTGTGGAAGATTATGATGATGAGCGTCGTGTTTCTTATGGTACAAAGCTTTGCTCCTGTCATAATGAGCTTCTTAAAAAATATGCAAGTGAAAAGATGTCAAAGATGACACCTCTTGAGCTTTCAAGCTTTGAGGATTTTGACTTGAGCTATTATCCGAACAAAAATATAAACGGTGAAAATCCTTATGAGGAAATGACATCTGTTTATGATAATTGCAGAAAATATGCAGAAAAATTCAGCACAGATTCCCAATCCTTATATTTTTACGGAAGAACGGGACTCGGCAAAACTCACTTGTCATTAGCAATTGCAAACGAAGCATTGAAAAAAGGCTATAATGTGCTTTACGGTTCAGTCATAACCTTTCTCAATAAAATTGAAAGAGAAAAATTTGGCAAAACAGATTCCTTTGAAACAGAGGACGTTCTGATAAATGCAGACTTGCTTATTCTTGACGATTTAGGTGCTGAATTCTCAACTCCTTTCATAGTTTCAGCAATATACAACATAATCAACAGCCGTATTGCACGAAATGTACCCACAATCATCAGCTCTAACTTAAATCTTGAAGAGCTTAAAGCAAGGTATCCTGAAAGTGTTGCTTCAAGAATTATAGGAACATTCACACCTGTGGAATTTATCGGCAAGGATATACGACAGATTATGTCAGAGGAATAATCACTTATAAGAAGATTGAGTGTCAGCTCGGTCTTCTTTTTTTGTCACCAAAGCTTCTTCTGTTTTTCTGCTTTTGTGACAATGCTCTTTCCACATCAAAGCTTACCTCCTTTTCTTTTGGTGCAGAGGCAATTGAATATGTACTCTCATTCCTGATGTCATTTACATAAATTTTAAGAGGGAGACCTCTTTGCTGATATTCCTTGCGAATAAGCCCAGCCTGCTCAAGGTTGTTCAATGTTCTTGTTGCTGTTCTTTGAGTACATCTTATATCCTTGGAAATCCGGCTGTTTGAATAAAAAACAAAAACTCCTTTTTTATCAGAAAAACGCTTTAAGTTCTTCTTGGAAGCGTTAGCACGATTCAGTAAAAGCATATACAAAAAGAAATCGTGTGTACTGAGATTTTCAAACCTTTCATCCGTCAGCATTTTGAGAGGAAAAATTGCATAAAAATTATAATTCATAAAAAAATACCCTCCATATATAGCGTGCATTTGTGTTTTTGTCCCGGGAAATGAGGGACGAATTTAAAAAACGGGCATTTTGTTTACAGATTATTTACATTTGAGGCTGTTTTCAGATACTTTTTAACTACAAAAACACTCAAAAAAATAAAACACATAACCGGTTATATTTCCTGTAATCATATATTATTTTTTATATTCTTTTTATTATTCTTTTTATTATTAGATGGTAAAATGACCCACACTCTATGTTAAAATGACCCACACCCTATGTTAAAGTGACCTATACCCTATGTTAAAATGACCCACACTTATTTTGCAAAATCACAGAACAATGAATGTAAATTATAATTTGTCGGGATGATCGTAATTGAAAGTTGAAAGTTGAAAACGGAAAACGTCGGAACTGCGTTGCAATTGTAATAAAATCAGCGTCGCAGATACTCGCCTACCGGCTCAGACAGTGCTAATTCGGCATCCACTGGATGCCCGCACCCCATCGTTTTCAGTTTTCCATTTTCAACTTTACACTCATCCCGACAACCTCCGATTTGTTGTTCATTGTGCATTGTCCTGTTTATCAAACAAAAAAAGGTGGGAGCTACCCACCTTAAATTTGTCCGTATGCTTTTATCTGCAAAATCTTAATGCTGATTTCATTTTTGCAGCTGATTTGAAACGCTTAGAAATCTGTGTAGAGGTTGCCTGCTCTACCACCTTGCGGAGTCTTCCTCTCGGCAAATCAACTGACGGATGAGAGCCTGTAAGCATAATATTCAGCAACACACCAAGGCTGTAAATATCCGTAGTGTTGTTTGACTGTGAAATGCCGAACTGCTCGGGTGCCGCAAAGCCCGGAGTGCCCAGAGCCTGAGTGTCTGTTTCCTGCTCATTGATAAACCTTGCGATTGAAAGGTCAATAAGCACAGCAGTACCGTCATTTTTTATAATGATATTTGACGGTTTTATATCGCGGTGGATAATGCCGATTGAATGTAAAAATGCAAGCGCATCACAGATATCACAGGCATATTTACAAGCCGTTTTCTTATCAAGAGGCTTGCTTGAAAGGATATCCATAAGCCTTTTGCCTTCAATATATTCCTCAAGAACAGTAATACCTGAATCGTCAGAGCAAACCTCATAAATCATAGGCAAATTAGGATGCTTTTTATTCTTTAATTTTCTGAAAACATCATCGTTGGGGTTTGTTGAAAAACGCTTTATTACATATTTTTCATTTTCTTTATGCTGATAAAGGTATATTGAAGAATGTTCAGTTTCTTTAAATGTAATTTTCTTGAAATAAAGCTTCAGAAATGAATTTTCTATGTAATCGAGAAGCTCGTTATTGGCGGAACTTATTTCAATCCCTCCTCTCCGTTTTCAGCAAGTGTTTTGTTGCATTGAGCGACTGTCATTTTCTGTTCAATAGCATAAACGAGAATACTGTCACGACGGTTTTTCGGGTGAAGTGCAGAACGCCCTGAAATTTTAAGTGCCTGCTGACATTCATCAACCGTCATTTTCATGGCAAGTCCAAGACGCACAACCTTGTCCTTGGTGGGCATTTTGCGACCGTTAATTACCTCATAGAAATAGCAATAGCTGAAGTCTGATTTGTTGATAATATTTGATTTTGAGTAGTTTTTGTTTTCAATAATACCATCCCAGAACGCTTTAATATCCTCGTTGACAAAGGTGTCCTGATGATTTGAAAGATAGTCAGGTAATGAACAGCTGTTACGCTTCAGTTCTCTTAAAAGCTCAGTTGTGGTTTTTGCCATTTTTGTCACCTCAGGATTATCAATAATAATTGTATGTATATGCCGTTTTGCTTGTATTTACAACATTGGTATAAGCGTCATTAAGCTCAAATGTGGTTAGTGCGGTGGGCTTACCTTTGCCTGTAGCAAGTGAACTGTCAATTCTTACGGCACGGCAGAATTTAGCTGTTTTTAGATAAGGATTACCGCAGAAGCTGAAACCGTCTATTGAAAGATTATAATCATCATTAAAGGTAAAGCTTGAATCTGTCTTTCCGGGCGGATAATAAAAAGTTTTGTATTCAACACCGTTATGTGATATAGCACCTGTATAAAGGACACCGTTTTCAGCAAAAAGCCTTGAATTGTCTGAATCAACGGTGAATGAGGTCAATTTGCTGCAACCGATAAAGTTGGCAGCTACAGTCTGAACTGACGCAGAAAAGTGGATTGACTTTATATGCGGATTATCCTGAAATGCAAACTTATTAACCTGCCTTACCCTTGACGGAACTGTGTATGCAGAGGCTGTCTTTGCAGGCGGATAATACATTAAATACGAGTCAACTGTGGAGGTGTTCTGTCTTGAAAATACAACACCGTCAACTGAATACATATTGAGTATTGATGAGGAGTAGTCAGAATTCACCTTGCTTGTAAAATCGATACTGCTGAGCTTCGGACAGTTGATAATCAAATCATAAAATGTGTCATTACTTGGTGATTTACTGTCACTTGTCATACGATAATATGTTTCATAAGGAAATGTGATTGAGGTAAGATTTGGCAGATTGTTGAACACAATTCTGCTTGTGGGAAGATAAAATCTTGCAGTTCCCGATGTTGTGCCTTCAAACACAATCTTTTTTATATTGCTGTTGCCTGCAAAAGCATTTTCACCTAAAAATGCAACGTGCTTACCGTCAATATATGCAGGAACTGTAACGGTTGAAGAATTACCTGTATATTTTGTAATCTTGATTTCACCGTTAACCTCTGTGTAT
>JAFTUP010000307.1 GCA_017466205.1 Clostridia bacterium
CACCTGCCGGTTCGGTCAGTGCTTCTGCTTCGCAGAGGTGTCCACAGGACACCCGCACCGTGAATTGCCCCTACAACACACCCAATTAGTTAAATTTTATAACCGCACCGCAGTTCCACCCCTCAGTCATTTTCTTTGAAAATGACAGCTCCCCATCAAGTGGGGAGCCCGGTTTTCAGTTTTACATTTTCCGTTTTACACTTATTTAAGAAGTTCCTTTATCCTGCTTTCATAAGCTTGTTTTTCGTATTCGAGAGAAACAGGGGCATAGTTTTCATCCACAATTTTTATAAGATAATCTGTGAATTGCGGATTGAGTGGTAAAATCGGCCCTGTGTGATATGTTGCAAAAAGGTTATTCTCGTGAATACCCTCAATTTTGCTGTCAAGGTTCATTCCACAACCTTTTTTCATATTCAGGAATGGGTATGGATTTTCACCATAAGAATGACTTAAAAGGTTTTTAAAACCCACAATCTGCATACCGTCAAATTCGCCAACACTACAATCGTTGTATCGAAGGCGCGAGAACTGCTTTGCATAGTAAGGATAAAAACCAAGACATTCTGTCTTTTCACCTTTATCATTTTCTATATGCAGACCGAAAAGCTCAAAGGCATTACCTGTTGCAAGAATTACTCCACCGTTTTCAATTCTCTGTCTAATTACATCAGCATAATTCTTTAACTGCTCAATTTCATTAAGCTGATGCTTTTCCTGACAAGGACCAATAAGAAGAAAATCAACCTGATTATTTACAAATGCAGGTTCATCGAAAAGTGATGTTTCAATGATTTCAACCTCATATCCTGCAAGGCTTAATTTTTTCTGCAAATACTCACAGTTACCTCTGTCACCATAGAGATTATTGTATTCGGGATAAAGAACTTCAATTATTATTTTTGACATAACTATTGAACCTCCTTCTGTGACATTGCAGTTTTGATTTTTTCCACAACACTTGTTGCGTAAAGTTCAAAATAAACAACTACATTTCTGCCTACAATACTCTTTTTGCTCACTTCTTGTGCAAGTTTGTCATAATTTTCAAAAAGAACAAGCTTTGCTGTATCAATACCTTTGATTTCAAGGCAGTTTGCCACATCATAGCAACGACTTCCGCCAACATATATTGTCTTTACAGTTTCGTTACTGAGTGGCGAAAAGTCAGTATCATAAATCCAGGAAATATCTTCGTGACCGTGAACCTTATCATTTGAGTCAGTTATGAGAAGTACAACATCTTTTTCAGTTTCTGTGCTGTCGAGATATTTAAGACTCTGTGAGCAGGAAATAGGATTCTGATTCTTTGAGAGCATTGAAACGACTTCAACACCATTATATTTCTTTTCCTGGAATCGACCTGTTTTTGATGACAAATCTTCAATACTGTTTTCGATTACATCAACATCTATACCCATAAGTCTGCACACAGCACAAGCACCTGTTATATTGAAAACATTGAAGAAATTACCTTTTTGGAACGGAAGAACGAGGCTTTCGCCTTTGTCACCATTGAACACAAATGTGCCGTTTTCAAAATCAACATCACTTGCAAAAAATCTGCTTTCAGGCATAGAGAAACCACAATGTGAGCATTTTTGCACACCAATATGATTGTAATGGAAAAATTCGTAATCAAGCTTATGATTACATTTTGGACAAGCAATCAAATCGCAAACCGTATCAACACAAGTATCTGTGCTTCTTTCAGTTTTGTTTACAGAATAGAAAACTCTGTCGCAGACACCCTCACCCAAAAGACCTGAAATTCCGTCGTTTGCATTTAAAATAAGTGTTGTTTTCTTGCTGAGGTAATCGTTAATTTTGTCGAAAATGAAGCCACTATGCCCATTTCGCATAATTGAATCACGGAAAAGATTTGTGCAAAGGATGTATCTTGGTGTAAATTCTGTGTAAATATACTGAGATGAACGTTCATCAACCTCAAGGACTGCAACATCAGCAGTAACCTTGCCGCCCAGAGTACATTGAGTTACCAATGCAGATGCAAGTCCCGGTGCCATGTTCGAGCCTTTTGAATTATTTACAACTGTCTTTCCGCTATTACGGATAATATGTGTGAGCAAGTTTGATGTTCCTGTTTTACCGTTTGTACCTGTAACACAAATTGTATTTCTCGGCATAACAAATCGAGAAAGTGCATCAGGACAGATTTTAAGCATTATAATTCCCGGAGTATTAGTTCCTCGTTTAAATATTTTATCAAGCAAAAATGCTGAAACCTTGCCAACAATTATGGCAATTAGAAATCTTAACTTACCAATCATTTTACAATCCTTCTTATATTTATTTTTCTACTGAATATTATAGGTTTTGCAGGAATTAAAGTCAATATTAAAAGTGTAAAATGCAAAACGCAAAGCGCAAAGTGTCGGGTGCAAGCGTCCGGTGGACGCTGAATTAGCACTGTCTGAGCCGGCAGGCGAGTATCTGCGACGCAAATATAAAAAGGAGACGAATAAACTTCGTCTCCAAAAACATTATTATTTTTCCAATTTTTTCATTTCTTTTACAGAATATTGAGTGCTACAAGTTGAACAAGAAAATACATTATAAAAAAATTCAACATCACCCATCAAAAAAGTATCTCCTAATGAAAAATCATATTCCTTTGCTTCAGGTGAATTAGAGTTTACGATTTTACTTACCTTTTGAACTTTTAATTTAGCACCACACTTTGGACAATAGTGCTTTTTAAAATAAGTATAAAACCAACTTTCACCAATGAATTTTTTATTTTTCATTAGAAAAATTCTCCTTATATCCTATAACATTTTGCGCTTTGCACTTTGCATTTTGCACTTATAACATATAAAGTCCTGACTTCTTCATAGCCTTTGTGAGTGTTCTCTGTGCGAAACGACTTGCCTTTTCTGCACCGTTCTTTGCACACTCATTAAGATATGCCTTATCATTTACAAGACGGTTGAACTCTGTCTTGAATGGTCGGAGCTCTTCAACAACGGCCTCTGCAACTGCAGCCTTAAAATCACCATAACCTTTACCGTCAAAATCCTTTTCAATCTGCTCATAAGAAAGACCTGTACAGCAAGAATATATACCCATAAGATTATTAATTCCGTCTTTACCGTCAGCATATCGTACTTTTGCTTCCGAGTCAGTAACTGCACTCTTGATTTTCTTTACAATCACATTGTCATCATCAAGCATTGAGATATAGCTCTTTGGATTAGGGTCAGATTTGCTCATTTTTGCAAATGGGTCCTGAAGTGACATAACACGAGCACCAACCTTGCCGATAAACGGTTCAGGCATTGTGAATGTTTTTCCGTAAACTGTGTTGAATCTGTCAGCAATATCACGGGCAATTTCAAGATGCTGTTTCTGGTCAGCACCGATTGGCACATAGTCAGCCTGATAAAGAAGAATATCGGCAGCCATAAGAATCGGATATGTGAAAAGACCAACGTTTACGTTTTCAGGGTGCTTTTCGCTCTTATCTTTAAACTGTGTCATTCGTGCAGCCTCACCGAACTGTGTACAACAGTTTAAAAGCCAAGCAAGCTGAGCGTGCTGCGGAACGTGGCTCTGAATGAAAACAATACTTTCTTCAGGGTCAAGGCCAAGTGCTAAAAGTATAGCGTAAAGCTCCATTGTGTTTTTACGGAGAGTTGCCGGTTCAGGACGAACTGTAAGAGAATGCAAATCGGCAACTGCATAAAGACAGTTGTAATCGTCTTTCATATTTTTCCAGTTTTTAAGTGCTCCAAGATAGTTACCAAGGGTTGGTGTACCTGTTGGCTGAATAGCACTTAAAACTATTTTTTTCTTTTCTACGGTGTTTTCCATTTTGTATCACCTTTGCTTAAAATATAGTATCCTATATATTAAACTATTTTTTTAATAGTTTGTCAATGATAAAAATATCGGCGGGGTCATGACCCCGCCCTACCTTAATTTAATAATATCTGTAAAGTGCAACTACTTTACCAAGGATGATTACCTCATTTGTGATAATTGGCTCAAAGGCATCATTTTCAGGCTGAAGACGGAAATGACCGTTTTCTTTATAAAATCTCTTAACAGTTGCCTCATCATCAATCATAGCGACTACGATTTCGCCATTTGAAGCATAAGGTGTTTTCTCGCAGATTACAACATCTCCGTCAAGAATACCTGCCCAGAGCATACTTTCTCCTCGAACCTTAAGTGCGAAAAGTGACTTATCACGGGAAACTCTGCCATTATAGGCGATATAACCCTCAATCTGTTCAACTGCCAATATAGGCATACCTGCAGTAACAGTACCGAGAAGCGGAACACTTGTCACATTCTCTGCCTGACCGAGCACACGGATTGAACGTTTAAGCATTGGATCACGCTCAATATATCCTGCTTCCTCAAGAGCATCAAGGTTAGCCTGAACAGAAGATGTTGAACGAAGTCCCACAGCAGAACCGATTTCACGGACTGACGGTGGAACGCCACACTGTGAACGCTCACAAAGGAACTCATAAATTTTTTGCTGTGTATCGTTAATAGGGCGCATAAAAACTACTCCTTATTTTAAATTTATTGAAAAATCACATAAGTTTTTATATATTCTAACATATATTTTTAAAAAAGTAAACATTTGTTCGTTATTTTTTCAAAAAAATTTTTATTAATAATTAATTTTATGTTTTTTTAAAGAATGTTCATTGTTTTTTCATATTTGTAAGTTATCATATAACTGTACTCGAAAGAGTACACATACCCCATCCTCAAACAACCCCTCAGGGCAGAAATGCCCGGGAAAACGGACAGAACCGCAACTGTCCGTTTTTTCTTTTTTGTAATAATCAACAATTCGGAGTTTATCGGGATAATTCGAAATTCGTAATGCGTAATTCGGAATTGTAGGGTCTGCGACGCTGATTATAATCCGCTCCCTCCGTGAGGGAGCTGGGCATGTTATCATTTGAAGTGCAACAATAAAAAAATAAAGACAACATAGTTTCTTTAGTGTAAAATGTAAAGTGACCAAACAAAACGTTTTACAGGAGGAAACTATGATGTCCTACACACATTTTACACTAAATGAAAGAAAATTTCTAC
>JAFTUP010000308.1 GCA_017466205.1 Clostridia bacterium
AGGTAACATTGTCCGTGAAGTTGCTAAAATTGCAGGCGGTTCAGGTGGCGGTAAACCTGATATGGCTATGGCAGGCGGTAAGGATATTTCAAAGATTGATGATGCTTTGATGTCTGCTAAAGAAATTCTTGCAGGAATGATTAAGTAAGGAGAATTTATTATGGATTGTCTTTTTTGTAAAATAGCAAATGGCGAAATTCCGTCAAATAAGGTTTATGAGGACGATAAAATTCTCGCATTCCGTGATATTGCTCCTCAGGCTGAAACTCATGTTCTTGTAATTCCAAAGGACCATGTGGCTTCTTCTGCTAACGATATAAATGCAGAAAACTGTGAAATCGTAGGCTACATTTTCGCTAAAATTCCTGAAATCGCAAAGCTTGCAGGCGTTGACAGTTACAGAATTATCAACAACTGTGGCGACAAAGCAGGACAGACTGTGAAGCACATCCATTTTCACGTTTTAAGTGGAGATAATCTTTCAGAAAAATTGGTATAAATAAGGGAGTGTTGACGTTGAAAAGACCTTTTGCTGTAATTGGTTTTTCAATGCTTGCTGCATTCCTTGTTGTCACAAACATTACTCATAAGATGACTATTGCTCTTTTAGCGGGAGCAGTAGTCATTTTTTCTTGTCTGATTATTATAAAAAGTCTTCGTAAATGTCAATTTGCAATATTCTCACTTGCTGGTGTTATTCTTTTTACAACTCTGTTTATTTCTGCAGAAAGTCATTATCTTTCAGAGGTTGAAGAAATGAGAGGTAAGGAAATGATAACGGGAGTTGTGTGCGAAACTCCAAAGGATACGGATTATTCTGCAACTTATGTGGTTAAGGTTGATGATGAAAGCTATAAGGTGAGGTTTTCGTCGGGTGAAGACCATTTTATAGAAGAAGGAGACTGCGTAAGAATACGCTTTTCTGAAGTTGAGGAGCCTCAGGCAGATTTTTTATCCGGCAATCTTGCATCAAAGATTTATTTTACTTTTTTCGGTGGTGACAATTGCACTATTGAGAAAACGGGCGAGGAAAATCTTTATTATAAGCACCTTGGCGATGCTAAAAGGTGGTTTACTGAAGTGATTATGAAGTACCTTCCCGGTGAGAACGGTGCAATTGCGATAGCGATGGTAATTGGTGACAAAACTGAAATTGAAGAAAAGGTTGTTGATTGGTTTAATTATAGCGGTACATCACATTTGTTGGTTATTTCGGGTCTTCACCTGACTATGTGGTCTGTGGGTATAATGTCCTTTCTTGACAGGAATTCAAGATTAAGGAGATATTCACCTTATATAGGACTTTTGTGTTTGCTTGGATATTCGGCAATAACAGGATTTACGGTGTCTGTTATCAGAGCAGGTATGATGGTCGGAATGGTGCTTGTCGGCAGAATACTGAAACGCGATTCGGACAGTATTAACTCTGTAGGCGGAGCGGTAGCACTTATTCTTATTAAAAATCCGTTTGCACCCGGTTCGTTGGCATTATGGTTGTCAGTTTTATCAACTTTGGGAATGTTGGCATATTCAGGTAAGGTTCAGAGTTGGCTCTATCGGAAATCAGACGGTACTGAATGCAGAAATTTTCCTTTTAAAGACACACTTTTCACAACAATCGCTATAAGCTTTGCAACAGCAGTCTTTACTTTGCCTGTTTTTATATTCAAGCTGAAATTATTACCAATTGCAACAATTATAGCGAATTTTATTATGGTGAGTGTTGCTATGATGCTGATGTATGCAGCAGTTGCAGGAGCAATTGCTCACGTGTTGTTTTTATATCCTGTTGCACGAACGTGTTATTTTATAACAGGTCTGTGCGGAAAAATTCTATACTATACATCAGAAAAGATTGGTATGGCTGATTGGTCAACTGTTTCAGTTGAGCACGATTACTATAAGGTGTTTTTCTTTGTTTTAGTGCTTGGTGTGGTCTTTGTGCTTGGACTCCAAAAACGAAAAATCAACGTTTTAAAGCTTTTTACAATAATTATGGCAACAGCATTTCTGATTACATCTGTATATTGCGTAAGCTATGAGTATAATACACCGTCAGTTGAAGTAATGATTACTGATTCAAATCCCGTAATAGTTGTTACATCAAAAAGAGAAAATGTGCTTGTAGGTGTGCAGAAAAAGAAACATGAAAACATTATAAAAGATATGATTAACAGGCATAACGAAAAGAAGCTTGATAATGTTTTTATATTGAAAACAGACAGTAAATCGATTGCGGAAATATCTTATCTTCAATATGCCTTTGATGCTGATAATTTATTTTTTTATGATGATTGTCCTGCGTTTTATTCTGAAAATTATGTGGGGAATGTAGAAAACATATTGATTTCAGGCAGTGTAAAAGTAAATGCTGTTGATACAGATTGTATTGAAATTTTCGCAAATAACAGAAGTGCATTAATAACAGATTGCAAAAATACAGAATTGGTCTATGAAAATGCAAAAAAATATGATATAATAATTATATATGGAAAATATATTGACAATTATGTAACAATTATAGATTCAATCAGCAAGCAAACTCAGGTTGTTTACGGCTTCGAGGATGAACAATTGTCTTTTTATCTTGAGTAAATGAGGAGGTAGCGTATGGCATCAATTTATGAATCAGACCTGAAAAAACAGATAAAAGAAAAAAATATGTCAAACTGTTATCTTTTCTATGGAAGCGAAGACTATCTCAAGCGGTTTTATGCTGAAAAAATATGCAAAACCTTTGTGACAGAAGGCAGTGAAACCTTTTGCCTTCGTAAATATGACGGAAAGGAAAACTCTCTTGATGAAGTTCTTGAGGGTGCATCGTCAATGCCGTTTATGAGTGAATATTGTGTTGTGGTTGCCCGCGATTTTCCGTTGGATTCATTTAATAGTGATGATAAGGATAAGTTGATTGCCTTTTTAGAAAATCAGCCGGACACATCAATTACAATTTTCTGGATGGATAGTATCGAGATATTGCCGAAAAACGCCAAATGGAAATGGGTTCTTGAAAACTTCACAAAGCTTGCAACAACAGTTGAATTTGAAAAGCCCGTGGGCAGAAGTCTTTTAAAGCTTCTCTGTGCTTACGCATCAAAGCAGGGCTGTATGATGAATGAGAGCGTGGCTTCATATCTTGTTGAAACTGCAGGCGACAGTCTTAACGTGCTTTTTAATGAAATTCAGAAGGCAGTCAATTTTGCAGGTCAGGGAAATGAAATAACAAAAGAGTGCATTGACAGTATTGCTGTGCGTTCACTTGAAGCAAAGGTCTTTGATTTATCAAAGCTTATTCTTAACGAAAATCCTCAGGGAGCATTGGAGCTTCTTCATATACTTATGCTGCAAAAGGCTGAACCTATTGATATTTTTGGTGTTATTTTAACTGCATTTGTTGATGTATATCGTGTAAAGGTTTCCACATCAGGCGGAGAGAGTGTTCTCTACTCTGCAAAGATTTTTGATTACAGAAACAAGGATTTCAGACTAAAAAATGCTGACAGATATGCAAGAAAGCTTTCGATGGAACAAATCCGTCAATGCTTTGATTGCTTTGCCGAGGCTGATAAGTCTCTTAAAAGTACAGCTCAGTCAGGTGAGCTGATCTTGGAAAAGCTTATAGTGAAAATTTCACTTATAATTGCAAGGTGACCGCTGTGATTAAGATAAATGAAGCAGTAATTGTTGAAGGAAAATACGATAAAATCAAGCTTTCGGGAATTCTTGACACAGTAATTGTGGAAACTGACGGTTTTGCTATTTTTAAAGATAAAGAAAAACAGCGACTGATTAGATATCTTGCTGAAAAACGTGGAATAATTATAATGACCGACAGCGATTCGGCAGGGTTTAAAATCCGTTCTTTTCTGAAGGGTATAATTGATAATGATAACATAGTGAATGTTTATATTCCTGACATTTACGGCAAGGAAAAAAGAAAGACAGAAATGTCAAAAGAAGGCAAATTAGGCGTTGAGGGAATGAATGTGCAGATAATTACGGAGGCCCTTGAAAAAGCAGGAGTTATCTGTAGTGAAAATAACAATGCTGAAAGCAGAGAAATCACACATACCGATTTTTTTGAAGACGGAATCAGCGGCGGAGAAAACAGCAGTCTTATCCGTAAAGCTCTGGCAAAGGAGCTTAATCTGCCTGAAATGATAAGCTCGTCATCACTTTTAAAAATTATAAATTCATATATGACCTATGAGGATTATAAGCTTGCTGTCAGAAGGATAAAGACGTTTCACAAATAATAAAGAAAATTAAGATAATCTATTTTCAAAATGGCAAAATTGTGATATAATAATTATCTTACATTATAAATTCAGTAACATTTGAGGTATATAAAATGCAGGTACAGAGCAGATTTCCAATAAACAAGCCATTTTATGAGGTGCGTCAAATCAAGGATTTTAAGGATTTGATTGACCAGAGTGAAAAACTTTTTTCAGAAAGACCGGCATATAAGCTTAAGAATAAGGATAATGTTTACTATGAGGTGACTTACAGTAATTTCCGTCATTCTGTTTACTATCTTGCTAACAGTCTTTTAAAAGACGGCTATAACAGAACACATATAGCTGTAGTCGGTGCAAACTCATACGATTGGTCTGTAACATATCTTGCAGTTACTTGCAGTAATAATGTGATCGTACCTATTGATAAGGAATTAACTCCTGATAATATGATGGATGTTATCAAGGATTCTGACTCAACACTCCTTTTTGGTGATAAGAAATACATCAAGAGCATTTCTGCAAGAAAGGAAGAGCTTCCTGAAGGCTTCAGATTTATCTGCTTTGATGAGCTTGAGCTTGACGGTGTTGAATATTTCGAGGATTATGTTGATGTCGGTCGTAAGCTTTACAAACAGGGTGAAAAGCTTCTTGATGGTGTAACAGTTGACCCTGAGGCAACAACTGCGATCCTCTTTACATCAGGTACAACAGGTGTTTCAAAGGGCGTTTGTTTAAGCCAGAAAAATATATGCTCGGTTGTTATGGGTGCTGCAGGCTGTATCAAGGTTACTCCGGAGGACCAGCTTCTCTCAATTCTTCCGATTCACCATACTTATGAATGTACAGTCGGTTTCCTTTATATAATTTATAGCGGTGCTTGTATCGCGTTTAATCAGGGCCTTCGTTACATTACCAGAGACTTTAAGGAAATAAGACCTACTGCATTCATTACTGTTCCTCTTCTTATTGAAAAGGTTCATGCAAAGATTATGAAGAAGATGGAAGAAAAAACAGCAGGCAAGCTTATTTTCAAGGTTGGTAAATATGCATCAATGGCAAGCAGAGCAATGGGCATTAAAGGTCTTGACAGAAAGCTTTTCTCTGAGGTTATTGAAACCTTTGGTGGTAGGCTTCGTCTTATTGTAACAGGTGCTGCTGCTATTGACACGATAGTTGCTGAAGATATTATGTATATGGGTATAGACCTTCTTATCGGCTATGGTCTTACTGAATGTGCTCCGTTGGTTGCTTGTAATAATGACAGACTTATGCTTCCTGACTCAATCGGCACTCCTATGCCCGGTGCAGAAGTGGCTATTTATAACCCGGATGCGTTAGGTGTAGGTGAAATCTGGGTAAGAGGCCCTATGGTTATGAACGGTTATTACAAAAATCCTGAAGCAGCTGCAGAGGTTATTACTCCTGATGGTTGGTTCAGAACAGGTG
>JAFTUP010000309.1 GCA_017466205.1 Clostridia bacterium
CTACCATGACACCAATGAATTACATAATCATCTCGACAAACTCCGATTTATTGATATGCTTTTGTGTCAAAAAAATAAGGTGGAGTTAAATGCTCCACCTTACTGTTATTATTTAATATCCGAATTTTCGCAACCGCAGGAACAACCTCCGCAAGAGCAGGAAGAGTTTTTTTCGGTATTGCCTGAGCAATTACCGCCTGCCGGACATCCAATACATTTTGCGCCTTTTTTCTTAGCCTTGACAATATAAGCAACTGCAAAGGCAACGATAAGTACGACAATTGCAATGATTATGAAATTTTCCATACACACATCACCTTTTATTGAAATATTTATGATTATTTGCTCTTAACTGTCTGTGCCTTTTTGCCATTAACAGCATATTCAGCCTTGAGCTTTTTATCTGAACGAACACAAAGGAATACAATAATTGCAACAAATACTGCTACTGCAACAAGTCCCGGTACGAATCCTGCACCAAGTGCACCTGTTGTAATAAGAGTACCAATCTGATATACAAGGTAACCTACTGTAAAGCCTGTGCCAAGCTGAAGTGCGATTCCGCCCCAAAGCCATTTTGAACTCTTCATCTCTGAGTTCATAGCACCGATTGCTGCAAAGCAAGGCGGTGTATAAAGATTGAACATAAGGTATGCAAGTGCTGCAACCTTTGTAATTGCCATTACAGCCCCAACCTCTGCACCTGCACCTTCCATAAGTGCTAATTCTTCTGTATCAATAAGGTTTTCAAGTCCTACGAAGCAAACTGCCAAAGTACCAACAACATTTTCCTTTGCGATAAAGCCTGTAACTGCAGCTGCTGCAAGTTGCCATGAAAGAACGCCAACAACAGGAACAAGAACATAAGCAAACGGACCTGCGATTGAAGCGAGGATTGATGTATCTGCTGTTTCCGCAATAGTAAAGCTCCATGTGAATGTCTGCATAATCTGAACTGCTGTATTACAAAGAAGGATGATTGTTGCAGCTTTAACTATGTATGCCCAACCACGCTGACACATTGAAAGGAATGCACGCTTGAATGATGGAACTTTATACTCAGGAAGCTCAATGATAAAGAATGATTTTCTTACCTTATAGCCTGTGATTTTGTTAATAAGAAGTGCACCGAAGAAGATAAGAAGAATACCTGCAAAGTACATTAAAGGTCCTACCCATGAAGCATCCTCAAAGAATGCACCTGCAAAGAGTGCGATAACAGGAAGCTTTGCACCGCAAGGCATAAATGGTGTAAGCATTGCTGTTGCTCTGCGTTCACGCTCATTACGGATTGTACGACAAGCCATAACGCCCGGAATTGCACAACCTGTACCGATAACAAACGGAATTACTGATTTACCGCTAAGACCAACCTTTTTGAAAATTGGATCAAGAACAACTGATGCACGAGCCATATATCCGCAATCTTCAAGTAACGCAATAAGGAAGTACATTACCATACCGAGTGGCAAGAAACCGATAACTGCGATTACACCGCCGATTACACCGTCAACAAGAAGTGCTGAAATCAATGGGTTTGCATTTTCAAAGAAGCCTGCAATCCATTCCTGAACACCTTCAAGAATACCAACAAGCCAATCTGCAATCCAAACACCGGGACCTGCCTGTGAAATCCAGAAAACAAGGAACATTACAACTGCAAAGATTGGAAGTCCGAACCATTTATTTGTAAGGATGTCGTCAATCTTATCCTGGAAGTTTCTGTCCTTTGTAAGTACTTTTCTTGTTTCAACCTTTTCAACGATTTTGTTTACAAATTCAAAACGCTTTTTATCAGCTGCAACAACTGTCTGCTTGTTTGTGATGTCGATTGCACTCTGAACATAAGGTGCTGACTGACCTCTGCCTGCAAGCTCAACTGCTGCTTTAACAACATCTTTAAGACCCTCAGCCGATGTTGAAACTGTTTCGATAACAGGACATTTAAGTGCTTTACTCAATGCATCAGTGTCAATTGATGTCTCTTTCTTCTCATTGATGTCACTCTTGTTGAGTGCAACAACCACAGGAATGTCAAGTTCGAGAAGCTGTGTTGTGAAGAATAAGCTACGGCTTAAGTTTGTAGCATCAACAATGTTGATAATAACATCAGGATTCTCATTCTTAACATAAGAACTTGTAATGCTTTCCTCTGATGTGAATGGTGACATTGAATATGCACCCGGAAGGTCAACCGCAATAAGGTCAAGATTTCCGTCATAGAGGCTTTTCTTAATTGGGCTTTCTTTCTTTTCCACAGTAACGCCAGCCCAGTTACCGACTTTTTCATTTCTGCCGGTTATTGCGTTATACATTGTGGTTTTACCACTGTTGGGATTACCAGCTAAGGCAATTCTCATAGTAACATCCTCCTTGAATATATTTCACATATATTAAAACTTTTGTTAGCACTCGCTAACTGATATACAAAAATTTTCAGTTTGCCTCTGCCCTACCCCAAATTATATGGATATTGCTTCAGCCAACTGATTATCAATATTGTATCGTGAATCCTTAATTGATACAACACATCCGCCTTTTTTGTGAGCCACAACAGTTATAGGCTCACCAACATAACAACCAAGTGAAAAGAGAAATGAATCAAGCTCTTCATCATCTGTCACAATCGCTTTAATAACGTATTCAATTCCTTCTTGTGCATTAGTTAAATTCATTTTATCCACCTAAATGTTATATAAAATTAGCATTTGCTAACTTTTTATCTTAAATTCAAGTTAGCACTTGCTAACCACATATAATAATACATCAAATAATACTGCTTGTCAAGATAAAATATTCCATTTTATAAGATTTTCACCAAAGTTTTAGTGAATAAACTTATTATGAAAAACATAAACTGAATTATAATTACTGTTTTTTCATTATTTATAAAAAAACTCTTGACAAAACGATATAACAAGTATATAATTATTAAGCACTCAAGAGAGTACAAGTAAATATCGCGGAGTAGAGCAGTTGGTAGCTCGTCGGGCTCATAACCCGAAGGTCGTTGGTTCAAGTCCTTCCTCCGCAACCATTTCGAGTGTTCATAACGGATTTCGTGTGAACACTCGACTTTTTATTTAATTTCATAGTTTCATCAATATGTATCGAGCAGGATAAAACCTGCTCTTTTTTGTTATGCAGTAAGATATTCCACTGCTACACCCTGACGGGTATCTGCTTTGTAATTATCTGCGTTTGACGGGATTTCAATATATCCCACAAAACGATAATGAATTACAATCCGCTGTGTTCTGTTTTTGCCTGTACCTTCGGTTTCATAAATTTCAATGTGGTCAATAAGTTCGTGAAGGAGTGGTGCCGTTAAGGTTTCCATTTCCATAAACTTGCGAACGGCAGAAACGAAAAGCTCTTTTTCCTTTTCCTTGTTATTAAGCTGCTCTTGCTGTTCCCTGAGCTTTGAAATCTTTGCCCTTAACTCAAGCCGTTCTTCTTCGTACTTTCTTGACATGTGCATAAACCACTCGTCGGTTACCTTGCCGTCCATATTATCCTCATATAGCTTTTCATAATTTCTCTCAACCTTTGCATTTCTGCTTGTGAGTCTTTCAAGCTCGGTTTTAAGATTTTTTTCCTCAGAAAGTCTGTCACTATTGGTTTTTCGTGCAAGAATTTCAGCAAATCGTTCCTCGTTATTCCTTATACAGGCTGACATCTTTTTGAGTTCAAGCATAACAATCTGCTCAATAGCATCTGCTCTCACATAATGTCTGTGCTGACAGCTGCCTCTGTAATCCTTTACATAATTTGAGCAACTGAAATAGTGAATATCCTTGTTTCGTGTGTTCGCATGATACCATAGCTTATGCCCACACTCGGCACATATAAGAAAGTCACAAAAGATATTCTTATCACCATTTTCAGGCTTCGGGTCTCTGCGTTTGCATTTCTTGATAAGAGCCTGTACCGCTTCAAATGTTTCTCGGTCAATGATAGTCTCGTGAACATCCTTGAAAATCTTCCAGTTTTCTTCGGGATTCTGAAGCCGTTTCTTGTTCTTAAAGCTCTTGGAATAGGTTTTGAAGTTTACCACATCGCCACAATATTCCTGACGGATAAGAATCTGACCTATGGTAGAACTTTTCCATTTGTAAGGGTTAGGCTGTATCTTTTTACCGCCTCTACCTATGCCTCGCTCCTGCCAATATGATGTGCAATTCTTTATTCCTCTGTCCTGTAAGGTTCTTGCAATCTTGTCCTGACCGTAGCCTTCAAGATAAAGTCTGAATATTTCTCTCACAACGCTTGCCGCCTCGTGTTCAATAATCCACCTTTTAGGATTTTCGGGGTCCTTCATATATCCGTAAGGCGGTTGAGAAAGTGGTTCACCCATATTACCTCTGATTCGTTTGGCAGAACGCACCTTCTTTGAAATATCTCTTGCATACATCTCGTTCATAACATTTTTGAACGGAATGATTTCATTTTCACCGTCAGCACTGTCAACCAGGTCGGTTATGGCAATAAAGCGGATATTGTTTTCGGGAAAGTATGATTCTGTGTAAAGTCCAACCTCAACATAATTTCTGCCGAATCGGGACATATCCTTTACGATAATTGTTGAGATATATCCTGCTTCAACATCCTCCATCATTCTTTTGAAATCCGGACGGTTGAAGTTAGTTCCCGTAAAACCGTCATCCACATAAAACCTTGTGTTCTCAAAGCCTTTTTCCTTTGCGTAACGGGCAAGCATAAGCTTCTGATTTTCTATTGAATTGCTCTCACAATCCTTTCCGTCATCACGGGAGAGACGACAGTAGAGAGCAGTAATGCCTGAATATTGTGACTGCATTAATCCTCCTTCCCGGCAGTCATGCATACACATTCTGTGTTAATTGTATTTATATCTTCGCCAGGTGTCAAATGTGCGAAATCGCTACCTAAAAATCTTTTAATTTTATCAATGAAGGGCATTGTTTCCGTTTCAACGTGTTTAGTTGTAACAATATAGCGAACACCATTGATAACATATTCTTCGTGCTCCGGTTTCTCAAGCTTACCCAATCTGCATTCAGCAACGGTACCGTCGAGCACCTTATGAAAATTTAATTTGCAATACTCCCAAAAGGATATTACTATTCCTGACAAATACATTCCTCCTTATTAAAATTTTTGTTTTTATTTCTTTGGGGTTTTAGGGGTTAACCCATAACAAGCGGAATTTGTATCCATAAATCCAATGCTTGTTGAGACTTATGCACGGCATAAAAAGTCGAAACGAGCAAATGTGTCTGTACGAATTCAATGCTTGTTAAGACTTAGGTCGTAACAAGTATTCGAAAAAGAACGGTCATATTCAGTGCTTGTTAAGACTTTGCTGCAGCACAAAAAAGTCGCAACAAGCAAATGTGAGTACACAAATTCAGTGCTTGTTAAGACTAATGCCATGACATTTAACGCTCCCACTGACGCTGTTTATTAAGAACAGCAGCATATCGTGCAAGAGCCATTTCAGTTATTTCTTCCATCTTTTTCGGCGGCATATCTTTCTTGAAATACTTCTTGAAAGTTTCAACCGGGATTTTTACATACTCCTTCTGATTGGCTTTTTGCTCCTGCATAATTTCAAAGATAGCATCCATAGTGAGTTTTTTCTCATCACTTAACTTATGCATACGCTGTGCCTGAGAGAGTGACGGAGTACAATCTTCACTTTCAATAGTGGTGATTAAATTGCATTGTCCCTCTTCCAATAAATACGAAAACTCAACCGCAGGTGTAAAAGAAATCTTACCTTCATCCACCATATCAAGAAGCGTCGGTTGTAAATTATTCAATCGGATATACCTTTGAATCTGCATTCGGGAATCGGGCATTGTTTCTGCGAGCTTTTCATCACTGCGGAACTTCGTCCCAACTTGTGACGAAGTTAAATCAGTCCTTGCTCCTTGTTTTTTCATTGCATCGTGTTTCATTTTGTACGCACGTGCTTTTTCACTCGGTAAGATTTTTTCTCGGCTGAGATTACAGTCAACAAAATTTATTACCGCCTCTTCCTTTGAAAAATCTCTTACATAAACGGGAACAACATCAAGCTTTAATTCTTTTGCAATCTGCCAACGCCTGTGACCGGATATGATTTCATAACCGTTATCTGACTTGTTAACAATCAACGGTGTGATGATTCCGAAATCAATAATACTGTCACGAAGCTCATCATACTCTTTTTCATCAACACTCTGAAACGGATTGTTTTCAAAGGGATGGAGTATTTCAAGTTTTAAATATTCAATTTTTTCATTTGACATAAATGTGTTTTTCCTTTCTTAAGATTTTAATTTTTAAGTTCTGAAAAACTGTTTTTACTTTTTGCTAAAGCATTTTTTCACCGTCCTTTATTTTAAAATTCCTTGTGCCAAAACTTAAGGTACAAGGATATGTATTCAAGTTGATTTATGTTATAAGGGTATGATATAATTACTTTACAGATATTAATTTCGGATTATATAAAATGAGGTAGGGTATGAAAATTACTGACAGAATACAATTATTTGAAACATTGAATAGCCACATTGCTTTAAGAGTAGATGATTTCTATGATGTATTAGAAAAATGCGACTCATTAAAAACAAATTATTATGATTACATGACAACTGATCCTATAAATTGTGATGAAGAATTACTTCGTTTGCCAACTGCCGATTATGATTTGTGTTGTGCTTTGCTTACTATGTTATTGCGAGAGGACCATTTCAGTAACGGAAGTTTTGACAGACGACAGCGTTGCGGACAGGTAAAGCCGATAATTGAACGTATTCTCAAACTCCTTACAGTTAATAATGCCAAACATATCAGTACTTTTTCTGAAAAAGCATTTGACGCCTTAAACGAGTTTTATGTTTATGCTCTTGTTGACCCAAGAGATGATAAAGTGTTTTATGTCGGCAAGGGTACAGGAAACAGAATTTTTTCGCATGAAATTGAAAGTGCAAAGTCCCACAAAACAGAAAAGTTTAAACTTCAGAAAATAAAAGAAATTGAAGACAGCGGTCACTCTGTAAAACGATTGATTATCAATTGGGGATTAAGTGAAGCTGAGGCGTTTTCTGCTGAAGCAACTCTTATCAATTTACTGAAATTCATGCCCGATATTCAGCTATCAAACGAAGTATCAGGACATCATGTGCACGAATGCCTTACAACAGAAGAATTTGAAATTTTATATGGTGCCGTACCTTTGAAAAAAGAAGAAATAAAGCACAGTATTCTTGTCATAAAAATTAATAAGCTGTATCGAAAAGATATGAGCGAAGCTGAGCTTTATGATGCGGTAAGAGGATATTGGGCGGCATCACTAAAATCAATCAATACAAGAAAAGTAGAATATGTTTTCGGTGTATACAACGGATTAATAGTTGCCGTTTATAAGCCTGATGAGTGGCATTACGGATATGAAATGATAGATAATCCACAGAGGGATATTTTAACTCCAGAGGATTATGAGAGATTGAAAAATCGTATTTACTTTGTGTGTAAAAATTACACTGAACTTGATGGAGATGGTGAGTTTTACCGTTATAAATCAATCACCGATTTAAAAGCTAATCAATCTGCTCAAAACCCAATTACATATTTGTCCCCTGAAAAATAAGAACAATGCATAGAACTGTCCTCACTTTGTGGGGACAGTTTTCATATATCACAACTAATCTTGAAAACAATGTGAATAATCACTATAAAAATGTTCCTGATTTTTAGAGATATTTTTACGAGCCGAAGAAGAAATGCGTTGTTTAATCAGCCTTTCGCATCAACCAAGTCGCCACACATACTTAAAGTTATTACTATCTTAATTAAAAGATATATTTTTTTTCTCGGTTGGTATATAACTTTCAGTTTTACTCTACTCAGTATTATTACTTGCGA
>JAFTUP010000310.1 GCA_017466205.1 Clostridia bacterium
TACTTTCTGTTCTTTCATTTTCCTTTAAATCAAGGACGATAATATCTTCAATTCCGTTTCGTCCTATTATTGCCGGTAAACCCGCATAAACATCATCAACACCATACTGTCCGTTAAGCATTACTGAAACTGTTAAAGCACTCTTTTCATCCCCAAAAATTGCTCTTACAATTCTTACAAGAGCCATTCCGATTCCGTAATATGTTGCTGACTTTGCTTTAATGATTTCTTGTGCAGCACCTGTTACATTCTTACTGATTTTATATAAATCGTCAAAAGAGAATTTACCATTTGATGAATCAATAATATCATAAACTCTTTTTGTAGTAACATAAGCCTGCGACCAGGGAACGATTTCACTGTCACCGTGTTCGCCGATAACATAAGCATGAACATTTCTTGGGTCAATTGAAAAATAGTCGCCGAGCAAATAACGAAGTCTTGCTGTGTCAAGAGTTGTACCGCTGCCAATAACTCTTGATGGGTCAAAGCCTGATAATTTAAGTGTTATTTTAGTCATAATATCAACAGGATTTGTTGCTACAAGGAATATTCCGTCAAATCCACTGTCAACAATCGGGCCGATAATTGATTTGAATACTTCAAGGTTACGGTTAAGAAGTGAAATTCTGTCCTCACCGTCACGTTGTCCGACCCCTGCGGCAATTACAACAATATCAGCATCGTGACAATCGCTGTATTCACCGGCATAAATAAGCATATTTCGTTTTGCAAATGAAAGACCATGGTTTAAATCCATTGCTTCACCGTGTGCTTTCACTTTATTAACGTCTATAAGCACAAGCTGGTCACATTCACCACTGTTGAGAAGTGCATACGCAAAGCTCATTCCGACAAAACCTGTTCCAACAAGTGCAACCTTTTTTAAATCACCATTTTTCATTGTTTACATCCTTTATTTTATTATTATTTTATATTTTTCAAGCCAATAGTTAATTTGTATAAAATATGCTATTGTCTGTGGAGTTGTCATTAATTGTCCGTACCAAGGAATTGCCTTGTCTGTATTCAACAGTTTTTCTAACTCTTCTTTTTTTATAAATGATAACACAGGAGAAGTGTTATTTTCAATAATTTCTGATAATTTATTTGAAACAATTTCAAGATATTCAGGATTATGTGTTTTTGGATACGGACTTTTCTTTCTCCACAATATTTCATCAGGTAAATAATCTTTAACAGCTTCTCTTAACAATCCCTTTTCATAAGATTTGTAATCTTTGAATTCCCAAGGAACAGAGTATAAATATTCAGCAATTCTATAATCACAAAACGGCACTCTGACTTCAAGTCCGTTATACATACTCATTCTGTCTTTTCTGTCAAGAAGCGTCTGCATAAACCAATCAAGATTTAACTTCATCATTTCCTTCATTCTCGATTCAACAGGGGAGATACCGTCTTTTTTTGACGTATTGATTATAGTGTCCTTATATCTTGAATAAACATAGTTTTCACCGTCAGGAAGCTTAATATCATCTTTTAAAAATGACATTCTGTATTTTGTTGACTGAGCCCAAGGGAACCCGTTAATTGCTCTGATTTCCTTATCTCTGTACCAGGGATAGCCACCAAAAATTTCATCTGCACATTCACCTGATAATGCAACCGTACAATGCTTTTTAATTTCCTTACAAAAGAGTAGGAGAGAGGAATCAACATCAGACATTCCGGGCAAATCTCTTGCATCAACAGCCATATAAAGTGCATCTGCAAGGTCTTTGTTAGATAATGTTATCA
>JAFTUP010000311.1 GCA_017466205.1 Clostridia bacterium
AATCACGGTATTCCAGAACAAATTGCAGTTAATGAAGGTCTTATCAGGCTTTCAAATGAAACAGGAATTCCTCTTGTTGCAACAAATGACGTTCACTATGTTAATAAAGAGGATTCATATATTCAAAAAATTCTTATATGTATTGCAACCAACCATACAATTGATGAGGAAAATTCACTTGAATTTGAGAGTGATAATTTCTATCTTAAAACTGAACAGGAAATAAGAGATTTATTTCCTAAAACACAAGAAGCAATTGATAATACACAAAAAATTGCCGATATGTGTAATTTCGATTTTGAATTTGGTAATACAAAATTGCCAAATTTCACAGTTCCTGATGATTATTCTCATTATGACTATTTCAGAAAGAAATGCTATGAGGGATTACACCAAAGATATGGTGAAAACCCTGACAAACTATATGTTGATAGACTTGAATATGAACTTTCAGTTATCAGCAATATGGGATACGTTGACTATTTTCTTATAGTTGCCGATTTTATTGAATATGCTCGTAATAAAGGTATTCCTGTTGGACCCGGTAGAGGTTCAGGTGCAGGAAGTATCTGTGCATACTGTATGGGAATCACTAATATAGACCCAATAAAATATAACCTTATTTTTGAACGATTTTTAAACCCTGACAGAGTTAGTATGCCTGATATTGATGTGGATTTCTGTTACGAAAGACGTCAGGAAGTTATTGACTATGTTATAGATAAATATGGCTCTGACCATGTTGCACAGATTATAACGTTTGGTACAATGGCTGCTCGTGCAGCTATTCGTGATGTTGGCAGAGCAATGGGAATGGCTTATGCAACTGTTGATAATGTTGCAAAAAAAATTCCTCGAACTCTTGGAATTACTATTGAAAAAGCACTTGAAGAGAGTGATGAATTCAAGGCATTATATGATAGTGATCCTGAAATTAAAAACCTAATTGATACAGCAAAAAGCGTTGAAGGTATGCCACGAAATTCTTCAACTCATGCAGCAGGTATTGTTATCACAGACAGACCTGTAAGTGACTACGTACCTCTTGCTCGAAATGATGAGTCTGTGGTAACACAGTTTACAATGACAACAATTGAGGAACTTGGACTTCTTAAAATGGACTTTTTGGGACTAAGAACATTAACCGTTATTAATGATTGTGTTAAAATGGTTAAAAAGAAAAATCCTGAATTTGATATTGAAAAGATTTCTTATGATGATAAGAATGTCTATTCACTTTTCACAAACGGACAAACTGATGGTGTTTTTCAGTGTGAATCAAGCGGTATGAGAAGTGTGTTTATGCGACTCAAACCGACAAATCTTGAGGATATTATCGCTGTTATTTCTCTATACAGACCTGGTCCGATGGATTCTATTGATTCATATATTCAGAACAGGCATAACCCTGAATATATTCGTTATAAAACACCAATGTTAAAAGATATCCTTGACGTTACTTACGGATGTATGGTCTATCAGGAACAGGTTATGCAAATTTTCCGTTCATTGGCCGGTTATTCTCTTGGCAGAGCTTATATTGTCCGTCGTGCAATGTCAAAGAAAAAGCATAAGGTTATGGAAGAGGAAAGAACGTTCTTCTGTGAAGGTTGTGCTAAAAACGGAATTAATGAAAAAATCGCAAATGAAATATTTGATGATATGTCATCATTTGCTTCTTATGCTTTTAACAAATCTCATGCAGCTGCTTATGCTGTTGTAGCATACAGAACAGCATATCTCAAATACTATTATCCAAGTGAATTTATGGCTGCTTTGCTTACAAGTGTCCTTGATAATACTTCAAAAGTTTCTGATTATATTCAGTCTTGTAAACAGAATGGTTTAAATATTCTTTCTCCTAATGTAAATGTAAGTAATAAAACATTTACTGTCGATAATGACAGGAAGAATACAATTATGTTCGGGCTTCTTGCAATTAAGAATTTAGGTCACGATTATATTGACACCATAGTTAATGAAAGAAAATTAAATGGTAAATTCACATCCTTCTATTCATTCTGTAAGCGTACTCACGGTAAAGGCTTTAACAGACGAGCTGTTGAAGGTCTTATTAAAAGCGGTGCTTTGGACGGACTTGGAAATAATCGTCAGGAAATGCTGATTAATCTTCCTGATATTATTGATGACCTTGATTCTTCAAGACGAAAAAACCTTGAAGGACAAATCGGCTTTTTTGATATTATGAATAATTCAACAAGCTCTGAATTTGTTATGAAAAAAATGGATGAATTTCCGTCACAAACAAAGCTGTTAATGGAAAAGGAAACTACAGGACTTTACATCTCAGCTCATCCTATGGAGCAGTATGTTGAATTAATGCAAAAGCTTAAATGTGACAGTATTGATGATATTCTTTCATCGGATAATGATTATAATTCTAAATATGATGATGCTGTTTCAGTTAAATTAATGGGTATAATAAGTAATATCATAAGAAAGCAGACAAAAGCAGGGGATACAATGGCGTTTGTGAGTATTGAGGATGTTCGCGGTTCAATTGAAGTTATTATTTTCCCAAAACTCTTCAAAAAGTATTCTAATATTATATATAACGGTAATATTCTTTTTATTGGCGGAAGACTTTCAATGAAAGAAGAGGAAAATCCAAAGGTTATTCTTGATTTTGCTGATACTGCCGAAAATGTAAAAAGTAATCATAATAAGCGTAAAGGATTGTTCATCAGAGTTGAAAATAATACCTCACCAATATATATTAATTGTAAAGAATGTATCAATTCGGCAACCATTGGTGAAACTCCTGTGTATTTTTATTTTGCTGACAGTAAAAAATATTTTCCATGTAAAAAAATTACTGTAAATGAGACCATCATTTATCATTTAAAGGAGTTTGCAGGAGAGCAAAATGTTATATTACAAATATAATCGACATTTACTTGCAATTTTTTATTATTTATGTTATTATAAATATTCAATGTGGAAATAATTAGTAAAACTAAAGGGTGATAAAATGAAAACTATAGGTGTACTTACAAGTGGTGGCGACGCTCCGGGTATGAACGCAGCTATACGTTCAGTTGTTCGTGCAGCGTGTGAAAACGGAATGAGAGTTATGGGTATCAGAAGAGGCTATAATGGTCTTATGCAGGGCGATATGTACGAAATGAATCTTCGTTCTGTTTCTAACATCATCAACCGTGGCGGTACAGTTCTTTATTCCGCAAGAAGTCCTGAGTTTAAAACAGAAGAAGGACTTCAGAAAGCACTTAAAGTTGCTAAGGATGTTGGACTTGACGGTATCGTTGTAATTGGCGGCGATGGTTCATTCAGAGGAGCTCGTGATTTATCTCTTCGCGGACTTCCTTGTGTTGGTGTTCCCGGAACAATCGATAACGATATTGCTTGTAGTGATTACACAATTGGTTATGATACTTCTCTTAATACTGTTCTCGAAATGGTTGACAGACTTCGTGATACATCAGAATCACACGACCGTTGTTCAGTTGTTGAAGTTATGGGCAGACGTGCAGGTTATATTGCATTAAATGCAGGTATCGCTTGTGGTGCTACAACAATTCTTATTCCTGAAGTTGAGTATGATTTTCAGCGTGATGTTATTGACAGAATGAAGAGAACTCAACAGACAGGTAAAAAACATTTCATTATTGTCGTTGCTGAGGGTATTGGTGGCGTTGAAGAAATGGCAAAGAGAATTGAGAACGAAACAGGTGTTGAAACTCGTGCAACAGTTCTTGGCCATGTTCAGCGTGGTGGTCATCCAACTGTTCGTGATAGAGTTACTGCATCTCTTATGGGCTATAAAGCAGTTGAACTTCTTAAGGAAGGTATCGGTAACAGAGTTATTGCTATGCAACATGATGACATAGTTGACTTTGATATTTTTGAAGCTCTTAATATGAAAAAGGAACTCGACCTTAATATGTATAAGATTGCTCACGAGATTTCTATCTAAATTATGTCAAATATAGTTCTTATTGGTATGCCGGGATGCGGCAAAAGCACAGTAGGTGTTATTCTTGCTAAAACTCTTGGTATAGGATTTGTTGATACTGACTTGATTATTCAACAGCGAGAGAAAAGGTTACTTCAGGACATTATCGATAAAGAAGGTATTGATAAATTTCTTGATTGCGAAGAGGATGCTGTTATGTCTGTTGATTGTGATAATTCTGTTATTGCAACCGGTGGCAGCGTGGTTTTCAGAGATAATTCAATAAAACATTTAAAGAAAAACGGAAAAATTTTCTTTTTAGATGTTTCACTTGATGAAATCAAATCACGACTTGATAATATCAGCACTCGCGGTGTTGTTGCGGAAAAGTCACAGTCTATTGATGAAATATTTGATCAGCGATTTCCTTTATATGAAAAATATGCTGATTATATTCTTAAACTTAACAACTCAAATGTTGAAAATACAGTTGAACAAATTTGTAATTTAATTAAATAAAAGTAAACCTTACGGTAATTTTCATTTGTAGTGAAATTCAACCGTAAGGTTATTTTTTTACCTTATATAATTTAATGAATAAAAGGCAAATTATTATTGTGATAATGAATTTGTCAGAAGGTGATGATTTGCGTGAATTTTTTAAAAAATTAACAGTTGTTTTTACTGTTTTAAGTTTGATAATATTTTCTGTAATTTATGTTGGTGAAAAAGTAATTCCGAATGAAATTACAATTATTGATGATTACGAAATTAATATTCCTGAAGTTTTAGGTCTTGATATTTACAATATAAAAAATAAATATGAATTTTCAAATGCAGCAAAGGTTAAGGGACTTCAGGAAAATCCAACTGAAATTAAGCTTTTTAATATTATTCCTGTAAAAAATACTGTTATAACAAATTCTGAAAGGAAATATGTAGTTCTTGGTGGTGAACTATTTGGAATTAAGCTCTATACCGATGGCATAATAGTTGTTGATTTAGATGAAATTGAAACAGGAAACGGAAAGGTAAGTCCCGGAAAAAATGCCGGACTGAAAGTTGGTGATATTATCATTTCAATAAACAATGTTAAAATCACTTCTGCTTCACATTTATCAAAAATAATTCAGGAAAGCAAAGGACAAGAACTAAAAATTTTATTTAAAAGAGGAGATGTTACAAAAGAAGCGCATTTTAATACAGTTAAAGAAATTGAGTCAGAAAAATATAAAGCAGGATTATGGGTTCGCGACAGTACTGCAGGACTTGGTACAGTAACTTTTTATAATACAAAAAACAATACATTCGGAGGCTTGGGACATCCGATTTATGATATAGATACAAATGAAATAATGCCAATCAAATCCGGTGATATGGCTAAAGTGAAATTGAGCGGAATGTATAAAAGTTCATTTGGAAATGTTGGTGAGTTGTGTGGTGTGTTTACCGGTGAAAAATCCGGGATATTGTGCCTGAATGACGAGACAGGAATATATGGATATGCTGAAACTGACAAAACTGATAAAATTCCTGTTGCTGTAAAGCAGGAGATAAGAGAAGGAGAAGCACAAATTTTGTGTACAGTTATGGATTCAGAACCTGAATATTATGATATAGAGATTACAAGAATATATTCTAATTCTACATCAAAAAATAAAGATATGGTTATAAAAATAACGGATGAAAAGTTACTTGAATTGACAGGCGGAATTGTTCAAGGAATGAGCGGTAGTCCGATAATTCAGAATGGTAGATTAGTCGGAGCAGTAACTCACGTTTTTGTTAACAACCCAAAACAAGGCTATGCAATTTTTGCTGAAAGAATGTTAGCAACTTCGAGCTGTCAAAAGCCAATCAGCGCAGAAAAATTAAAATCTGCTTCCTAAAAACGAAAAATAGAGTACAATAAATAAAACTTAGAATTAATATTTTTTAATTTATATTGTATTTTTTTATTTTTATGGTAAAATAATACTAAAAAATTAGGAGTGATATTATGGAACTTAAAGGTTCAAAAACAGAAGCTAATCTTATGGCTGCTTTTTCAGGTGAGTCTCAGGCGAGAAACAAGTACACATATTATGCATCAAAAGCAAAGAAAGATGGCTATGTTCAGATAGCACAGATTTTTGAGGAAACAGCTAATAACGAAAAAGAACATGCAAAAATTTGGTTTAAGCTTCTTCACGACGGAGGCATTCCAACAACTGTTGAAAATCTTAAGGATGCTGCTGCAGGCGAAAATTATGAGTGGACAGAGATGTACGCTGAATTTGCTAAGGTTGCTAAAGAAGAAGGATTTGACCATATTGCTGCTCTTTTTGAGATGGTTGGTGCTATTGAAAAGGAACACGAAGAAAGATATAAGAAGCTGCTTGAAAATATTCAGGGCGGTCTTGTTTTCTCTCGCGATGGCGATATGATGTGGATTTGCTCTAATTGTGGACACGTGCATATTGGTAAGGATGCACCTGAAATTTGTCCTGTTTGTGCTCATCCTAAAGCATATTTTATGATGAAAGCTGAAAACTATTAATTTCAACAAAAGTGGAGTCCAAAAAACTCCACTTTTTTACATATATTGTGCTTTGATTTTATTGACATACAACATCTAAATATGGTACTATATTAAAGAGAAAATTTCTTTATATTGGGTGATAAAATGAAACAATTGATTAGTAATGCAACAGTTTTTTATAACTCACAATTTATTAATAAAGATATTTTAATTAATGACGGAATAATTGCCGATATTTCTGACTCTATTTCATCTGATTATGCTGATGTTGTATATAATTTTAAAGGTTATTATGTTTTTCCCGGTTTTACAGATGTACATGTGCATCTCCGTGAACCGGGTTTTTCTTATAAAGAAACAATTAAAACAGGAACTCTTGCCTCTGCTCATGGTGGATATACATCTGTTTGTTCAATGCCTAATTTAAAGCCAGTTCCCGATTCTGTTGAGCATTTGCAGGAACAAATTGATATTATCAATAGAGATGCTGTTATCAATGTTTATCCTTATGCATCAATAACAGTTAATGAAATGGGTGAGGAACTTTCTGATTTATCCGGAATGGCTGATATGTGCATAGCATATTCCGATGATGGCAGGGGAGTTCAAAGTGATGAAATGATGCTTGAAGCTATGAAAATAGCAAAAGAACATAATAAAATGATTGTTGCACATTGTGAAGTTAATGACTTGCTTGATGGTGGATACATTCATAAAGGAAAATATGCCGAGGAACATGGGCATAAAGGGATTTGTTCTGAAAGTGAGTGGAAACAGATTGAAAGAGATATTGAACTTGTAAAACAAACAGGCTGTGCATATCATGTTTGCCATATCTCTACAAAAGAGAGTGTTGAACTCATTCGTCAGGCTAAAAAAGATGGTGTTGACATTACTTGCGAAACAGGCCCTCATTATCTTATTTTATCAGATAAAGATTTACAGGAACACGGAAGATTTAAAATGAATCCACC
>JAFTUP010000312.1 GCA_017466205.1 Clostridia bacterium
CGGACACCTGTTCCGTCAGGAGTATTATAGTCATCACCAAAAACATTCAAATAAGGTAATTTACCAATAGCTACCTGAGTGATATATGGCATAAGGTTATTGGGGATACCATTAGGATTTTCACCAATTTTACCACTCTTATGAGCACCAATCGGATTAAAATAACGAAGAAGAGTAACAGCCCAATCCTTATCAGCCTTATGGAAGTCATCAAGAATAATCTCAATCATATATTTTGTTGTACCGTAAGGATTTGTAGTACCGCCTGTTTTCATATCCTCTTTAAGCGGAGAAATATTGTTCATACCGTAAACTGTTGCTGAAGAGCTGAATACAATCTTTTTACAGTTATATTTTGCCATAACCTCACAAAGAGCCAATGTACCTCCAATATTGTTATCGTAATACATTAAAGGCTCACGACAGCTTTCACCAACAGCCTTAAGTCCTGCAAAGTGAATACAAGCATCAATATTATGTTCTTCAAATACCTTGCTCATATTCTCCTTATCACGAATATCATAAGGATAGAATGCAAAGTCCTTACCTGTTAATTCACGGACTCTGTCAAGAGATTTTTCACTCGAGTTGTAAAGGTTATCTACAACTACAATTTCATATCCTGCATTGAGAAGCTCAACACAGGTATGTGAACCGATAAAACCCGCTCCGCCTGTGACTAATATACTCATACTGTTACCTCCTCAGAAAGTGTTGTTCCCTCATAATATGTTGCAAGAATTGCTTTATAATCTTTTCCGTCAGAAGCAAGCTTCTTTGCACCGAAAAGGCTCATACCTGCACCGTAGCCCTGACCATAAGATTTGATAATGTATCTTGAAAGTATATCATCGTAAGTAATTGTGAAGCAGAGCGAAGGTAATTCAATAGCACCCATAACTTTCATTCTGAATTCAATACCTGTCATTTCAGTTCCGTTGACAGAAATTGTTTCAACATAACCGACTTCACCGGAAACAGACTGATTATGAGATGTAATTACAAGCCATTCGGCAGGATTCTCAGAAAGACTCATAGAGCTGTCATATTTAAGTAAGATTTCTTTAATTGAATCTGCTGAATAAATTTTTTCTGTATTATAATCTTTTTGAGCATAATCAAGAGAGTTTTCTGTTTTATAGCTCTTGATGTAAGGAAGCTTGCCTGCAACATCATAAGTTGCGCCTGCTGTAAGAGAGTGATAAATCGGGAATGCAGGAGAATTATTGTATGTAAGATATTCACCGTAAACTTCATCAACAGCATCCATAATAAGACTACTGTAGCTCTCTGCAATTCTCACTCCCTCAATATTAAAGCCGTTATCAAGGAATTTAAGGCAGGAATATGCAGCAACAACCTGTGCTTTGACAGCTTCAGCTCCGACACCTGACGAATAATCAGCTGCTATAAGTCTTGCAAGAGCAATTTTAGGTTCAATTTTTTCACCGTTGACAGTAATATACTCAGGTGCTTTGTTGTTTACTGCTGTCATTTTTTGAGCAATTTCCGCTTCAGACATATTCATAATTTCCTGAACAAGAAAATCTGAAAGCTTTAAAAGTGCAGGGTCAAAAGTCTGAACTTCCGCAGCCTTAGTAGCAGTTTCTGTCGGTGGAGGAGCAGTAGTTGACTCCTGTGTAGTTGACTCTTCAGTTTTGAAAAGAGATCCTAAAGCTTCTTTAATACCACCATTCTTCTGGTTCTGGAACAAGATACCGATAACAGCACAGACAATAATTGCAATACCAACAACTATAGCAAGAATTGCAAGAGGTTTTTTCTTTGAAATCTTTTTATCATCTTCTGTAATTGCATTTTCATCGGTAATTTCAATACCAACACTTCTCTGACCTGATGCTTTTTCTGCAACAAGTTCAATAAGCTCAAGTGCAGCACTTTCAACAAGCTCATTTTCTGTTTCGTTTTCACCGATATAAAGCTTTCTTACGATTGCAGTATCGTCCTTTGAAACTGCAATACAGATATATTTAAGCTCATTTGCCTCATAAATGTCACTGATACAAGCACCGATATTTGCAGACGATAAATCAAGGCTTGCACGTGCAAGCTGTGCTGTATATTCAGTAGGATTGATATTTCCTTTATCCTCAACATAAGGAGTAAACACAAAAGCCTTGTTAAAGCCCTCAACTGAATCGCCACAGCTCTTGAGAACCTCTGCATTACGAGTACCGTTAACAGCAACAAGTGAATTGGACTCTAAAATAGTATTTACTGCAACTGCAACCTTTTCAGCAACAGGTGATTGAGTAACAGGAACCTCAAAAGAATTTTCTGTAGCTATTCTCTCACTGAGATACGGAACAAGTCCGTTTCTGAGAATATAATCTATTCTGTCATTATCAATCGGAAGAAGAACGAGATACTGGCTGCCGTTTTCCATAACCATACCTGAATACAGACCGTCTTCACTTACAAAGACCGTTGCAGGCTCAGGGAAAATAGAAAATCCCTTTTTCTTTTTATCATTAAGATCAGTTGATTCAATTTTATTAAGAACAGTCGGATTATATACAACATCTGTTCCGAATGCCTGAATCAAAGCGTTTTTAAATTTTAAATAATTTCTTACATCAACTGCTGTAATTACAAGCTCATCATTAGCTAAAGCATCCTGTAATGCAACAAACATTTCTCTGATGTCAGTAAACTCCAGGAAATGCTCTTCAGTTACAAACGGTTTGATACTGCTTTCTAATCTTGCCTGAAAACGAGCAAAGGACATACTTGCGTCAACATTAAGTGACAACACCTTAGTTTTCATTTTCAAAACCTCTCTTCTTCCCAACTATTTATGAAAATGGATTGTTACTCTTGCTTTCATACCAGGATTGGGGATATTTTGGCGATGTGTTAAGAGTAGCAGAATTCACATCCACCTCAATTGATTCGTTTTCGCGAACCATTCTTCCCATAACAACAAGTCTTGCACCCTCAAACTCATTTGATGATGTTACGAGTGTTATGATTTTATCATCAGTCTGTACTGAAACATCAGTATTTATAAGACTTCTTTGTTTAACATCATTGATAAACTCGGAAAATTTAGCATCAGAAACAAAGTTTGTTCCTGTATAAACGAACCCATTATCCTTTGACGAATCCTCATCAGCTATAAACACTGCAAACACCTTAAAAGTATATGTATTATAAAGTGTGCTGAATTCAATCAACGGAGAATTTTTATAGCCTTCAAGTGATTTGTATTGGTCAAGCGCTGTGAAAGAAAGACCGTTTGACATATAAGGTCCGTAAATGATTGTATTATCATCAAGAGCTTCACTATTGTTTTTATAATCAAGATAAGGACAACCGTACTGACTTGAGTTTTTATAAAAATCCCTTGAAGCATAATACTCATTATCATCGCTCTGAACAAGCTGTGTATCAATAGTTGTGTTATTGATTTTAAGCCATCCTACCAAGTCCTGATTCTGAGTATAAAGATAAGCATATTTTGAATTCATACCAACAGGAAAGCTCGCTCCTGAGCTTTGCTGATATGCATCCTTCCACGCATCAGCATATTCATTATCCACCAGGTTATCCACTGCTGAATCCTGTGAAATATTACTGCCTGAGCTTTGATTATACTCAACAAGGACTCCGATTATACCAACTAAACAACAAATAATAAGGATAATTGAAAAGTCCATTGCAATTTTCTGAAAAATTTCCTTACCACTGTCTGTTTTAAGAGGAATAAATGATTTGAAAAAGTCGATAAAAATCTCATTAAAGGTTTTTACTCTCTTTTTAGGAGCAACCGCCACAGATGCAACAGGAGTTTCTGCAGGTTCTGAACTAATATCAACATCCTTAACAGGCTGAACCTCATTAAATGTAAACCGGTCAGTAATATCAATAAAGGTATTACCGTTTTCCTGTACTGTCTTACCTTCCACATGGGACTTGGCAACAGTTTTTCTTGGCGGAGGATTATCCTCAACGATGATTTTCAAGTCCTTTGAAGCAGGCAACTCACCCTCAATGCCGAGTCCCTCACGGAGTTTATCAAAAGAAAGCATATTATTATTGTTTTCTTTCTTACTCATTATTTCTTAACCTCAACAGGATACCATTTTTCGTCGTTTTTGAAAGGATTTTCAATACCGTGCTTTGTGTAGTAAAGCTGTGGGTACTTTGGATTTTCGTTTACATAAGCTTGTGATGTATCAACTGTCGGATCCTCACCGGGTCTTACTGCACGGGCAATAACAACAATACTTGTCTTTGCACGATAGTTTGACATATCAAGGTTTCTGCAGCAGGATGACAATGTGAGAATTCTGTCACCATCCTTGATATCAACACCTGTATAGTAAAGTGTACGCTTGTTCAACTCATTTACATAACCTTCAAAGTTCGGACCTTCCATGTGTGGATAGATGAAGTTGAAAACATAGCCGTTATCTTCACTTGCAATCTGATTTGTGATGATTACTGCATAGATTTTCCACTGATAATACTTATCAAGTGTATTGAATTCGATAACAGGATGCTCCTTATAGAATTCAATATCATCATACTGTGCGAGGTCAGATAAAACCTTACCGTCATAAGAGTTATGTCCGTAGATGATTGTATTAGCATCAAGGTCTGAAGCATCATTACGATAATCCATAAAAATTGCACCGCGATACTCTGATTCCTGCTCGAAGTTATGGTCCATATAATAGTCATTATCTATTGTCTGAACAACAGGAGCGTTAATGTTTGTTCCCGGAATGTTAAGCCAACCAACTGTTTCAGGGTTCTTTGCAAGGTACTCTGAATAGTCGGGCTTAGGCTCCGGCTCAGTAGTCTGAGTCTGCTCTGTTGACGGATTATTGCTTACATCAACATTGCCTTCATTATTTTTGTCAATGAAGAATTTTGTTAAAAATACTGCAGCAACAAGGAAAACTACTACACAAACAGCAATAATTATCTTTTTTACATTAGCATTGTTTTTCTTTTCCATAGTCTTAATCTCCTATCATATTTATTATCATTTTCAAGGCCTCATCAGAAGCACTTGTTCTGTTACTGTTTCTTACATCTTCTGAAAAAGAGTTATTAAGCATTTTAACGACCGTTTCTTTTCCGTCAGATGCTGCTAAATAAATTAATCCTACAGGCTTTTCTGTATTATCGGAATTAGGTCCTGCAATTCCTGAAACAGAAACTGCGATATCAGCACCTGAAACTCTGAGAACACCTTTCACCATTTCACGGACAGTCTGTTCGCTGACTGCACCGTATCGGTTTAATGTTTCTTTTTTTACTCCAAGGACTTTTTCCTTAATCTCATTACTGTAGCTGACAATTCCGCAATTGAAAACTGCTGACGAGCCGCTTACATCTGTAATTCGCTTTGCTATGAGACCGCCTGTACAGGATTCAGCACACGCTAAAACCAATTTATTTTCTGAAAGTTTGGCTACTACTTTTTCTTCAAGCTTCATAACCTACTCCTAAAAACAAATATTGTTAATTGTCACGTTTGAAAGCGCTCTTTCAATAAGAGCATCAACATCAAGAGCCTGCTCTGCAGCTTCAATAACTGAAATCTGCGGCTTTGTTTTAGGATGCTTGGGAGTAAACACTGTACAGCAATCCTCATAAGGCTCAATTGAAATATCAAAAGTATCAATTTTTCTTGAAACCTTAATTATTTCATCCTTATCAAGACCGATTAAAGGTCTGAAAACAGGCATTCCAACAACTGCATCAGTACAAGCAAGAGCATTGAGCGTCTGACTTGCAACCTGACCGAGACTTTCACCTGTTATGAGTGCTTTGGATTCCTCTTTTTCAGCAATACGCTGTGCAATTCTCATCATAAAACGTCTCATAATCAAGGTGAATAACTCTTCAGGACATTTATCTCTGATTTCTTCCTGAATTTCAGTAAAGCCTACTATTAATAAGCAAATGTTTCCACTATACTTTGATACCTTACGAAGAAGGTTATGAACCTTTTCTTCTGACTGAGGTGATGTGTATGGCGGAGAAGCAAAGTGAATTGCATTAAGAACAAGTCCGCGCTTAGCCATCATATATGCTGCAACAGGGCTGTCAATACCACCTGAAATAAGGATTGACGCTTTACCGGCTGTACCTGTCGGCATACCGCCTGCACCTTTAGTCTGATTACCGCGGATAAAAGCAAATTTTTCTCTGATTTCGATGGTAACAAGAATATCAGGATTTCGTACATCAACCTTTAAGTGCGGGAATTTACTTAAGATTGCACCGCCAACCTCAGCAGAGATTTCAGGTGATTTAAGCGGAAACTTTTTATCAGAACGCTTACCCTCAACCTTAAAAGTTCTTGCTTCCTTTAACTGTTCTGCAAGATACTCGGGTGCTTGTTCAAGTATTACTGACATATCCTTTTCAACCTGCAAGGCTCTTGAATAAGCTGCAATACCAAAAACGCGACTGATTCTCTCACTTACCTCATCCATATCTATGTAGTCGTCCATCGGAACAACTGATACAGTAGATTGCTCTTTTCTGTATTCGAATTCACCTAACGGTTTAATTCTTTTTCTGATATTTTTAATCAGAATATCCTCAAATGTAGAACGGTTCAGGCCCTTTAAAGCAAGCTCGCCATTCTTAATAAGTATTATTTCTTTCATATTCATCTCCTGACACGATTAGCAGTTTCACAAATTCCATTATACAACAAATCCATATCATTTTCCGTGGTAAATTTTGACAAGCTGATTCGGATAGCACTGTCAATGTTTTTAGGCGGAACACCCATGGAGCTCAGGACATTACTTCTGTGTCCCTTGGAGCAAGCTGAACCTGCTGAAACGAAAATTTCCATTGATGACAATGAATTGAGCATTACCTGTGACGGAACGCCCTCAACGGAAATATTTATAATATAAGGTAATGCATCATCAGGCGAATTAACATAAACCTTATCCATAGTGGTGATTTTTTCAATGAAGTAATCTCTCACGCACCTGACATTATGCAAATTCATTTCAACATTACCAATATCGTTGACTGCCTCACCAAAAGCACATATTGCAGGAATACCCTCAGTACCCGAAACCATTCCGTTCTCCTGACCTCCGCCGAGAATATGGGGAAGCACTCGAACTGAATTGCTTACATATAAAGCACCGGCACCCTTGATTCCGTGAATTTTATGAGCACTCATACTCATAAGGTCAATACCAAGCTTCTTTGGTTTAAGCAAAATTTTTCCGAAAGCCTGAACAGCATCACAATGAAAATATGCCTTTGATTTATTATCTTTAATTATCCCTTTGATTTTTGAAATATCCTGGATAGAACCAACCTCATTATTAACAGCCATAACACTGACAAGAATTGTATTGCTGTCAACTGCATTTGAAAGCTCACTGAGATTGATTTTGCCATTAACATCAGGTTTAAGGTAAACAACCTCATAGCCCTGCTCCTCAAGATTTTCAAAGCATTTAATCACACTGGGATGCTCAAGCAAGGTGGTAATAACCCTTTTACCGTCACGACGACGGGCTTTTGCAGTACCGAAAATTGCAGTATTATTGGCAATTGTACCGCTCGGAGTAAAAAAGATTTCGTTCTGCTCGCATCCTAAAAATGAGGAAAGGTTTTTGCGTGCATTATCAAGCTCTTTTTTTGCATTGAAGCCACAGGAATGAAGCGAAGAAGGATTACCAAAATTTTCGTTCATCATCTCAAGTGCTTTGCTGACAGATTTCTCACAAGGTTTTGTCGTTGCACTGTTGTCAAGATAAACGCTCACATTCTTTGCCCCCATTTTACATAATTAAACATAGTAATTATACTACATAAATATCAATTTGGCAAATAAAAATTGCACATTTTTACAGTATATTTTTAAATTTTTTGTTAATAATAAATGCAAACACATAAAGGAGTGTATTTTTTTGGAAAAAACATCATTTTTCAATCGTAAAAAAGCAAGAATTGTAATTTTTTGCGTATCGCTTGTGATTGTTCTTCTTATATTTTCCATAGTCCAAACGGTGAAAGCCAACAAATATGAAAGGGAAGCAACACTTTTAAGACAGATGGCTCTCACCTCTCTTGATGAAAATCTAAATAACATATCAACAAATCTTGAAAAGACAATTTATGTCAGTACACCTGAAATGCTGTCAAAGCTGTCTTCAGAATTATGGCGTGAAGCATCAGGTGCTAAAATCAGCTTATCAATTTTGCCAACAAATGAAAGCACGGTCAGTAACACATACAAGTTCTTATCACAGATTGGTGAATTTGTAATGTCCCTTGAAAGAAAAAGTGCCAACGGTGAAGAGCTTAC
>JAFTUP010000313.1 GCA_017466205.1 Clostridia bacterium
AAAACGAAAATATAAAGGTTCATGTGAGAAACACAGCAATTACTGTGTTGGATTTTATGGGAAATAAGGAGGAATAATAATGCCAAATTTTGGAGCATCAGAAAGAGGTATAAAGGAACTGTTTTACGAAGGCGTTACTTTTTATTATGATGGTGAAGAATATGCAGTAATAGAATGTGGTAAGCCTACCTGTCGTAAAGGAGAGCCTAAAACAGATATATACATACTTGCAGAAGCAAATGGACAAGAGAGAGAATTTAAAATTTCATTTAAACAAACAAATGCAGATTTTATAGAGAATAAAACTAATGCCGAGAGAGCTGAACTCATATTAGGTGAGAATTGGGAAGATATAATAATTGATGCAACGATGGGTATTTCAGATGCTTTTTATGCAAAACCCTTGATTTATAAAAAATCACACAAGAGAACAGGAGCAGGCTCTATAACATTAGGATGGAAGTATGAACTCTTAAATAAAAGCGGAGGAGACTTGTCCGGGGTTGTAAATTTGAGTCGAGAGCAAGTAATTGATGTTTACGCAGGAACTCATCTCCCGGCTGATAAAAGAAACGCATCAGTTAATGGTCGAGTTATTCGGAATTCTGGTATTGCGAACTTTATGTTGGTTAACGAGGATGTATTCGATGCTCAATCTGTTATAGATAACATTGTAAGTATTGAAGAATATGTTGATATGCACCCGACAGTATATTTTGCTTGCAAAGCATTAAACTACAGAACATTTGAAGGCAAATATGATGGCAACAGACCCTTATCTGTTTTTGTTGATTGGAATGTGGTTAATGGCAAACTCGATGGCAGACTCGTATTTGACGCACCGCTTATTACAAAAGGTGACGAGGTCGCTGATAAATTGTTAGAGTGTCTTGAAATTCTTGGAATTGATACAACTGATGACATTGATGACAATACAGTTACAGATTCAAGTATTATCATAGAATAACTTGATAATAACTGATTTTAGAGTTAATATGTAAGCAAAAAATGGGAGGTTGTATCAAAATGAATATAATAAGTTTGTTTTCAGGTGCTGGTGGTCTTGATTTAGGATTTGAACGGGCAGGCTTCAATATTGTTATGGCGAATGAGTTTGACAAAACAATATGGGCTACATATGAAAAAAACCACAAGGCACCGTTGATAAAAGGCGATATCCGCAACATTAAAGAATCCGATTTTCCGAGTGAAGTTGATGGTATTATTGGCGGTCCGCCTTGTCAAAGTTGGAGCGAAGCCGGTTCCTTAAGAGGTATTGATGATGACCGAGGAAAATTGTTCTACGACTACATCAGAATATTAAGGGACAAGCGTCCGAAGTTCTTTCTTGCAGAGAATGTTTCAGGAATGCTTGCGAATCGACATTCCGATGCTGTGAAAAATATAGTCAAGTGCTTTGAAGATTGTGGTTACAATGTTTCCATTACATTAGTGAATGCTGCAGATTATGGTGTTCCTCAAGATAGAAAGCGTGTATTCTACATTGGTATACGAAAGGACTTGAACAAGACCTTTGTATTTCCTAAAGCTACAACACCGTATTCAAACCAAAAGAAAACAATGAAGGATGCTATTGGAGACTTGGTGGGTACTGCAATTCCTGCGTTACCGCAAAACAAGACAAATGGAAAATTGTCAATTTTGAACCACGAATACTTCACCGGGGCATATTCTACAATTTTTATGAGCCGAAATAGAGTTCGTGCATGGAACGAACAAGGGTTTACAGTTCAAGCAAGCGGTCGTCAATGTCAGCTTCATCCACAAGCTCCAAAGATGAAATTTATCGAAAAGAATAAACGCATTTTCGTTCCTGGGAAAGAAGAACTCTACAGGCGTTTAACCGTAAGAGAATGTGCAAGATTACAAGGTTTCCCGGACGATTTTGAATTCATTTACACAGATGTGGATACTGGGTATAAGATGATAGGTAATGCCGTCCCTGTGGAATTGGCGTATATTATTGCTTGTGCTTTGAAGGAGCAAATATTTTAAAGGAGTGTCGTTTGAATGGCGAAAGCGAAGAAAATAAAGAGTCCCACCCAGTTGGAATTGGTAGAGCCTACCTTTACGGCTTTGGTAGAGTTAGGCGGCTCTGCAAATATAGATGAAATACGAGATAAAGTGATTGAAATGTTAAAGTTGCCTGACGACATTGTTGATGAGCCTCACAATGGAAATGCATCTCAACAAACCGAATTGGAATATCAACTCGCATGGGCAAGAACTCGACTGAAAAATTACGGGGCAATAACCAACAGTATGCGAGGAGTATGGAAAATCACTACCGAGTTTTCCGATAAAACTTTTGTTTCGAGGGAAGAAGTAACTGAACACATCAAAAAGACAAAATTAAAAGGAAAAACCAACGCCGAAGCAGAAAAAATCATCAACGATAATGATCCTTCAAATGATAGCGATGATATTCCCGAAGAACTTGAGCCATGGAGAATTGAGTTGGCTGACACCTTACACAATATGAATCCATATGCGTTTGAGCGTTTGTCGATGCTTCTTTTAAGAGAATGTGGGTTTTCGCAAGTTCGTGTAACAAAAAAATCCGGGGACGGCGGTATTGATGGAACAGGAAAATGGAAAGTAAACGGAATTTTCAGTTTCAATGTCGCTTTTCAATGCAAACGGTTTACCGGAAGTGTATCTGCGAGTGATATAAGAGATTTTCGTGGTTCTCTCACTACAGATATTGAAAAGGGAATTTTTATAACAACGGGTACTTTTACAAAAGCTGCCCGTGAAGAGGCATCAAATGCCGGGAAAAGAGAAATTGACCTTATTGATGGAGAGGAATTTATAAATAAGTTGATTGAATATCGGCTGGGTGTTGAAGAAAAAACAATATACGAAGTTAATAAAGAATTCTTTGAAAAAGTGTGATTTTATATAATTAATAATATTTACGAAGGTGGGGAAATATAATGTATATACAAAGATTGAGCTTTGAAGCAAAGTCTGTAAAAATTTCGGAGAGTGAAGTTGTGAACGAAAATTTGGAGATAAACGAAAAATATGACAAGGGATACTCTCGTGTTGTGACAGAAAACGGTTCTTATAAAGTTGCACTAATAAAAGATATCTTTAGTCAAACCAACTATTAAATTCACCCTGAGTATCAAATACGTATCACATGGAATAATCAAAAAAGGTCTAAGTTGATAGAATCAT
>JAFTUP010000314.1 GCA_017466205.1 Clostridia bacterium
ATTCCCTCATTATCGAACTCTGTATATTTGATTGAAAGCTTGTAATCATCACTATATAAGAACATAAACGGATGAAGATTTTTTTCGTAAAAGCAGTCAAGGACTTTTTGCAAAACTGAATGTTCAATTTCGTGATATTTAACAGCCTTTTTCGTCTCTGTATCATAGACAAAAACACCGTTCATAAGCACAATCGGTGCAGCAAAGTGAACTCCCTCAAGAATAGGCATAGCACTTACCATACTTCTTGCGGTTGCAACGGAAAAAGCAATCCCTTTTTTATAGAATTCATTCAGTTTTTCTTTTGTGTATTCACTTAAAGTTCCGTCACTTTGTAAAAGTGTTCCGTCCATATCGCTGATATAAAGTGTTTTCATAAAAATTCCTTCAATAAATGGTAGGGCGGGGTCTTGACCCCGCCGATGTAAAGTTTTTATTTAAGTAATGATACTACAAGGTCACCCATTTCGGATGTTGTAACCTTCTTGAAGCCATCCTCATAAATATCAGGTGTACGAGCAGTTTTAAGAGCTTCGTTTACTGCATCTTCAATTGATTTAGCAGCATCTTTTTCATCAAATGAATACTGAAGCATCATTGCTGCCGAAAGGATTGTTGCAAGTGGATTTGCTTTCTGCTGACCTGCAATATCAGGTGCTGAACCGTGAATAGGCTCGTAAAGTCCCATTTTGCCTGTTGCAAGTGAAGCAGATGCCAACATGCCGATTGAACCTGAAATCATAGATGCTTCGTCAGAAAGAATGTCACCGAAGATGTTTGAAGTTACGATAACATCAAACTGACCCGGATTTCTTACCAACTGCATTGCACAGTTGTCAACATACATGTGATTAAGTTCAACCTCAGGGTATTCAGCTGACATTTTAATAACTGTCTCTCTCCAGAGTCTTGAGCTTTCAAGAACATTAGCCTTGTCAACGCTTGTGAGCTTCTTGTTACGCTTCATAGCCATTTCATAAGCAGTTCTTGCGATTCTCTCGATTTCAGGAACTGAATACATTTCTGTGTCATAAGCTGCGGGAGCTCCGTCAACTTCTTTTCTGCCTCTTTCACCGAAGTAAATACCGCCTGTAAGCTCACGGACAATCATAATGTCAAGTCCGTCACCGATAATACTATCCTTAATAGGTGATGCAGATTTAAGTGGCTCAAAAATCTTTGCAGGACGAAGATTTGCGTAAAGTCCCAATGCACCGCGAATACCTAAAAGACCTGCTTCAGGACGCTGTTTACCGGGAAGAGTGTCCCACTTTGGTCCACCGACTGCACCAAGGAATACACAGTCAGCAGCTTTACAAGCATCAACAGTTTCCTGCGGAAGTGGCTCACCTGTTGCATCAATAGCACAACCACCCATAAGCTTGTAATCATAATTGAATTTAAATCCGTATTTTTCACCTGCTGCATCAAGCACTTTAAGAGCTTCGTCAACGATTTCAGGACCTATTCCGTCACCTTTTAATACTACAATATTATATTCTTTCATAATCTTAATCCTCTCTAACTACATTTGGTAAACAACGGTTAACTGCACAAAGGATACCCTTGATTGATGCGTAGTTGATGTTGTGTGAAATACCGATACCGAATACATCCTTACCCTGTGGGTTTGTAATGTGAATATAGCTGACAGCTTTTGAGTCAGAACCAACTGAAACAGCGTGTTCTGAATAGTCGATAAAGTGATAATCACCAAGACCGATTGTGTTCATAGCCTGACAGAATGCACCGATAGGACCTGAAGCGATACCCTCAATCTGCTGTGGTTCATTACCGTTATACTGAATTGTACCAACAAAGTGTACTCTTGACTGGTCTTCACCGTGCTCTCTTTCTTCAAAGAACTTGTAGCTGAGAAGCTTGTAAGGTCCGGTAACATTGAGATATTCCTGCCGGAAGAGTGTATAAACTTCTTCTTTCTGAAGTTCCTTGCCTTTTTCGTCGCAGACCTTCTGAACAACCTTTGAGAATTCAGGATGCATAGCTTTTGGCATATTGTAGCCGTATTCAGCCATAATATATGCAACGCCACCTTTACCTGACTGGCTGTTAATTCTGATAATCGGCTCGTATTCACGACCAACGTCTGCAGGGTCAATAGGTAAATACGGAACTTCCCAATATTCAGTACCGCTTGTACGCATATATTCCTTACCCTTGTTGATAGCATCCTGATGAGAGCCTGAGAATGCAGTGAAAACAAGCTCACCACCATAAGGCTTTCTTGGGTCAACAGGCATCTTTGTTGTTCTTTCAAACATTTCCTTGATTTCATTCATCTTTGAGAAATCAAGCTCAGGGTCAATACCCTGTGTGTACATG
>JAFTUP010000002.1 GCA_017466205.1 Clostridia bacterium
AAAGTTATCCATTGATAGTTTGGAAAAAGAGATTGCACAGTTGGCAGTTGAAAAAGAGAATATCCAAAGGGAAGTTCAAAGGAATATGGCGTGGATTCAGGTATTTACCGAAAACGGTGAGATAAAGGAATTAAACCGTTTATTGTTGGCAAATTTGGTTAAAGAAATTGTTGTATATGAAGATAAGAGAATTGTTGTAAGGTTCAATTATCAGGATAAATATATGCAGCTTTTATCTCTTGTGGAACAAGTTAATATTAAGGAGGCGGTATAAATGGCAAGAAAAAGCAAGCGACAGCCGAGATTAATAGATATATCGCCGGAATTGTTGGGCGTATATAATGTCGGGGTATATTTAAGACTTTCTGCTGAAGAAAAAAGAGATAACCCTGACAGAGAATCAATCGAATATCAAAAGCAGATATGTCTGTCGTATTTGCAGGACAGACCTGAAATGATTTTACACGATATTTATGTTGATAATGGCGAAACAGGCACTAATTTTGAGCGTGATGATTTTCAACGAATGATGTATGACATTTATAACGGAAAAATCAACTGTATTGTTGTAAAGGACTTATCCCGTTTCGGCAGAGAATACATTGAAATGGGTGATTATGTAGAGAAAGTATTTCCGTTGCTTGGTGTCAGATTTATAGCAGTTAATGATAGAGTAGATAATGAAGCAACACCGCTTGATATTTCTGTACCGATTAAGAATGTTATCAATTCAATGTATGCAAAGGATTTATCAAAAAAATCAGCATCCGCATTGAGAATGAAACAGTTAAACGGCGAATTTGTTGGTGGCCCTGCTCCATACGGATATGTAAAATCAGAGGAAGATAAGCATAAATTTGTTATTGATCCTGAAGCTGCCGAGGTTGTTAAACTTATATTCAAACTGAAAATGCAGAAAATGGGCAATATGACTATTGCCCGAAGATTGTTTGAAATGGGAATACCCACACCATCAAAATATAAGTATGACAAGGGGCTTGTGCAACATAAGAAATATGCTGAATCTTTGTATTGGCATACAGGCACAGTAAGCAAGATTTTAAAGAGTGAAGTGTATATTGGAAATATGGTGCAAGGTAAAACAAAATCGCACTTTTTTGACGGTATGCCAAGTGAATATGTTGATAGGAAAGATTGGATAGTAATAGAAAATACACATCAACCGATTATTCCCAAAGAGGTATTTTATGCAGTTCAAGAAATATTGCAAGCTGAAAAAGAAAAATTTGAAGCAACTCACAAAGGTTCAAAGAGTAGTGAGAAATCTAACATTTTCAAAGGACTTGTTGTATGTGGTGAATGTGGTCATAAGACGAAACGCATGAAGGGCAAGGATGGTAACTTTAGATATACTTGCACTACTCACATGAATTTCCCTACAGAGTGTAGTATGACATCAATCAATGAGTCTGTATTAAAAAATATTGTTATGCAGTCTGTAAAATCGCAAATGTCGGCTGTTCTTAATCTTGAAACAGCTATACAAAAAGCTTTGTATGGTACAGAGATTAGGCAAGAAGCTGTAACATTAAAAAACAAGACAGACCAAGCACTTGCAAATATCATTTACCTGAAAAGTAACAGAGTAAGGCTTACGGCTGATTTAGCAAAAGGACTTCTTGATGAAACCGAATATGAAATTGCAAGAGAACAGTTTGAAGCTGAGCTAAAGAGGGAAAATGACACTCTTGAAACTTATAATAAAGCGAGGGAAAGATTTAATAAATTGCTATCTGCTGAAAAATGGATTGCAGAATTAAAGAAACATACAACCGCAAAAAAGTTAAATGCAGAAATCGTAAATGCCTTTATTAAACAAATCAGGATTTATCTCGATAAACGCATAGAGATAGTATGGAAGTATGAGGAATGTTTTTCTGAATATCTGTCTATGCTGAACGGAGGTGAGAGCCTTGCAGGATAAATATATCATTGTAAAGTATCTTCGCCTTTCGCTTGAAGATGGGGATAGCCCCGAAAGTGACAGTATCAAAAATCAAAGGACATTGCTTGATAGTCATATATCATTTGTGTTTAAGGATGTAGATTATGAGGTAATTGAATTGATAGATGATGGATATACGGGAACGAATTTCAACAGACCTGATTTCAAGAAACTTTTGGTTTTAGCAGAAACACATCAGATTCATTGTGTAATTGTAAAGGATTTTTCAAGATTTGCAAGGGATTACATAGAGGTTGGGAGATATATGGATATTATATTTCCTAAATTGCAAATACGCTTTATATCCGTAAATAACGAATATGATAGTAAAGACTATGCCGGAACAACGGGCGGTTTAGATGTTGTAATCACGAATTTGACCTATGCTATGTATAGTCAGGACTTATCGGAAAAGATAAAAAGTGTTCGTAAGATGAAATATCAGCGTGGAGAATATATCTCCAATTACGCAATTTACGGGTATATGAAAAATCCTGAAAATAGCAAGCAGTTGATTATTGATCCCGAAGCTGCCGAGGTTGTAAAGAGAATTTACCTGATGCGTTATCAGCAAATGCAGTATAAGAAAATCGCTATTATCTTAAATCAAGAAGGCGTTTTGTCACCGAGTATGTATAAGAAAAGCAAGGGAATTACCAATCGTGATTGGACGGGCTTGAACACAACAGCATATTGGTGTGATGCCGTTGTAAGAGTGATTTTAACTGACGAGCGATACACTGGAAAAATGGTGGCACGAAAAAGCAAACAACCTCTTGGCAGTACAAAACGGATTTATGTTGAAAAGGAGCAGTATTATATTGTCGAGAATACACATGAGGCAATTATCTCACAAGAGCTTTTCGATAGCGTACAACTTGTAAATACGAATAAAACAACGAAAGTACATAACAAAAAGCTATTTACAGGATTACTTCGGTGTGGTGGAT
>JAFTUP010000315.1 GCA_017466205.1 Clostridia bacterium
ATTGTGGAGTGCAAATGCTGAAGATGAGCTTCTCCGTTGGTATTCAACAAACTACAATGTTGAAGTTCACGCTTATGTGAAGAACAACAAATATTGTGTTGTAAATAATACTTATGAGCCACAGGATACAACCATTTATGTGGGCGACGGTTCAAGTTTTGACTTGCACCTTGATGCCAACGAAATCAAGTGGTATCAAATCAATGAATAATCATCATTTTGCAGATTAAACCATAAAATCAAAGAATACTCGTAGTTTGAAGCCGATTTTACTTGTATTTTAAGAAAATCCTTTATAACACTCGTACCGAAAAAATCCGCCGGTTCCCACCGGCGGATTTTTTCTATTATTATTTAATATTCATAAATCTTTTTTGAACCAAAGAGTGAACGGAAGAAACCGCCGATTTTATCAAAGAAGCCTGATTTTGAATAAAGTTCTACACTGTCACGAGCTAACTCCGTGCCATCTTCTGAACAAAGAATTGCTGTGAATGTTGTGTAACCCTTGTTCTTTGCAATAACTGTTAAATTATTTCCGTCTGCATCTTCGTCAAAGTTACTGTTACTTGATGTCCATACTACATAAGAGCCTGCAGGTGCTGTTCCCTCAACATTTGCATGAAGAATAATTCCGTCTTTGTTACGAATTTCTGTTCTTGATAGTTCTTGAATTGAGAATGTGTAGTTGTATTCTTCAATTATTGCATAGTAACTGAAATGTGTTGTTTCAAATACCATATATCCATCTTCATAGGTTGCAGGCATTTTTTCAACTATACCTGTTTCAGTATTTACATGATACACAAATGAACGATTTGGGTCATAGCCCTCTGGAAGTGGAATTCTGACTGTCACTGTTCCTGTTGGTTGAGTAACAACACCATCAACCGTCATTGTGATGTCATAAATGAATTTCTGTGATGCATCGAGTGTTGTATCAATAACATCAAAAGCTGTTCCGTCAAATGATTCTTCAACAACTATATCAACAACACCGTTATATTCATCATCTTTTACTTCGATTGAAATATCAGTATCTTCATCTGTTACAACAATTTTTATAAGCATTGGAATTACTTCTTCTGCCACAATTTCACCGCAAGTAGTACATTTTTGTACTTTCTTTCCGTCTGCTTCATAAGTTGCTTCAAGAACTACTTCCCATTCCCCTGCTGTGTGACCTGTTGCGGGAAGAACTGTTGAATTACCAAGAGTTTCGCCACAGATTTCGCATACATTATATTCCATACCTGCTACTGTACAAGTTGCTGGGATTGTAATTGTTTTTGATGTGTGGCTTGGCTCAACATAATTATCAACGTAACTGTCACCACATTCACAAGTGTGTGTTGTATAACCCTGCTCTGTACAAGTTGGTGGTGTTACAATCGATTCATAACTATGTGTATGTTCCGGCTCATAAAAATGAATTGTTGCATTGAGAAGTGGGTCGTTTTCTTCGCCTATTGTTATAGCGTTCCATTGTTCTTCTGTGCCGGAATAATATACATCTGTAAGGCTTGTGCAATCATAAAATGCATAATCACTAATTGATTTTACACTGTCACCGATTGTTACACTTGTAAGGCTTGCACAAGAAGTAAATGCACGACTGCCAATCGTTGTTACACTGTCAGGAATTGTTACACTTGTGAGACTATCACAAAATGAGAATGCAAAATCACTAATTGATATTATATTTTCAGGAATATTGTAATATAATCTTGTATTGCCAATAGGATATTGAATAATGGTTGTTTTATTTTTATCGAAAAGAACACCATTTTCATCACTTGAATAATACTGATTTTCATCGTCAACAGTAATCTTTTCAAGGCTTGAGCACCCACTGAATGTTTTACCATAATATCCATAAGTTTCAAAATCATATTCTAAATCTCGAACATTCTTACCTATAATTACAGTTTTAAGATTTGTGCAACAACAAAACGCACCATTTCCAATTGAAATAACGCTATCAGGAATTATTAAATTCTCAATGCTTGTACAATTAGAAAATGCACCGTTACCAATTGTTGTTACGCTATTCGGTATTTTTATATTTGTAAGATTTTCGCAACCAATGAAAGCTTGTGCATCAATTTCAACAACAGTATTTGGAATTGAAATACTTGTAATATTGCTATAGTAAAAACACGAAATATAAAGTTCAATTACAGTATATCCGTTAATTTCAGTCGGAATAAACACTTCAGTATCCGTTCCACGATACTCTTCCACAACACATGTTTTATCTTCTTCTGAGATTATAGCATACTCATAATCACCACATATTATTTCTTTATCATCATAATCATAATAATAACCCTCAGCACTTGCTGTGATTGTTGACATTGGAACGATTGAGATTATCATTATCAATGCCAAGGTGACTGATAAAATTTTCTTTGTTTTTTTCATTTTTTCTTTCCTCCAATTCTGTTTTTTTGTTTTACGGGATTCTTCGCTTCGCTCAGAATGACAACTCCCTCAGTCAACTTCGTTGACAGCTCATTACTCGCCTGCCGGCTCAGACAGCGCTTCTGCTTCGCAGAGGTGTCCACCGGACACCCGCGCCCTCTCAGAGGGAGCAGAAGAGGTTCTTCGCTCAGAATGACATTGCAGGCGTGGAAAGCCCCTCAGTCTGCTTCGCAGACAGCTCCCCATCAAGTGGGGAGCTTATGCCACTACGCGAATATCTCCATAAAACAAAAAAGTGCGTCAACCGAAGTCAACGCACCGAAAAACGCAAACCCCGATTGTCGCTACACAAACTTTTATAGAATCAGGGCATCAAAACCATAACTTCCTATTGGGATTTGCGCTTTTACCAAATCCAAAAGAAATTATGGTTAAAAAAGGGTATAATTATTCCCTAAAAAAAGAAAAAGATACCGCTAATTCTAATTATTCAGTTTGTGTTGCATAATTAGTTTACCACCATTTTATAGAAAAATCAATAATTATTTGAGATTCTTCGCTGACGCTCAGAATGAAAAAAGCAGGCATGGAAGCCTGCCACTACGCGTTATACAAATAAATCGGAGTTTATTGGGATAATTCGAAATTCGTAATGCGTAATTCGGAATTGTAGGGTCTGCGACGCTGATTTAAAATATAACCAATTGATATCACTGTAGGGCGGGGTCTTGACCCCGCCGTTACTGGTTCGCGTGTTACTTATCGGCGGGAGCAAGCCCCCGCCCTACTCTATATACATCAAATAAAAAGAGCACGACAAATTATAATTTGATTTTTCTGTCCTTGAAATAATACTCTTTGTCGTGGTCATTTATTTCTCGAAGAACTTTACAAGGGTTTCCTACTGCAACTACATTAGCAGGGATATCCTTTGTAACTATACTTCCTGCACCAATTACAGAGTTGTCCCCTATTGTAACTCCGGGTAATACAACAACTCCTGCACCAAGCCAACAGTTATTACCAATTCGTACAGGCATATTATACTGATATGCCAAAGGTCGAAGTTCAGGTAAAATAGGATGACCAGCAGTTGCCAAAACAACATTTGGTCCAAGCATTGTATAATCACCAACATAGATATGAGTATCATCAACAAGCGTTAAGTTGAAATTGGCATAAATACCTTTACCGAAGTGAACATTCTTGCCTGCCCAATTTGCGTGTAACGGTGGTTCGATATAACAGTCCTCACCTATTTCAGCAAACATATTTTTAAGCATTTCTGTTCTTTTCGGAAGTTCTGACGGTCTTGTCATATTAAAATCATATAATTTATCAAGATATGTAAGTTGTTCATTAAACAGTTCTTCATCCATTGACAAATACAAATCTACACTATTCATTTTTTCTCTTATATCCATAATTACACCTTCATTATTTTAACATTTTCACAATCAATTATTTTCTTATAGCTTCTTAATGTGTATTTTCTCGGTGTTACATTCACATTTCTGATTTGAATGTTGTCAGCGTGACGAAGAAATACACCGTAAGCGTTCAGGTTACCAAACCTGTTACATTCAGGATACTCTTTTTCCTGTTCAGGAATTTGAAATCTGAAATCAAAATAATCAATTCCGTTCTTGTATTTCACATCAAAGTTTTCAAGCTTGACATCCTTAATTTTTTGATTAGGAATACCTATAATCATAATTGGAATTTCAACATTTTCAGCTTTGATATTTTTGATTGAGATGTTTTTAATCTGTCCTTTACCATCAAGCTCAGGTCGATTATCGCCATTACGATTACAAAGTCGAATGAACACAGGACAAGCCATTGAATTCATTTCAACATCTGAAATATTCACGTCTTTAACAGTTGCACCGTCGCAGGACTCAATTGAAATACCGCTTACTCCTCCGGGATAAATATCAGTCAAGTAAAAATTGCAATTTTTAACCGTAACATCACTGATATTAAGAGAGGTTTCTGTGCCGATTTTAAAAGCATTTGTACAGGAAATTACCTCACAATCACTTATGCGAATGTTACTCATTTCGTTATCTCCTGAAAATTTCAGGTTGTTTTTGATTGCAAGTCCGTCATCACCTGATGTTGTGACACTCATATTATTTTTAATTACAATACCGTCGTCTGCTGTTGATACAAAGCATTTTTCCACAACAACATCTGATGAACCGCAAATATCAATTCCGTCGCAATTAGCAACGTGACGGTTATTATTAATCACAACATTTGAGATATTGACATTTTTTGATGAATTAACATTGACTGTCCACATTGATGAATTTTCAAGTATGAGATTATAAAGCTTAATTCGGTTACAGTTTTTCAACAAAAGTAAAAATCCGTATTTACTCTTATGGGGAAAACGGATTCTTTTTCTGTACTCCTGTCTCATATCCCACACATCAAGTGTTCTGTTAAATGGTGTTGTTTTTGGCGGTAAATGAGGCTTTAACGAAAAGAAATTGCCTTCACCGCAAATTTTTCCGGGACCTGCTATACCGATATTCTCACAATTATCAGCAAAAATCAAAGCATTATCAGTAAAATCATCAGTATTATGTGATGCAATTATTGATGAATCTTTTTCAATATAAAG
>JAFTUP010000316.1 GCA_017466205.1 Clostridia bacterium
TCATTGCCCGTTTTGACATATCCGTAAATCTGACCGTATGGATCATAACCTTTACTTTGCAGGGCGGCAATGACCTCATTCAATATTTGTTTTTCTTCATCATTCATTGTTATCACACCTTGCATCCGTTGAATTTCTTATTTTTATTTTACCATATTTTTTAGATTTAAGCAATATATATTACTATATTTCTACTATTTTACCAACTCTTTTGCAAAATGACCTTGTTCCGAATTGGAACAAGGTCATTTCTTGCAATTTCAGATTTTATCACAAGGAATTTCTCTTAACCCTGAATAGTGTAATACTTATTTTTCTGTAAAAAACAAACGATAAGCCCACCAATAAGAGGTATTCCAACAAGAAGTCCTACCTCTATCTTTGTGCAACATGTTATCAAAATTTCAGTAGCAAATGTCACAAAAAAAGTTATAAATGCCTTACCCATACCATCCTCCTCTGACACAAATCAAATTTAGGAATAGTAATTTTCTAAAAGTTCGCTTTTGACACCCTGAGCAATAATATCATAAGAATTTCCTAACTGAACATTTTCTGTTTTTAGAACCACCATCCCAATACAAATACTCACTACCATTGATTGGAAGTATTCTTGTGTTACATATTATTGCAACAATGTCTTTCAATCTCATTATTATATTATTGGGTGATAATTCTATCAATTGCAGTTATCAATTCTGCTCTTGTCATATAACCATAAGGATTAAAATATCCATCGCTACCGATCATTATATCAAGTTTATATGCCAACCATGTGTATTTATTCATTCTTTGAACATTTTGCGGAATACCACTTCCGGGTATAGCTATCAAATTACTGTACTCATCATCATTAAAAACAGTTTTCACCTGTTCATTTATTTCCTGAATTGATAACTCCTCAATATCTATTTTTTCTGTATCTAATTTTATTTTCACCAGTGCTTCTGCAACATGCATTCTTATTGCCTTATCTGTAGGTAAAAATTTATTTTTTCCTTGGTTTTCGCTGTATGGAATATTTGACTCGTAAAGAGTTGGAAGTGCATACATGGGGATATATGTGGCGGTTTTCTCTAAATACGGATAATACCAATCACCATTAGTTATATCCTCATAAGTAAGCGTAGTGGTTTCTTGTAAATCAAATGCTGAAGATAATATTTTTGACAATTCTGCTCTTGTAACAGGATTGTTCGGTTTGAAACTTCCGTCAGGATAGCCATTGATATATCCAGAGTCTTGCCATTTTTCAATTACATTTTCTGCCCAATGATCACTAATATCATTGAATTTTGCCTCTGCTATCACTGTAGTAGTTATCATCATTAAGCAACACAGTAAAGAAATATATACTTTTTTCATAATATTTGCCTCCTATTTTAGGTTAGGCCCGGCACTATTATGCCGGGCACTTTTAAAATTAGTTATATATAATAGAAACCGATTCGGAATTTGTTCCGTAGGAATAAGTAATGTCAGATGGCTTACAAATATATACACAATATGTATCATCGCCGTAAGTTCCGAAAGCTCTCTCTCCATCATTATAACTATATAACATTGTATTGCTGAAATTAACATTTTTAAAATATGAACCACTTGTCGGATTTGTGTTCACACCATTTGCATCTACACAAGACATAGCTTCAAAGAAGGTCAATGTTGCATTGTTTCCTGAAACAAAACCTGTTACCGATTGTGTTTTATAATATATCATCGAACCGTTGACATACATTACAGTTTCTACATTTCCTAATGTATCTATGGTTAATTGCAACTTTACAGTTTTAGACTCAAGTGACATTGGATTGGTTGATGTTCCAGTAATATTAACTTTAGGGAAAGCTTCTACATCAAATGTAGAGCCTCTATCAATGTTACGAACAGCATAAAGTCCCTTGTTTCTGTTAGAAGCACTTGGATTTGCCATAAATCCAAAATCAATATTATGGGCACCACCAACAGCCGAAGAACTTGTTGTCGCTCCAATAAACACATACATATTAACAGATTGACTTCCACTATACAATTTCGTGTTACTATTAAATGTTACATCGGCAGTACAGCGATAGTCTCCCTTCCATGAATAACCATACTTATAAAAATATGAACCGGACTCTGGTTCATACAGGTCGTTAGCATTCGCATACTGAGAAGTATAATAGAATTTATATGGTGAACCATCAAGTGAGTGTGTGCCTTGATAAACATTATTTGCTGTTGTTGAGTTTGTTCCCAACTCATTAGAAACTTCTGCTGTTGGAGTTGCTTCTATTTTTCCTGTCGATTCATTTTCTTTTTTTAACCGCAACGAAAGATTAGTATTATTAGGAGGCAAATCTGATATACTCTCAATTTCTAATCCTAAAAATTTTCCTTCTTTCAGACTTAATAACAAATCACTTGTTTCATCGCTAACTGAATCTTTTGCATTTAATAGTGCAATAGCTTTTTCTTCTTTCCCTTCAGCATTTAAAAGCATAGCCTCATGTTGAACTTCAGCCTGATTAAATGCTTTATTCACACGGTCTTCACCGCCGTACTTATTAATATACTCGTCAACACTGATATATTCTACTTTATCCCAATTTGCAGTAATAAAGCCGTCACTATTGGTAGCGAGTTCAACTTTATCATTTGCAGATATATCAGAAGCCGAGACACCAATATTTAATGATAACAACATAGTCGCTGCAAGCACAGTACTGATTAATTTTTTCATAAATTTCATCCTTTCTTTTTTATGTACTCGTTTTTTGATATAGATGAATAAATTTGTCACTCAATTATTATGAAACTATTTTATCAACTCATAAACTCTCATAACTGCGACAATCATCTCCTCTGTTGTACAACGACTTTGAGGATTAAATTGTCCTTCATCATTTCCTATCATGATTCCGAATTGATATATTTCACTGACATCATTTTTTGCCCATTCTGAAACCTGATCAAAATCACAATAATTCACAGAGGGTTCTTGCTTATTTTCTATATTTAAGAATTTCAATGTTCTATTTAAGATTACCGCTGCTTGTTCTCTAGTTAGAAACATTTCAGGAGAAAATGTTTTATCTCCCGTACCATTAATTATCCCAATTTCA
>JAFTUP010000317.1 GCA_017466205.1 Clostridia bacterium
AAATAATTTGATATATGTTGGTAGGGCGGGGTCAAGACCCCGCCCTACCGTGACACCAAGAAATTACATAATCATCTCGACAAACTCCGATTTATCTGTTAAAATTTAAAACCACTTGATATGGAAATTCATAATCAAGTGGTTTATTTTTATCTTCTTATTAACTTTTTCAATTTTGAATACATCTTTTTAAGGATTGGTAAGCCTTTTTCCATAATGCTGTACTTGAAACTGTTGACCTTTAAATCAAATTCACCTGCATATTCGATGATAATAGGGTTGAACTGATTTTTAAACTCATAAAGTCCATCGTCAAGAGTGCCTGAGAGACCACCTAAATCAAGGAAATCACAACCATTTTCCGTTGTAAGTACACATTGTTCACAAAGACCACAAAGTGTTGCACAGAATGATGGGAAAATATGAAGGTCAGAGCCTGCATATAAATATTCTGCAATTTTGACACCTTTTTTGTTAGGCGGATAAACAGTAAGTAATGCTGCAAGTGGTACGATTTCACCTTTTTCATTCAATACCTTTTTAGCATCCCGGAGCTGTTCGGTGATTTTGTCCCTCATATCAGGCTCTTTCTCATACCTCTTTTCAAGATTCAAGATATAATCATTTACTTTACATTTTTCAAATGCAAAAAATGCCTTGTCACCGAAAGCATCAGCAAGTAATGTGAAGTAATCTTCACTACGAAGCGAAATGTTTTGTCTTTCTTCAGTATTGCTTAAAATCTTTTTAAAAAGAGCAATATTTTCAGGTGTGTGTTCAGCACCCTCATAGTAAAGACCTCTTGCAGGTTGGAAATTACCTAAATACTTTCTCAATTTCTGCTTATAATTCTTCTTGAATTGAGGTGCTGACAGGGGATTGCCCTCTGCATCCTTTAAAGGAATCAATGCGTTGAAACGAGGTTGAATAGCTTCACCAAGATTTTTCACAAATCCCTTATGCTCAAATCCGTTATTCACAAGATTGTCAAACTCAATTTTGCCTCTTTCCAAATCAAATGGGTCAAAGAATTTATCTGTCGGAATATCAGGTAAAATCTTATTAACCACAATTGCAGGGTCAATCTTAAGTAAGTAAATATTATTGCTTTTGCAAAATTCCTTTGCACCGTCACAGAATGCTTTGATAGCATCAGTATCCGTCAAATCCATTACAGGACCACGTGGACAGTAAGCATAGTTAAATCCAGGCATAAGTCTGCGGATAAGAATAAGAGCAACACCAACAAGTATTTCATCCTTATAAATACCGCAAAAACGATTTTTCCAGTTGTTTTTAAGCTTTACCCATTCCGGTGTCTGCTGAATAGGTGCAAAAGACGAATTTTCAATAAATTCAGTAAAATCTTTTATCGGAATATCTGCTTTGAATTGATACATATTTTTCAAACCTTAATTATTTATAAGTTTTTTCTGAACTGTTTTCATAACCTTATAAGCCTTAAAAATCGACTCATAAAGTGCAAATTTGCTTTTGTTAATCACTAAATCGAACTCACCGATTAGCTCGTGAACATCAGCATTGAAACCACGCTTGAAGTCAAATAAACCATAGTTTTTTGAGTCCTCATTAAAGTTTCCGTCAATACCATAGAAATTGAATTTGTCATAACCATTTTCTGTGGCATATTTAATCATTTCGTATTGCAAAAGATACTGTGAATTATATTTCATAAATGGTTTGTAGCTTGCACCGAAGAGATATACAACCTCTCTGCCGTAAAGCATATACCAGCCACCTGCAATAATTTTCTTGTCACCATATTCCTTTACATCAGCAGCCATTGTTTCAAGCTTCTTTGCAATGCTTTCCTGTTCAGATTTAATTTCGTTATATTCGTTAATCTTTTTAGGATTACCCTCAATTACTGTAAGACGCTTTGCGTTTTTATCAAAACGAGCCCTTGTGTAATCAAGTAATTCTTTAAGATTGACTTCTGCCAAAAGTACTTTGACTGCTTTTTCACTATTAAGTACTTTGAACATTTCCTGATAGTAGGAGAGGGGACGGTCAACGAATTCTCGTCTTTCAGCAGTATGCTTCATAAGATTTTTAAACTCAACAAGATTATTTTCATCAGCTTCTATAAGAGTAATGAAATTTTTCTTACTGTTGTTAATTCCCCATTTTGTACCACTACGGAAATTCTTAAAAAGCTCGTCAATCGTCTTATCCCTAATATCAAGAACAGAAATCCATCTTGGCTCTAAATCCTTCTTTTCATCCATATCCACATAGAAACCGTAATGAATATAGCCTAAGGACTTTAACTTTTCTATCAAAGCATCGTTTTTTGTGCCTTCAACAATGTTTCCGTTAATATCACGAAGCTGATAATCAACGTAAGGATTTATTTTCAAAAATGCAATATTCTTTTGTTTGAGATAAGCTTTGATTTCCTTTGTGAACTCCTCAAGAAGACTAAAATCAGAGTAGTTCATAATAAAGCCACGCGGAGCATAAGCAAATTTGATAATACCCTTAAGACTTTTATATAACAAAACAGTAGCGATAATGATTTTACCGTTTTCCTTAACGCCTAAAATCTCACCTGACCAACCATTCTGCTCCTTGATTTCAATCCAATAAGGCGATTGAAAAAATAAAGCCTGAGGATTTTTATTACAGAAATCAATAAATTCCTGTTTTTCTAAATTAACTATTTTCATTTCCCGATATATCCCTTAACTTTCTTTAAAAGCTTATATACATCATAAAACGGAGTGATTTTTAACTCAAACTGACCGATATATTCAGTAACATCAGGCTTAAAACCTTTTTTGAACTCGTAGATTCCGTAATACTCATTTTCAGGATTAAAGTCACCTGTAATACCATAGAAATTACAGTATTTAAAGCCCTCTTTATAAGCCTCTTTAATGTGATGCTCATACATTAAGTATTTTGGAGTAAATTGACGGTATTCCATTAAAACACCGCTTGAAAGTGTCAGATATTCGTCGCCGCTGCGAAGGGATAAAAGACAGCCGATAGCCTTCCCGTCAGGGTTTTCTTTTCTGAACTCTTCAGCCTTAATAAGCTCTTTTTCATACTTTTCAATCTGTCTTTCAGCTTCTTCTTTTTGATTAAGAAGTCTGTCACCGGCCGTTAATTTCTCGATTTTCTGAAGTACACTGTCATAGTTCTTTTTAGCGTTGTCGAGCAAGCTCTTTGTATGCTCATAATAAACATCAGGGTCAAGAAAGGCAACATAAATTGTCATTAAATCTTTCATGTGTTTATACATCTTCTGATAGTATTCAAGACTTCTGTAAAAGAAATTACGACGTTTTGAAGTAGTCTCAAATATTTCGGCCATAACCTGAAGGTCATCAATTGTACCTTCCTTAACTAAAAGACCTTTTTTTACACAAGAGTTAATATTCTTTCTTGTCTGCTTTGAAAACTTTGCTTTCTTTGTTTCATAGTCCTCGTCAAGATCAAAGCGACAACACCATCTTACCTGTAATGCATCAAGATAGATATTGAAACCATAATGCTTGTAGCCTAAGTCAATAAGATTGTTTACAGCTTCATCATTTGGCTTGTCATCAGGCAATAAATCACCGTCAGTTGTGCGGACTCTGTAAAGTACATTAGGGTCGATTGTGAGAATAAAGCCACCGTGTTTTTTAATGTATTTTTTTAATTCATTAGTGAAAAATGCAAGCAACTCTTTGTTACTGTAATCAACGAGGAGTCCGCGAGGAGCATAGAACTGTTTCTGATTAAGAATTGTGCTGTCCTCTAAAATCATTGAACCCGCAACGAGCTTGTCATTTTCTTTAACACCTACAAAGTGAATTTTGCTTCCGCTCTCTTTTTTAAGCTCAGACAATTCAACTGTCTGCATAAAAGAAGCCTGAGGATGCCCGTTTAAAAATGCTCTGTATTCATCTGCAGTCAGAACGCAGAAATTCATCAAATCACCTTAATTCAAATATATAAAAATCAGTTTTTTCTACTTTTATTATCAACTAAAAATTTTATCATATTACCAATATTTTGTCAACGACACAAAAGCCTCCCTCTGACGAGGGAGGTGGGCATGTTATCATTTGAAGTGCAACAGTAAAAAAATAAAGACAACATAGTTTCTTTAGTGTAAAATGTAAAGTGACCAAACAA
>JAFTUP010000318.1 GCA_017466205.1 Clostridia bacterium
ATGTTCAATGAGGTTGACATTCGCGGAGCATATAATCCTAATATTACTCATAAGCTTAAAGGTGCTAAACAGGAGGAAGAGGAGACTAAGCCTTCTTCAAGCGTGTTCGAGGATGAAAAATACAGAAAGCACTTTATGAACAAGCCTGTTCAGAAGCTTGAAAATACTATGGAGCAGAGAGCTATCAGGAATGCAAGACCTCCTGAAACAATCGAGACTCCGGGTATGATTGTCAAAAACGGAGACATCAGCGAAAACACAGACGGAATAAGAAGTATGCCAACTATTGTTCCTGCTGAATATGAGCTTGAACAGGAAAAAACAAAGGAAAATGACGGAACAGTCGTTTTCTCACCTGAAAAGCCTGATAACCAGATTATGTTTGACGGTTTTGGTGAGGAAGAGGAGATTGCACAGCAGTCTGAGGAGCAGGCTGAAGCCGAGCTTAGGGAGCATCGTAAGGAGGCTGTCAAGGACTTTGTTGCAGGAGGACTTAAATTCAAGGAAAAGGTTGAGTCACCGCCTGTAAGAAGACGTTACGAAAGACAAAAAGTGTCTGTTATCCGCGAGTATTTCGGTCCTAAGGATACGGATGCGGTTAAAAAAGTCTTTGCTATGGAAAAGCAGTCAACGCTCATTAAATTGATTGCAGCTTCAGTTATCTGTCTTATTATGTCCGTTCTTTCAATTGTTGCAGGAATGGAAAACGGTAACTTTGAAATTTACGGAAACAATGAATTTGTTTATGCACTTGTTCAGATTTTGTTGCTTATGGGTGCTTCAGCATTAAATTACAAATCATTTATCAAAGCGTTCAATAATATCAAGAGCAAGATTTTAGATATGGATACGGTTGTTGCAGTTTCGGCAATTGCAGGCTTTGTTCAGTGCTTTGTGAGCTTCTTCTTTGCAGACAGCATTGAATCTGTTGCAAGAATTACTTCAGGTGCAGCAGTTGTGCCTATGATTATGAAGCTTTTAGGTGAGCTTGTACGTTGTAAGAATGACAGCGAGAACTTCAATGTGATTACTGATAATCCTGATGAATGCTACAGTGTGGAAAATATTGCGGATGAGGACACTGCAAATGAAATTGCAAGAGGTCTTATGATGGGTAATCCTGAAATCAAGTATTCAGCAAAAATCGGTTTTCCGCAAAAGTTTGTTGAGCTTTCTCGCTCTGCTGAGGTTACAGGAAAAATTTGTAAGCTCACAATTCCTGCGTTGGCTGTAATCTCTCTTATAGTCGGAATTATCGCAATTATCAAAACAGGTAATTTCTTTGCGGGAATAAGTACGTTCACATCAACTCTTCTTATGACACTTCCGGGCTCAGCATCTCTTGTGTCCGCAATAAATCTTCGTGCAACCAACAAGCTTCTTAATGAAGACGGTGCAATGATTAACGGTTATTGTGCAGTTGATGATGCTGTAAATACAAACGGTGTTGTTATTGATGCCTGCGATGCTTTTGTACAGGGCGGATGTAACATTGAGGGTATGAAAACATATCATAAGATGAGGATTGACGAGGCAATTCTTTACACAGCTTCTGTTGTTATCGCATCAGGCGGTGTTCTGGCAGAGGTTTTTGACGGTGTTATAATCGGCAAGCGTGAGCTTTTGCTTCCTGTTGAATCCTTGGCTTATGAGGAAAAATTAGGTTGCTCCTGCTGGATTCACAATCACAGAGTTCTTGTGGGTAACCGCGACCTTCTCACACATCACAATGTTGAAACACCTGATATGGATTTGGAAAGCAAGTACAAATCAAACGGCAGAAATGTTGTTTATCTTGCAATTGAAGGTAAAATTGCAGCAATGTTTGTTGTGGTTTATAAGGCAAACGAGGAAACAGCAAGATATATGCGTGAGCTTGAAAAAGACGGAATTACAATTTTCTTCAGAACATCTGACGCTAATATTACTGAAAAATTCCTTGAAAGAGAATTCGGACTTCCTGCAAATGTTGTTAAAATTATCAATCCTGTTGCAGGTGATATGTTCTCAAAGGTTAAAGCAAAGCATACTGAACGCAGTAATGCTAAAATTATTCATGACGGCACAATACGTTCAATGCTTGCTGCTCTTCACGGAACATTTATAATCAATTCTTTCGTTAATTCTTCAAGAATTATTCAGCTTATTGCAGCTGCAATCGGTGCAGTTATTATGATGCTGTTCACATTTTTGTCAGGTATCGCACAGATTGGTGTTTTACAAATTGTTCTTTATCAGGTTGTATGGGCAGTTATACTTTCCGTTCCTGCACTTACACGAAAAAAATAATCATATAAATATTAGGAGATGAACTAATTGGCAGAAAATTGGGAGTCAGTAAAAAACATTGCCTTGTGGATTTGGGGATTTGAACAGGTAAGGTTTACAGTTGACGCGTTTGTTAAGCTTGGTATTACGACACTTTTAAGTGGTATTATCGGCTTTGAGCGTGAACATTCCCATCGTCCTGCAGGCTTCAGGACTCATATCCTTGTTGCAGTCGGATCTGCACTTGTAATGCTCACATCAGTTTTCATCTACGGTGATGATGCAACAACAGGTGACGTTACACGAATGAGTGCACAGGTTCTCAGCGGTATCGGTTTCCTTGGTGCAGGTACAATTATCCGTGAGGGCTTTTCAGTTAAGGGACTTACTACTGCAGCCTCTCTCTGGGCAGTTGCTTGTATCGGTATTGCAGTGGGTGCAGGCTTCTATGCAGGTGCATTTGTTGCAACTGTTGTTATTTATCTTACTCTTAACTCACTTAAAAGATTTGTTGTCCGCGGTTCAACGGGTAAGCTTATCTTCATTGAAATCAAAGATGTTGCCACTCAGATTCCTGAAATCACAAAGACTATCAAACAATGTGGCGGTAAAATCCATTCAATGGAAGTTGTTTATACTGAAACAAAGGACCTGAAATTCAAGCGTCGTAAGGATACTTCTGTTATTAAAGTTCTTGTTTTCCCTAAAAATGAGGATTCACTTTCACTTATGATAACAACTATCAGAAGTATGGAAGATGTTGAGGATATTTATGTTGACTAATCAGATTGAGCTTTTTGACGGTGAGCATATTGAGGATTTGGGTGAAGGAGTTTCCCTTGTGGTGTCAAAGCAGCATACCTTTGGTACTGATGCGATGCTCCTCAGTCATTTTGCAAATCCGAAAAGAAATGATGTTGCCTGTGATTTTGGCTCAGGCTGCGGAATAATTCCCTTCCTCTGGCTTCGTGACGGAAAATGCAGTCACATTACTGCTGTTGAAATTCAGGAAAACGGTTGCAATCAGATGAAGCGTTCGCTTGAAATCAATAATACGGAAAAAATTACGGTTCTTAACAGAGATTTAAAGGAGTTATCAGATCTGAAAGCAGGCAGCTTTGATTTGATAACAATGAATCCGCCTTATAAAATCGAAAATGGCGGAATAAAGAATACAGAGGATTTTGCAACAATTGCCCGTCACGAAACTCTTTGTAATATGGACGATATTGCAAAAAGTGCTTCCCGTCTTTTGCGATTTGGCGGTAAGCTTTGTATCTGTCACCGTCCTGAAAGAGTGTTTGATGCAATGTATTCTATGAGAGCAAACGGAATTGAGCCTAAAGCTCTTCGGTTTGTGTCGAAAAAAGGTGATACCCAGCCTTGGCTTGTGCTTATTGAAGGTAAGCGTGGTGCTAAAAACGGGCTGAAGGTCCTGGGAAACCTTATAGCATATAATGATGACGGTACTCTCACTGACGAAATGCTTGAGATTACCGAGAAATACAGAAAGGAGAATTCTGATGATAGGTAAGCTTTATGTTGTGGGAACACCGATAGGTAACCTGTCAGATTTTTCTCCGAGAGCAAGAGAAACTCTGGCTTCAGTTGACTTTATCGCAGCTGAGGATACAAGAGTAACACAGAAAATACTTAATTATTTTGATATAAAAAAACCGCTTGTCAGCTATTATGAACACAATCGTCGTGAGCGTGGCGAAATGATTGTTTCAAGAATTCTGAACGGTGAGGTTTGTGCAGTTGTAACTGATGCAGGAATGCCTTGCATTTCTGACCCCGGACAAGACCTGGTCTATCTTTGCCACGAAAAAGGAATTCCCGTTGAGTCTGTTCCGGGACCTACCGCATTCGCAACTGCATTGGCTATCAGCGGTATGGAAAGCGGACGTTTTACCTTTGAGGGCTTTTTAAGTACAAACAAGCCCAGTCGTAAAGAGCATCTTGAGGAGCTTCGTAGTGAGACAAGGACTATGATTTTCAATGAAGCACCGCATAAGCTTAAGGCAACTCTTAAGGATATGTATTCGTACTTTGGCGATCGTGAAATCGCAGTTGTCAAGGAGCTTACAAAAATTCACGAAACTGTAATGAGGACAAGCCTTAAGGGTGCGATTGACTTTTTTGATGTGGAAGATCCGAGAGGTGAATATGTTCTCATTTTAGCAGGTGCCGATAAGACAAAAGAAAAACAACCTCCCACACTGGAAGAGGCTGTTGAAAATGCAAAGAATCTTGTCAGTAAAGGTGTCAGCGTAAATGAGGCTGCTAAAACAATTGCCTCTGAAACGGGAATTAAAAAGAGCCTTATTTACAAAGAATTACTTTGATGTTTTATTTGTTATTTTATAAATTTTAGCAACTTCCTTTTCAATAACGCGAGTTGCTTCGTTGATGATTGTATCCATTGTACGCGGCAGCTGTTCGCTTCTCTTGGGCTTACCTTCACCGTCAAAAATCATTGAATTGATAATATTGTCGATTGCTGTCGTTGTAAGGTATGGTGCCAATTCCTTTCGTGCTGCTTCGTGATTGGGAACAGCACCCTGAGAAAGAGCCGCAAGATAAAGCTTATAGATTGTAAGAACATAAATTGTTCTGATTTTACTTGAATAATTTCGTCCGTAAACGCTGAGTCTGTTCATAAGATAAACTGATGAACGAAAAACCGTACTCATTCGCATTTCGCTGTCCTGTGGGATTTCCTGTTCATCAAAAAGGGCATCTGACATCATCTTGTTGTCAGTAAGTCCCAAAAGATAGTCAGTACTTACGTCGTAAAAGGCAGATGCACGGCAAAGAAAATCAAGTCCGCACTCACGAATTCCTTTTTCATAGTGAGACAGCAATGCCTGAGAAACGCCCAGAGCAGAGGAAGCTTCTTTCTGACTTAAGTTTTTTTCTTTACGAAGACTCACAAGTCTTGTTGAAACGGATGTACTCATAAAAACCAACCTTTTATACAAATAGTATAAGAATTATACAACATATTCAACAATTTGTATATTGTGTAAATTTACAAATTTTCAGGAGATATAATATGAAAACTTACCAAATTCATTTAATTCGTCATGCGGTTACTAAAGGAACCCTTGAAGGAAAATATATAGGACATACTGACGAGCCTGTTTGTGAGGAGGGTATGGCACAGCTTAAGGATATTATGGAAAATTACGGTGAGTATCCGGAGGTTGATGCTGTTTTTTCAAGCCCTCTCAAAAGATGTATCGAAACTGCAAAGGCTATTTATCCTGACAAAAATCCCATTATTCTTGACGATTTGAGAGAATATGATTTTGGTGAGTTTGAGGGCAGAACTGCAGAGGAATTACAGGATGACGAGGACTTTGCTGAATGGCTCAGCGGAACAAATCCCAATAAGGCAGCACCCTTTGGTGACAGTCAGGTGAGGTTCAATTACAGAATTTGTGATTGCTTTGAAAAGATTGTTGACGGTGTAATCCGTGCAGGAGCAAACAGTACTGCAGTATTCACTCACGGTGGTGTGATTATGTCACTTATGCAGACCTATGCACTTCCTGAAGCACCAATGCACGAGTGGTTGACACCGTCTTGCTGTGGTTATACAATCCGTATTGACCCGTCAATCTGGTCAAGAGGAATGAAGGTTGAGGCAATTGCAGAGTGTCCTGCACAGCCTGAAAAATTTGAACACGAGCTCTGGGATGTCTATGACCCTGAAAAAGACGAATTTGATGTAGCTTATTGGGAGGACGACAGTAACTTCCCTGATGAGTAACCACTGTTTAAATATTTGTTACGATGAGCAATAAAAAATCTCATAATAACCATAAAAAATACATTGAACAACAAATATTTCAATGATAAAATAATAAGCAAGAAAACATAAGGAGGTAAAAACTTATGAAAATGTCATTCCGTTGGTATGGCGAAAGTGACCCGATATCATTACAGTACATTCGTCAGATTCCAAATATGAAAAGCATAGTCAGTGCTGTTTATGATGTAAAACCGGGCGAGGTATGGCCGGAAGAGTCAATCGAGAAGATGGTAAAACAGTGCGAAGAAAATGGTCTTGTTTTTGATGTTGTTGAATCAATTCCTGTGCACGAAAACATTAAGCTGGGCAGAGATAATGTTGATGAGCTTTTAGAGGTTTATTGTGAAAACATTCGTCGTTGTGCAAAATATGGCATTAAATGTGTAACATATAACTTTATGCCTGTTTTTGACTGGACTCGTACACAGCTTGATAAAGAGGCAGAGGATGGCTCAACAAGTCTTGTTATGTATTGGGAGCAGATGAAAGGTCTTGACCCACTCAAGGACGATATTCATCTTCCCGGTTGGGATTCGAGCTACAGTCAGGAAGAAGTCAGAGAATTGATTTCAGCTTATGGTGAGCTCGGTGAAGAAGGACTTTGGAAAAACCTTGAAAAATTCCTTAAAAAGGTTATTCCTGTTGCTGAAGAATGTGGCGTTAAAATGGCAATTCATCCTGATGACCCACCATATCCGATTTTTGGTATTCCGAGAATTATTACTTGTGAAGAAAACATTGACAGAATGTTGAGCCTTGTTGACAGTGAGGCAAACAGTCTTTGTCTTTGTACCGGCTCATTGGGTTGTGCTGCGTCAAATGATGTGGTAAAAATGATCAGAAAATACAGTGCAATGAACCGAATTGCATTTATGCATATCAGAAATATCCTGATTATGGAAGACGGAAGCTTTGAAGAAAGCGGACATATTTCAAATTGTGGCAGTCTTGATATGTATGAGGTAGTTAAAGCACTTGTAGATACAGGCTTTGACGGATATGTTCGTCCTGACCACGGCAGAATGATTTGGGGCGAAACAGGCAAACCTGGCTACGGTCTTTTTGACAGAGCACTTGGTGCTACATATATTAACGGCTTGTTTGAAGCTGTTGAGAAAGGAAGTAAGTAAACCTATGGTACACGAAAACTTAAAAGGCAGAGTAGCAGTAGTTACTGGTGGTGGCGGTGTCCTTTGTGGTGACTTCGCAAAAACACTTGCAAAACAGGGTGTTAAGGTTGCAGTTCTTGATTTGAATGAAGCTGCAGCACAAAAAGTTGCTGATGAAATCAATGCTGACGGTGGCGTTGCTATTGCAGTCGGCTGTAATGTGCTTGAAAAAGAGAGTATGGAAAATGCCCGTGCAATTATCAATGAAAAGCTTGGTACTTGTGATATTCTTCTCAACGGTGCAGGCGGTAACAATCCAAAAGGCACAACAACAAAGGAAACTCTTGAAAAAATTGACTTAATCGAGAAAAATGATGATATAAAGACATTTTTTGACCTTGATGCAAGCGGTATTTCATTCGTATTCAATCTCAATTTCTTGGGAACACTTATTCCTACACAGGTTTTTGCCCGTGATATGGCAGAAAAGGAAAATACTTGTATCGTTATGGTAACATCAATGAATGCTTATCGTCCTCTTACAAAAATTCCTGCATATTCAGCAGCAAAAGCAGCAGTTAAGAATTTTACAGAATTTATGGCTGTTCACTTTGCAGATGTTGGTATCCGTGTAAATGCTATTGCACCCGGATTCTTCTCAACAAATCAGAATAAAACACTTCTCTGGAATGAAGACGGTACACCAACTGCAAGAACAAATAAAATTCTTAATGCAACACCTATGAAGAGATTTGGTGAAGCAAACGAGCTTTCAGGTGCATTGTTATTCCTTTGTGATGAAGCATATTCAAGCTTTATTACAGGTACAAGCATTTGTGTTGATGGTGGCTTCTCAGCTTATTCAGGCGTTTAATTTGGAGGTATATTTATGAATTTGAACCTTAGAAAAAAAGAAGATTGTATGTTTGATATGATTTCACTTGGTGAAATTATGCTTCGTCTTGACCCGGGTGAGGGCAGAATTAAAACTGCTCGTTCATTCCGTGCCTGGGAAGGTGGCGGTGAGTACAACGTTGCTCGCGGTCTTCGTCGTTGCTTTGGTATGAAAACAGCAGTTGTAACTGCTTTCGCTGACAACGAGGTTGGTCGTCTCCTTGAAGACTTTATTATGCAGGGTGGCGTTGATACTTCACTTATTAAATGGGTTAAGTATGACGGTATCGGCAGAACAGTAAGAAACGGTCTTAACTTCACAGAGCGTGGCTACGGTATCCGTGGTGCAGTTGGTGTTTCTGACCGTGGTAATACAGCAATTTCACAGCTTAAAGCAGGGGACATTGACTGGGATTACATTTTCGGTACTCTCGGTGTTCGTTGGCTTCATACAGGCGGTATTTTTGCTGCACTTTCAGAGTCAACTGCAGAAGTTGCTATTGAAGCTGTTAAGACAGCAAAGAAATACGGAACAATCGTTTCTTATGACCTTAACTACCGTCCGTCTCTCTGGAATGACATCGGCGGTAAGGCAAAGGCACAGGAAGTTAATAAGGAAATCGCAAAATATATCGACGTTATGATTGGTAACGAAGAGGATTTCACAGCTTGTCTTGGTTTTGAAATCGAAGGTAACGACGAAAATCTTAAGGAACTCAATATTGAGGGTTACTACAAGATGCTCGAAGAGGTTGTTAAAGTTTATCCTAACTTCAAGGTTATTGCAACAACACTTCGTACAGTTAAAACTGCAACTGTTAATGACTGGTCAGCAATCTGCTATGCAGACGGTAAGGTTCATAAGGGACTTGAGCTTCCGGGTCTTGAAATTCTTGACCGTGTTGGTGGTGGCGACTCATTTGCATCAGGTCTTATTTATGGTCTTATGACAACAGAAGACGCACAGACAGCAGTAAATTATGGTGTTGCACACGGTGCACTTGCAATGACAACTCCGGGTGACACATCAATGGCTTCACTTAAAGAAGTTGAAAACATTGTTAAAGGCTCAGGCGCAAGAGTGCAGAGATAGCTTCTTTTTCCGCAATACTTCGTGGCTTTCGGCTCGTGGTATACCTGATACAACTTCGCCTCTGCCACATTGTCTTGCGAAAAAATAAATCTATCTTTAATTAAGAGATAAAACTTTGTAGGGGCAATTCATGAATTGCCAGAAAAACAAAATATATTCCCTATTGGAGATGTAATTATGGATAAAGAAAAAATTATTACTCGAATTCAGGACTGCGGTATCGTAGCTGTTGTCCGTGCAGAAACAGTTGACCAGGCTATCAGAATTACTGATGCTTGTATCGAAGGCGGCGTGGCTGCTATTGAGCTTACATTCACAGTTCCACACGCTGACAAGGTTATTGAAGAGCTCGCAAAGAGATATACACCTGAGGAAATCATTCTTGGTGCAGGTACTGTTCTTGATGCAGCAACAGCAAGAATTGCTATGCTTTCAGGTGCAGAGTATATCGTAAGCCCTGCTCTTGACCTTGAAACACTTAAACTTTGTAACCGTTACAGAGTTCCGATGATGCCCGGTATTATGACAGTTCGCGAAGGCTTACTTGCTATGGAAAACGGTGCAGATATTCTTAAGGTTTTCCCTGCTGACCTCTTCGGACCAAAGATTATCAAGGACATCAAGGGCCCAATTCCTTATGCTAAGATGATGCCGACAGGTGGCGTTGACGCTGACAATGTTGGTGAATGGATTAAAGCAGGTGCCGTTGCAGTTGGTGCAGGCTCATCACTTACAGCAGGTGCAAAGACAGGCGACTACAAGAAGATTACTGAAACAGGTAAGCGTTTTGTAGAAAATATCAAGCTCGCAAGAGCTGAAATGGCTAACAAATAATTGATTAAAAAATACAGTTAATGTAGGGCGGGGGCTTGCTCCCGCCGTTATTTTTTATTGACAAGAATTCCCAAAATGTCTAAAATGTTTACATAATGTTAATATTAAGTTCATTTTTCGGGATGATAATATTTGCATAAAATTTCCAGGAGGAATTAAAATGAAAAAAGTAATAGCGTGTTTGTTAGTATGTATTCTCGCTTTTTCGGTAATTCTTACAGGATGTAAAAATGAAGAAAAACAAATAATCGAGGGTATTCAGATTGCTTTATCTGACAACGAAATAACTGTTGACGGTGAAAAAATCACAAATGACAATACTCAGGCAGTTTATTCTGCAAATGACATTGTTTTCTATCTTGCAGGTCAGGATTTCACTTATGGCGAGGGTGAAAAAGAAGATGAACACGAACAGAGTGAGGCAGATGCTCATACTGTTGTTCACATCACAAAACCGGGCAGGTATGTTTTAAGTGGTGAGCTTTCTGCAGGACAAGTTGCA
>JAFTUP010000319.1 GCA_017466205.1 Clostridia bacterium
TCAAAAAATTTTTAAATAATATTTTATGGTTGGTTTTCACTAATCGTTGCACCTATTGCGGTGAATTTATTGACAAAGATAAAACTCTATGTGACGATTGTTCTGAAAACCTGCCTGAAATCAAAGGCGAGAAATGCAGATATTGCGGTGCTGAAAAATCAAGGTGTAAATGCAAGAAGCACAAGCTGAATTTTGATGGAATTACAGCTCCCTTTTATTATGAGAATGGCATTAAGAGTGCTGTCAAGCGTTTGAAATTCAACAGAAAAATTTTTCTTGCTGACATGTTATCAACCGATATGGTAAATGCTAGTAAAACAGATTTTTCTGATAAAAGCTTTGATTTTATATGCTTTGTACCATTTTCAAAAGTTCAGCTTGTGACGAGAATGTATAATCAAAGCGAGTTGCTTGCTGAAAATATTTCGTTAAAAATGAATGTTCCGCTTAAACGGGTTTTGGTAAAGCTTTTTGAAACAAAGACACAGCATAAAATGAGTATGCGAAACAGAAAAGGTAATGTTTTCGGTGTGTATGACGTGAAAAATCCTGAAGATGTCAAGGGAAAGACCATATTACTTGTTGATGATGTCAAGACGTCAGGCTCGACTCTTGATGATTGTGCCACAATCCTTAAAATCAGAGGAGCTGCTGAAGTTTATTGTGCAGTTGCGGCAATCGCAGGTGCAAAGCCAAAAGATAAAAATGATGAAAATGAAAAGACGGAGTCGTGACGATGGCGATTCCGTTTTTGTTATATTTCCTGAAAATTTGTAAATACTATTTGTAATTATTGAATGTAAAGGAGATTTTTATGGTCGAACAAGATACAATTAAGTTGCTTCGTGAATGTGATGCAGGTGTAAAGATGGGCATTTCTTCAATTGATGATGTGCTCAAATTCGTCAAATCAGAAGAAATGAGAAAAATTCTCAATGAAAATCGTGAAAGTCATTGCAGACTTGACAAAGACTTACAGGTGCTTCTTGACAATTACCACGATGACGGAAAAGAGCCAAATCCAATGGCAAAAGGTATGTCATGGATGAAAACAAATATGAAGCTTGTTGTGAATGAATCCGACCACACAATTGCCGATTTAATGACAGACGGCTGCAATATGGGTGTAAAATCACTCAATAAGTATCTTAATGAATATAAGGCTGCCGATGAAAAGTCTAAGGATATCTGTAAACGACTTATAAACCTTGAAGAAGACATGATTATCCAGATGCGACAGTTTTTGTGATACAACGGTATTATTAATCATAAACTATGCTGAGGAGTGATTGAAATGAGAATTGATTGGAAAAAACTATTGATTTGTATAGCAATACCCTTGGCTGTTGGTGGAATTTCCGCATTAATAACATCAGGCAATATGAAATTGTTTGAACAAATAGAGAAACCACCTTTGTCACCACCGGGATGGCTTTTTCCCGTGGTGTGGACTATTCTATATGTGCTGATGGGTATAGCTTTATATCTTGTTATTACAACGAAAACAAAAGAGGGCAAAAGACCTGCAATAATTTCATTTGCGATTCAGCTTTTCTTCAATTTCTTTTGGTCCATTATATTCTTTAATGCACAGGCATATTTATTTGCGTTTATATGGCTCATATTACTTTGGGTTGCCATTGTGGCGAATATTTATTTCTTCAACAAAATCAATACCACATCAGCAAAACTTCTTATTCCTTATCTTGTATGGGTAACATTTGCAGGATATTTAAATCTTGGAATATATATCCTGAACGGATAAAAAACTAAAAGGTCATTCTGAGAAATACAGTGACGAGGAAGCTCTTAAAGCGGACACTTATAAAGAGCTTCTTCGCTACGCTCAGAATGACCTGAATTTTATTATTTATGCTTTGTTCTGACTCAATCGTTGCAAATGTCGTTTACTGATGCGGAGAAAATATACGGTGCATAAGAGTCTTTGTTATTGAACTTAACTGAACCGTCATTTGTGAACGTGATTGTGTTTTCACCCTTTGTAAGATCAATGTTCATTGTAACAGTTTTAACTGTATCCCAGCTGTAAGTGTTTCTGCACCAGAGATTTTGAGATTCACCATTTACATCAACAGTGATATATCTTTCAATAAGATCAACATTGTAGCTGTGAACTCCACCCTCATCATTGTTTGAATAAGCAACTGTAAGACGATACTTGCCTGATTCAGGAGCATTTACTTTAAAACTTGTACTACCATTTATACAAGAGATATTTTCAATGTGGTCATTAACAAGTATTGCACCATCAGAAATTGTCATCTGGTCAGCAGAAACTGTAACATTGTAGTTTGTTTCGTTTGTAACCTTAACTGTACATTCAACAGGCTCTGTGGCTTCAAAATCAATATAGTTAAGACCTTTTCTAAGGTAAACAATACTGTCGCCGTCTGTGTAAGCAGATGCACCATCAACCTTGAAATTTGTTGCAACATCAGTTGTCATTTCGTAGAAACCATCATAAGGAGCAACTGCAAGGAATGACTGTGTATTGTCATTTGTTCTGTCAGAGTCGTGTAAAAGTGCAATTTCATTTATATCTTCATGACGACGAACAAGCATACTGTCTAAAACAAAAGTGCCTTCACCGTGAGCGAAGCTGATAGTGTGTTCCCCTTTTTCGAGATAACGGACAAATGTCATTTTATCAGTATATTCACTCTTGATTGTATTAGGGAAATAAACATCTTCACTCTCACCGTCAAGAGTCATAATTGCTTTTGTGTCAACTCTGTGGGCTGGTGTCCATCCGTCATTTGAATTACCAAATATTACGGATAAATCATAGTAATCAGCTTCGTCAACTGTGAATTTAACAGTTACACCGTCACCAACATTTTCAATTCCGCCAACCATTCCCTGTAAATCGCCTGTTGTAGCATAAGCACTGTCATAAGTATATGAGCCACCCTGACGAGTACCGTGTTCAAATTCATATCTTACAGGAAGATTGTCGTTATAGAAATCTTCTTTGCCATCTTCTGCAGGAGTTAATGTGATGTGATAAACTGCAGTAGGGTCAGGATTTTCAATGTCAACACGAAGCTTGCCTGAACGAACCTTCGCTGTGTATTCAGCAACAACAGTAGGCTCACTTACAATACCACTTAAACCTTCATAACATACACTTTCAATCTTAACATTAACCTTTTTGCCAAGATTTGTTTTGCCTAAATGCTTGAAGCTTACATAACTGTCATAGTCAGAGCCACCACAAAGTACAGTAATTTCATCCTTGTCTTCTGTCATCGATGAAATGCCGTTGAAGTATTTATAGTGGAATCTGTCGTAACCGTATTTAATAGCATTTTCAAAGTCAGAGTGCTTAATATCAATAATCTTTGCGTCAAGGAGATAACCCTCCATATCAGCATACCAACGGAAAAGCCACCAGTTAGAGTTAGGACTATTATTATCAGCAACTGTGTCGTTGAGATTGTTTGCAAGACGCCAATAAGCAGCGTTTGCATAAGCTCCTGAATTTTCGATTGCAGTAATGTATTTCATCATATCTGCAGGTGCACCACATTCATACATTGTACCGTATTCTGTAACGATAATCGGTAAATCCTCAATACCTAAATCATCTTCAAGCTCACGATACTCGTCAACATGGTCCTGCCAGTAATATGATGAAAATTCACCAAGCTCGTGATAAATCATTACATCAGGAACACAGTCGTTTTCGATACAGTATTCAAGAAATTCCCTGTTTTCATCATAATTATAGTCACAATAACCGGGACCACCAATCATAGCATCAGGGTCAATTGAACGGACAAGGTCATAAGTTACTTTCCAAGCCTCATAGAAACGAAGTCTTGCAGCTTCGTCAAACATAAGCCAACCGTCTTCAGCCTGTGTACCAAACCAAACTGCATTGTCAGTTTCGTTATAAATACAATAAACAAGTCTGTCCTGATAATCTGTCTGTACTAACTTCTTAACTGCTTCTTCAACCTGTGGCAAAAATCTTTCACGTACAAATTCCATACTGTCATAATTGCCTGTAGCACGGATACTGTTAATCTCGTCAGTACAGTAGTACCAAGTATCAAAGCAGTCCTGCATATAGACAGTAATGTAATCACAATTATTAAGTACAGGTGCAACGTGGTCAACGTCACCGATCGGGTGCTGAAGACCGTCAATGACCTTCTGTGAAATACTTGCAACATCAAGACTTTCAACAACGGCTGCATCAGGAACACCATTTTCAGCAACACCGTAAAGGTACCCTGAAGCTCTGCTTGAAACCTCACCTAAAAATGAGTTTGCATCTACCTGGAGTGTAGGACGAAAAGCATAAGGAAGACCCTGGGCAGCCATTGACATAACCGTAACAAAACTTAATATTAAACTGATAATTTTAAGCATATTTTTCACCAACTTAAACAAGATATAAAAATAATATCAAAATTTCACTTATAATGCAATAATCATAATATATATTTATATTTTTTTCTTTACAGATTAAGGAAAGTATGATAAAATATATATGACCTGACATGAAGATGCTGATTGCTTCCGGATGAAAGGTGTAATGTATAATCTTTAATACTACACTTATAACTTATCGGTACAATATCTTCAGGGGTATTGTACCTTTTTTGCATTTAAAACCAAATTGGGGTGATAAAATGGAAACAAGAATTGCAGTTATGGGAATTATAGTTGAAAATGTGGAATCAGTTGAGCTTCTCAATGCCATTCTTCACGATTACGGTGAGTATATTGTGGGCAGAATGGGAATTCCTTACAGAAAGAAAAATGTTAATATAGTAAGTATTGCAGTTGATGCACCTCAGGATGTAATTTCTGCTTTGTCGGGAAAAATCGGTAAAATTCAAGGTGTCAGTGTAAAAACTGCATACTCAAATGTGATTACAAATGAATGATAAATTATTAAAAATCGTGCAAAAGCTAATCAGCACAGGGTCACTGGAAACAACAGAATATGAAGATCTCATTGACAACAGAAATGAAGAAATTGCAGATTTTCTTAAAAATGAAGCAGTAAAAAAGAGAAAATCTGTTTACGGTAACACAGTTTTTATCCGCGGGCTTATTGAAATCAGTAACATCTGTAAAAATGATTGTCTGTATTGTGGAATAAGATGTGGAAATAAAGGATGTGACAGATACAGACTCACAAAAGAAGAAATATTGTCTTGCTGTGACGAGGGTTATTCATTGGGTTTTCGTACCTTTGTAATGCA
>JAFTUP010000320.1 GCA_017466205.1 Clostridia bacterium
TCATTAAAAGAATATGAAACCATTTTTACTGAAATAAGCAAGGATGAATCATAAAAAAGGCGGTATGTTTGAAAAGAATGATTGGAGATTGGTTAATCAACAAGAGTACTTGATGAATGCTGAATTAAGAAAATCTTCGTATAAGCCACTTAATGAGAATTGGGAACACGACCACTGTGCATTCTGCTGGGATAAATTCAGCGAGAAGCCTGAAGATTTAAATAGTGGTTACTGTACAAAAGATAAAAAGCATTGGATTTGTGAAGAATGTTTTAATGATTTTAAAGAAATGTTTCATTTCACTGAAATATATGAAGAAAGTATTGCTTCATACAAATTCTAAAATATATGACCGGAAATTTTACAAAAATCTCGTAACAGAAAATCTTTGCGTGATGTATATTTATTTTCTACCAATGTCAATAGACAAATTGTTAACAATGCAGAGTAAAATGCAACTTAACATTCTAACAAATTATAATTTGTGGGGATAAATTGAGTTAATATGTGACCGGTAGGGCGGGGTCTTGTGTCTCACCTGCCGGTTCGGTCGGTGCTTCTGCTTCGCAGAGGTGTCCACCGGACACCCGCACCCCCGCCGATAAGTAACATGCGAACCAACAACACCTATAAATTATGATAACAATATTCCTGAATTCAAAAATTATGGAGGTGATTTAATGGAAAATAAAAATATCATAGGTTGTACTCCTTTTGAATCTATTGAAGATTTTAAATTCAGTTTAATTCACGGCAGAGAAATAGAATTCCGTTGGAATAATGTAGATTATGGAGTATTTTACGAAGGAGAAGGAAAAGAATCTTTCTTTTTCTGTGAAGCAAACAAGGACAATGAAGGAACATACTTTGAAACAATAGCTGAATTATTGGAATTCACAATTCAAGGTCAGGCATTGAAAGAAATCATTACACAGGTTGAAGTTTATTGGCGAAACATTTGATTCAAAGCAAAAATCATTGACTGTACACTGTATGCTTAACTCCGAAAAAGTAAGGTTCGTGTTATGAAAAATATTTTTTCCGTATGTGGATATGATAATTTTGAATAATATATGATTATATAATATAATCGAAAACTATACAAAAACCTCCCTACAAATCCGTAGAGAGGTTTCGTTTTGTTTATTCTTATTTCAACACATTATAAAGTGCCGGGATAAACCAACCTAAAATCACAGGTACAAGGAACGCAAAGCCTACTGATGTGAGAAGTGTAAGTCCCCAAGCTTCAAGTCTTGCACCAACTGCGAAAATTCCGTACAAAGGAGTTACAAATACCTTGCTGATTTTCTTATCGTTATTTACAAGGTAATTTTCCTTAAGCATCATAACATCCTCAAGCTGTGGGAAAAGGTTTGTGAGAAGTGCAATGCCAAGGTAAAGGCAAATCCAACCGAAAATATCACCGTATTTTCCGAAGTAAATGATTGTTGTTGAGCCATAACAAAGTGTCAAAAAGCCTAAAAACAAGTTCATAAAGAACGGAATGAAGCAAATATCAAAGCTTGCTCCCTTTCTTTTTATAAGCTGATGGTCAATATGAGAGAGCATTTCATTAAACTGAAGCACTCTTTCATCCTCAACAATAACCTTTGAACTGCGACAAACCAGATGCTCGAAAAATGCGTGAAGCACAGCTCCCGGAAGAGTCAATGTTTTAACTATTACATAAATTATACTCATATTAAATCATACCTTCCGCTTTCCGCAATTTCTTTAAGAGTGAGCTTGCCTGACTGATAATCTGTCACATCACTTGTAAATGCGATTGAATCGTCACCGTAGGAGTCGATTTCAAGCTCAACAGCCTCAAAGGTTTCATTGTCATTTGTCTCGAGAGCCAGCATAGCATATAAGTCTCTTACCTGAACTGTGAGACCGCCTGTCATTGAAAGGTTATCGTAAGCAGCAGTTACAGCCTCATAAGCTTCCTCATACTTATCCTGCATAATATAGTTGAGTGACTGCTGAAGCTGAAGCATATAGCCATACTGCATTACATACTGGTCACCGTTTGGAAGTGCCTCAAGCATTTTAAGTCCCTCATCGCAGATTTTAAGTGCTTTATCATAGTCATTATCACGGTGACGGTAAATTACAGCCTCAACCATACACCATTCAGGTGATTCATAGTTGACTTCCTTAAGGTAATCAGCAAGCTCCTGAGCCTTATCATACTCATCCATCATACCTGCATAAGTGCTTGCAAGTAATGAGCCTACAAGAGTTCTCATATAATCTGATGAATCGGCAACATCCTGAAGATAGCCTACGATAATTTCAGGGTCCTTGTCCATCTGCTGTGCAGCTGCATACTTATACATACAAAGCCAGCCCTCATCAGCAATAACCTTTGTTTCAGTACCGTCAGGAACATAATCCTCTTCAGTTTCGTCGTGATATTCAGTTCCCTTGATATAAATTGTTTTGCCTGAAAGCGCATCAAGGTCAGCGATAATCTTATCATAAGTTTCCTCAGTAACATCAGCATACTGTCCTATATACTGCTGAGCCACCATAGCAGTTGCCTGCATTCTCTCAGAAGCCTCAAGAATTTCATTCATTTCCTTGAATGTAAGAAGCTTGAGAACTGAATCAGGAATATAATCACCGATTTCAGTAAGTGCTGAATTCATATTTACCATATCAAAGCAAACAGAAGCAATTTTTGCATGAAGATTATAGCAATTTTTTTCTGTGCTGATATTACTTGCATATTCATAAGCAGAATTGTACTTGTTGATTGCTGTATAAAGCTTACCGTCATCGGCAGCCTTATCACCCTGCTTCATTGCTGCAAAGGTAGGAACATTGATTGCAAAGCAGAACACAGCAGCAACCGTAATACAAACAACAGCAATAACTGCGATTATACCTCTGTAATCGTAAGGATATTTTTCAAGAGTTTCCTCACATTCTGAGCAATAAGGACTGTCAGGGTTCTTTTCAGTACCGCGGGCTCTTTCACCACAGTATTCGCAAAGCTCCTTTTCAGGAACAGGTGTTGATTTCTTACCAAGAGATACTGTCTGCGGATTGTAGCCCTCAACCTGCAAATTCTCAAAATCAACAGTCTGATTTTCTGCTTCCTTTTTTGCCTTATCAAGCTCTTCCTTGAAAACCTTTGCCAACTCCTCCATCTCATCCTTAATGTCCTCAGCATCAGGAGATGAGCCTGAAAGCTTTTCTTTATTCTCGTCCAAGGTTAATCCTCCTTTGGTTTATTCGTTAGCTCCGCAGCACTTTTTGTATTTTTTACCGCTTCCGCAAGGACAAGGGTCATTTCTGCCAACTTTTTGTCCTTTTTTCACAGGCTGTTTTTTATCTGTTCCGTCAGAAGCACCGCTTGTTGCAGTAATCTTTGCAGCCTGCTCACGCTTGACATCCTCCTCGCTTCTCAGACGGAAAAGTGTAAGAGTTGTAACTGTACCCTCGCGAATAAGTGATGTCATTTCGTCAAACATATCAAAGCTTTCCATTCTGAATGCAACAACAGGGTCCTGCTGTGCATAAGAACGGAGATAAATACCACGCTTAAGTTCATCCATAGCATCAAGATGGTCCATCCAACGCTGGTCAACATTATGGAGCAATACCTTTCTTTCAAGCTCTGCCATAATGTTTTCACCATACTCAGCATACTTTGCATTGTAGATGTCCATAGCCTTGTTATAGAAATACTCTTTATATTCTTCGTTTGTATCGAATTTTGTTTCAAGTCCCTCTTCAGCGAGATACTTGAGCTTGTTTACAAGTCCTGTTCTGTTCCAATCATCAGGTGACTGTGATGCAGGACAATAGAAATCAACCTGCTCTGCAAAATATCCCTCGAACATTTTAAGGATTGCACCGTGAATGTCGTATCCGTCAAGCACCTGGTTACGCTGTTCATAAATCTTCTTTCTCTGTTCATTCATAACGTCGTCAAATTTAAGAACATTACGACGTGCAGCAAAGTGATTTCCCTCAACCTTTTTCTGTGCATTTTCGATTGTATTTGAGAAAATCTTTGCCTCAATAGGCAAATCAGCAGCACTCGGGAATGCGTCAATAATATTATAGAAACGGTCACCTGCGAACAAACGGAGTAACTCGTCTTCAGCAGAAAGATAGAATTTACTGCGACCCGGGTCACCCTGACGACCTGCACGACCGCGAAGCTGATTGTCAATTCTTCGTGATTCGTGACGTTCAGTACCGATAATAAAGAGACCACCCGCATCACGGACCTTCTGTGCCTCATCCTTTAACATATCCTTATACTTCTGTTCAAGCTCACGGTATGTCTTACGAGCCTCAATAATATCTGTATTGTCAGTTTCGGCAAAGCCTGTTGCCTCTGCAATAAGCTCATCAGAATATTCCATTCTTCTCATTTCGGCACGTGCCATATAATCAGGGTTACCGCCAAGGATAATGTCAGTACCACGACCTGCCATATTTGTGGCAATTGTTACAGCACCGAGAGCACCTGCCTGAGCAATAATCTCAGCTTCCTTGTCGTGATATTTAGCGTTGAGGACATTATGCTTAATGCCTGCTTTTCTGAGTGCCTTACTTAAAAGCTCACTCTTTTCAATATTTGTTGTACCGACAAGAACAGGCTGACCGATTTTATTACACTCTAAAATCTGCTCAATAATTGCCTTGTACTTGATTAATTCTGTCTTATAAAGAACATCTTCCTCATCCTTACGAATCATTGGCTTGTTTGTAGGGATTTCAATAACGTCAAGAGTGTAAATCTCCTGGAATTCACCGCTTTCAGTCATAGCAGTACCTGTCATACCTGAAAGCTTTGTATATTGACGGAAATAGTTCTGGAATGTGATTGTAGCAAGAGTTTTTGACTCTCTTTCAACCTTAACATTTTCTTTTGCTTCAATAGCCTGATGAAGTCCGTCTGAATAACGACGACCGAGCATAATACGACCTGTAAATTCGTCAACAATCAATACCTGACCGTCTTTTACAACGTAGTCAACGTCACATTTCATAACACCGATTGCCTTGATTGCAAGGTCAATATGGTGCTGAAGTGTAAGGTTTTCAACATCTGCAAGGTTTTCAACACCAAATGCTTTTTCAGCCTTTTTGATACCTGTTTTTGTAAGAGATGCTGTCTTACCTTTTTCGTCAACAACATAGTCATACTCATCAGGAACAATATTTTCGATTCCCTGCTTTGCATCAACCTCTTTAACCTTATACATCTTAAGGCTTCTTGCAAATTGGTTGGCAACCTTGTAAAGCTCGTTTGACTTGTCACCCATACCTGAAATAATAAGTGGAGTTCTCGCTTCGTCAATAAGAATTGAGTCAACTTCGTCAACGATTGCAAAGTGATGACCGCGCTGAACTCTCTGCTCAGCGTAAATAACCATATTGTCACGAAGATAGTCAAAGCCCATTTCGTTATTTGTACCGTAAGTAATGTCACAAGCGTAAGCCGCTCTTCTTTGTTCACCGTCAAGGTCGTGAACGATAAGACCTACTGTAAGACCCATAAACCTGTAAAGCTTACCCATCCATTCAGAGTCACGGCGAGCAAGATAGTCATTGACAGTAACAATGTGAACACCCTTGCCTGCAAGAGCATTAAGATATGCAGGAAGTGTTGCAACAAGAGTTTTACCTTCACCTGTTCTCATTTCAGCAATTCGTCCCTGATGAAGAACGATACCGCCGATAATCTGCACAGGGAAATGACGCATATTAAGAACACGGGCTGAAGCCTCACGACAAGCAGCAAATGCCTCAGGGAGAAGCGCATCAAGAGTTTCACCGTTTTTAAGTCTTTCTTTAAATTCAGGAGTTTTTGCCTGAAGCTCGGCATCCGTTAATTTTTTATACTCTTCTTCAAGGGCAAGAACCTGTTTTTGAATAGGGATTATTCTCTTGATTTCTCTTGATGAATAATCACCGAAAAGTTTTTTGAATAACGACATTTTTATATCTATCCTTTCAGAATATTGCACTTTTTAGCGGTTTTTTGTTCATAATTGGCATTTGCCTAAACCAACCCATTATATATTGGTAACATTATAACATATCTTTCAGAAAAAATCATTAACTTTTTGTGAAATTTTTATGTTTTTTCCTTGATTTGACATAAAAATTTTGGTATTCTTAATATGTATATAAATTTCTAATTTACTTACAGTAAAAAATTAACCAAGGAGGAGTAAAAATGACTGATGCAAGAACATTAGCTTACATAAATATGTATGCTGTTCTGGGCACATTGGAAAATCTTTGTGAGCTTGATGACAAAGCAAAGGAAATCCTTTCAACACTTGAAAAGCCTGTTTCATTGGCTTTTGATGTTAAAGACGGTCCAAGTGCTACACTCACTTTTTCTTCAAAAGGATGCCGTATGGAAGATGGCGTCAACAGCAAGTGCGATATTAAAATTCCTGTATCATCTTGCGACAAATTCAACAAAATTATTGACGGTGTTGTAACACCTATCCCTACAAAAGGTCTTACAAAAGTAAGCTTCCTTTTGAAAACCTTCACAGCTCTTACTGACAGACTTACAGAGGTTATGAGACCAACTGAAGAGGCTTTAAAAGACCCTGATTTCTTCCGTCTTAATACTCTCTGCACATTCTATACAGTTTCTGTTGCAATTTCACAGATTGGCAATCAGGATGCTATCGGTAAATTCAGTGCTTCCAACATTGTTGACGGTGATATTCAGCTCGGCATTAAGGATACAGTTTATGCTACTATCCGTGTTAAGAATAATCACCTTATCACAATCAAGCAGGCTTCCGATAAGCCTCGCGCAATTATGGAATTCTGTGACATTGAACTTGCAAATGCACTTTTCGCAGGTACAGTAAACTCTATTGACCATGTGGGCAACGGTAACATTGTTATCCGCGGTCTTATTTCAATGGTTGATAACGTAAACCGTATTCTTGACAGAGTTGCATTATACTTAGCATAAGGAGGACACTAAAATGAGTAAATTTCCAACATACGATACCACAAAAAGCCGCGAAATGTTTCAGCGTGCTACAAAGGTTATTCCGTCAGGTATTTACGGCCATTTAGGTCCTGCTGAAGGTCAGTGGATTCCTGTTTCAAGATGGCCATCATTCTCAGAAAAGGCACAGGGCTCTTACTTTTGGGACGTTGACGGTAATAAATACATCGACTATATGTGTGCTTATGGCCCTAACGTTTTAGGCTACAATGACCCTGACGTTGACGCTGCTGCTCTTGCACAGTTAAAGCTTGGCAACTGTACAACTGCTCCTGCAAAGGTAATGGTTGAATGTGCTGAAACACTTGTTGACACAGTAGCTTCTGCTGACTGGGCATTCTTCTGCAAGAACGGTTCTGATACAACAACTCTTGCAACAATGGCAGCAAGAGCACATACACATAAGAAAAAGATTATTTTCCTTAAATACTATTATCACGGAGATTTCCCATGGGCACAGAAAATTGACTACCCGGGTATTACTCCTGAAGACGTTGCAAACAACATCATCTGCCCTTGGTTTGACCTTGATGCTCTCCAGAAGGCTTATGACGACAACAACGGTGATATTGCGGGTCTTATTGCACAGCCTTATGACCACGGTAACTTCAAGGATAATGAGGTTGCTTCTAAAGAATATTGGCAGGCAGTCCGTAAATGGTGTGACGACCACGGTGTAGTTCTCATTATCGACGACGTTCGTGCAGGCTTCCGTCTTGACCTTGCAGGCTCTGACCATTACTATGGCTTCAAAGCAGACCTTATCTGTTTCTGTAAGGCTCTTGCAAACGGATATAATATGTCAGCACTTTGCGGTGGTGAACACATGAAGGCTACTGTTTCAGGTATTACATACACAGGTTCATATTGGCTCAGCGGTGTTCCGTTTGCAGCTTGTATCGCTTGTATCAACAAGATGAAAGCTCTTGATACACCTACAATGTTCCGTCGTCTCGGTAGAATGGTTACTGACGGTTTCAAGGCAGCAGGTGCTGAACACGGATTTGATTTAAGAGTTTCAGGTGAGCCTGCACTCTTCTACTTGAGAATAGCTAACGACGATAACCTTATGCTTCATCAGGAATGGGTTGCAGAATGTGTTAACCGCGGTTTGTTTATCACTTCTCACCACAACCACTTCATCAATGCTTCTCTTACTGAAGAGGACATTAAGAAGTCAATCGAAATTGCTGAGGATGCATTCTCAGTTGTAGCAAAGAATCATCCTGAAATCAGAGGATAGTCTAACAAATCATAGTGAAGCTGGGGACTTCACTTTTAATAAAATTTTCTTGGAGGGAAAATTATGGCTAATTTATCAAAAGCAGAATGGCTTGCACTCGAAAAGAAAGCCCTTGACCTTCGTAAGCTCTGCGTACAGACAACTGTATGGGCAGGCAGCGGACACTTCGGCGGCGGTATGAGTGTAATGGACCTTCTCACAGTTCTTTATCACAAATATCTTAACATTAAGGTTGAAGACCCAAAATGGGATGACCGTGACAGATTTATTCTTTCAAAGGGTCACGCAGCAATCGCTTATGCTCCTGTTCTTTGTGACAAGGGCTTCAACGATGTTGAAATGCTTAAATCATTCAACCTTTCAGGTTCTAAAATGGGTATGCACCTTGACTCAAACAAGGTTGTAGGCGTTGACGCTTCAACAGGTTCATTAGGTCACGGTCCATCTATCGCAGCAGGTACAGCACTTGCAGCAAGACTTCAGAACAAAGATTTCCTTACTTATGTTGTTACAGGTGACGGTGAGCTTGGCGAAGGCTCATGCTGGGAAGGCTTTATGACAATCAATCACTATAATCTTTCTAACTGTATCGTATTTATCGACAGAAACCACAATATGATTGACGGTAACACAGAAGATGTTATGAAGCTTGAACCACTTGCTGACAAGATGACATCATTCGGCTTCAACACAATCGTTGTTGACGGTAACAATATCGGTGAGCTTTGTGATGCAATTGACGTTGCAATCGAAAGAGCAAAGACACCACAGGCTCCTACTTGTATTCTTATGGATACAAAGAAGGGTGCAGGTATCAAATCTATTGAGGGCGACTACACATGGCACTACGGTGCAATTGACGATGCACTCTTTGAAAAGTTCAATAAAGAACTTGACGAGGACTATGCAGCAAGAGTTGCAAGAGCAGAAAAGGAGGGTAAATAATTATGGCAGGCGGATTTGTTTATACAGCAGTTGACCAGACTGCACTTTCTACAGCTGAAATTTACGGTAAGGCACTTGCCGACATTATTTTAAAGGACCCTAAGGTTGTTGCTATTACAGCTGACCTTGCAAAATCAACAAAGCTCGGTGACGTTTTAAAGGTTTGTCCTGAAAGAGTTATTAACGTTGGTATTGCAGAACAGGATATGTTCGGTGTTGCAGCAGGTATGGCAAGAGCAGGTATGATTCCTTTCCTTTCAGGCTTCTCTGCATTCACATCAATGCGTGCTTGTGACCAGCTTCACACAGACATCTGCTATCAGAATGTAAACGCAAAGATTATTGCTACTCATTCAGGTACATCATTCGGTCAGGCAGGTTCAACTCACCACGCTATTACTGACCTTGCAATCACAAGAGCAATGCCAAACCTTACAGTTATCGTTCCTGCTGACGGTTTTGAAACAGCAAACGCAGTTAATGCTGCTTATGATAACTTTGGACCATATTACATCCGTATCAACCGTGGCTTTGACCGTGTTCTTTACGAAAATCAGGATTATGGCTTTGAGGTTGGTAAGGCAGTTGAGGTTCACGAGGGTACAGACATCACAGTTATCGCTTGTGGTTCTTGCGTATTCCAGGCTCGTGAAGCTGCTAAATTCCTTAAAAATGCAGACGGACTTTCAGTTCGTGTTCTTAATATGCATACAATCAGCCCAATCGACGTTGAGGCTATTCAGAAAGCAATTTCTGACACAAGAAGAATTATCACAGTTGAAGACCATCTCGTAACAGGCGGTCTTGGTTCAGCAGTTGCTGAAGTTATGGCACAGTACGGTAAGGGCTGTGCATTCAAGATGCTCGGTCATAAGAGCTTTGCTATGATTGGTCTTCACGAAGACATTATGTCAGATGCAGGTATTGATGCTAACGGAATCATCGCTGCAGTTCGTGAAACAATGAACGCAGACTTTGAAGAAGACGATAACTGGGACGACGAAGTATAAAGTCAACCAGAGTCAAACCAAACACGCCGAAAATGCAGTTCTTTAGCGAATTTTCACTTTTTCACCCTTGACTTGCGTCGGCAAGCCTGCGGTCTCAAAAGCAAAAATTCATCTAAACTCCAAACATTTACGGTGCAAGGCAGTTTTTGGCAAAAACATTTTTTGCACAGCTGCTATTTAATTACAAAACAACAAAGAAAGTCAATTTGCCAAAAACCGTATTTGGTTCAACTCTGATTGCCTTTCTTTGCTTGTAAAGAAAAGAGATGATTTTTTAATGCATGCACAAAATGAACTTTATGCATCAAAAATATTTTTCAATGCTGCATTGCCACTTTTAAAGGTTATCGCTAATGATGTTCCGTCTCTTAAAGCTCAGTTTGATAAGCTCACTACTGTTTTACAGGTAAGTGCACTTGACCCTGAAGCTGAAGGTGGCAAATATGCAACACATTTCATCATCACAGAGGGCGAATGGGAAACAAAACTCAATTCTGCTCATGAATCTCCTGATGTTGAACTTGAATTTAAGACTATCGAAGCAATGAACGGCTTCTTCAAGGGTAAAATCGGTCCTTCAACACTTCCAAAAATGAAAGGTGTTATTAAGAGCTTTGGTGCATTCAAGGCAATGCTTATGACACTTCTTAAGCTTTCAGCACTTACAGGTGCTACTGAGCCTCCAAAGGATGAGGAAACAAAAACTCTTATGGTTAAATGCTTCTTCTATCTCCTTTCAAGCGGTATCAGCCAGCTTAACAAAATGGGTCATACAGAAATCAAAGACTGGACTTCAAAGAGCCCTGACCGTGTTTACGCTTTCGCAGTTGACGGTCACCCTGAGGTTTCTGCTTTCATCCGTATTAAAGCAGGTAAGTCAAGAGCAGGTCGTGGCGAATATAAGAGAGCAATGCCTTTCTTCACACTTCGTTTCAACAACCTTGATTCAGCACTTGGTATTCTCTTGAGCATCGATGATATGCTTGAGGCTACAAAAGCAGGTCGTCTTATTATGGACGGTGGCCCTGAATTCGGTGCACAGCTCGGTGGCTTTATGCTCGAAGTTGGCGCATTGGCAAAATAAAATATTAAATTATATAACAAAAGCTCGGTTCACACCGGGCTTTTTGTTGTTATAAATCATAATTTGTCGGAATGAATCAACAACGCGTAGTGGCTCTCCTTCCACGCCTACATTGTCATTCTGAGCGTAGCGAAGAATCTCTATTGGTCTTACAGTCCGTATTAGGTCTGCGTTGCTGATTATAAAATACAACCAATATGGTTGAAATGTAGGGGCAATTCACGAATTGCCCGTTCCAAAGTGTGCAACAAACCTCATTCGGGCGATTCGTGAATCGCCCCTACAGAATTATACCGTCATATAAAAGAGTTCAACAAATTATAATTTGAGGCAGGCGTAAAAGTTGTTGGTTAATATGTAATTAATTCGGGCAGGTCATTCTGAGCGTAGCGAAGAATCTCTATTAGTCTTACTGTCTATTTTAGTGCGGACAGACAGGGATGTCTGTCCCTACGCGTTCAGGGTAACCAAGACTTTTCTATTTATTTTTTCTGTCTTTTCTCACGAACAAGTCCGATTATGTGATAAATACTCATCCCTATTGATGCTGTTACTCCTGTTCTCATAAGGCTAAATAGCCAATCCATCCAATCATCTACAGAAGGTAAGGATGCAGTCAAGAATATGCAGCTTATACATATCAGCAATACAACTAAACTTAATACTAATAAAGTTTTTCTTTTTTTGTTTGTTAAACTTGAAACATTCTTCATATAAACAATGTTAAGAATTGTCATAACAACTAAAAAAACAGCATTTATAATATGTAATATTTCCCAAGCAAAACCTGTACCAAGATATAACTCCATCAATAAATAAATTATCCACGAGCACCAATACCAAGCATATTTTTTCACATTGAAACAAATAATTGTGCAAAGTAATAAAGGAATACACAGATAAAGTGCCATAGGAGCAGTTACCAACAAAATAATTGCACCCAATAGTGTAATGCCCAAAAATACAAAACCTGCCACCTTATTTGGTGTTATTGTTGGTTTTTGTGTTTCTGTTAACACTATATTCCTTTCAATCTTTTCTCTGCCCGTCAATTCATCAAGTGAAATTTCAAAAATATCGCATAATTTAATGAGTTTATCCAAATCAGGTACTGCTGTATTGTTTTCCCACTTGGAAACTGATTGACGGGAAACATCGAGTTTATCTGCCAAATCACCTTGGGACATATTGTTTTCACTTCTTAGTTCATAAATCTTTTCGCCTAAATTCATCATATTCCCTCCTTTTATATCTAAATTCTATCACAAAGTATAATCAAA
>JAFTUP010000321.1 GCA_017466205.1 Clostridia bacterium
TAAAAGCTCAACAAATCAAATAATCTATCACAAAAGAGCATCCGAAACAAAACGGGTGTTCTAAATTTTTAAGAAAGAAAGAGGTAAATTTTTATTTTTAACAAGATTAAGTCAATCGCAACAGGTGTTGCAAACAAGGTAAAGGGTTTTGTTTCAGCAAAGGAAACAGAGGTAATGGCAAAGGCTCACGCAGTTCTTGACGGTACTGTTGCTGAAGCGTATGTGGACACAGGCGTTAAGATTCTCATCGCCGTTGTAATCGGTGCTCTTCTTCTCGGCGGTCTTTATGCTCTCTTCAACACAACTATTATGCCCACAGTCACAAGCAAGATTCAGGGACTTTTCAACTACGCAGGTTAAGCGAAAACAAAAATTAAGAAAGAACGAGGTAAAAAATTATGTTTAAGAAAATCAAGTCAATGGCTACAGGTGTAGCAAACAAGGTAAAGGGTTTTGTTTCAGCAAAGGAAACAGAAATGGCAGCAAAGGCTCACACAGTTCTTGACGGTACTGTTGCTGAAGCCTATGTTGACACAGGTGTTAAGATTCTCATCGCCGTTGTAATCGGTGCTCTTCTTCTCACACTTCTCTATGCACTCTTCAACGACACAATCATGCCTACCGTAACCGAAAAGGTCGAAGGTCTTTTTAACTACGCAGGCTAAATAATTTAAACGGGCGGAGCAGAAAAACTGCTTCGCCCATATTTGTGAGGACTGATAACTATGACTAAATTTATACAACCAATAGGACCGATAAGACCGATTTCACCTGAAAGGTTAATGGAACTCAATCCCGAAGAAGTTATAACCACCATTGTGAAGCTCGCTTGTATTTTTCTTTTCTACTTGGCAGTTCACAAGATTTCAAAAGTTGTAATCAGCAAAACGCCCGGTTACAACAAAGAAAGCAAAAAAATCCCAATATATCATTGCATCAGTATTATTCTTGTGTCAAGTCTGCTAATTGCCTTTGGTTGGTCAATGGAACTTCTCAAAGGCATAATTCTTTTGCAAATATTACTCTATGCTTCGGTATCAGATATTCAGACACACGAGGTTAAAGATTTAATTTCAGTTTTGATATTCATTACAGGCTTCATAGGTGTAACACTTTCAGATATTCCGATGATGCTTTTCAGTGGCTTGGCAATCGGCGGAGTGTTGTTAATCTGTGCTATGGTAAGCGGGAACAGACTTGGCGGAGCAGATGTTAAGTTATCTGCTGCCTGTGCTTTTTTGCTTGGCTTTTCAAAGAGTATAGCAGGTCTTGTTATCGGTCTTTTCCTTGCGATAATTTGCAATATATATTTCAGCCATAAAAACAAAACAAAAGGCAAAGCATTTCCGCTTGTGCCGTATTTGTCAATAGGCTTTATGGCTATGTACTTCATATAAGGAGGAAAATCACAATGAAAAACAGAACAGCGATAGGTATCGTCTGTATAATTCTTGCGGTGGCAGTAACCTTTGTTGTGTCACCCCTTGTAAACAACATCTCTGACAAGAAAACTGAGGTAGTCCGCTTTGTAGCTGATGTATCTCACGGAACAGAGATTAAAGACACAGATGTTGAGGTTGTGAAAATCTCAAATTCTGCACTCCCCGAAAAGGTAATTAAGGACAAGAAATCAGTTGTCGGTAAATTTGCAACAGCAGATATATTCAAAGGCGACTTCGCAACCGAAAGCAAGGTAACTGATAATGCAAACACAGCTAATGATGTTATGGCATCCCTTAAAGGCGATAAGGTCGCAATGAGTATCACAATAGGCTCTTTTGCGGGTGGTTTATCAGGTAAGCTCGAAAACGGTGATATTGTAAGTATTTGTGTGACCGATAAGGATGAGCATACAGAAATTCCTGCAGGTCTTAAATATGTGAAGGTAATCACTACAACCACATCAGGCGGTATTGATGAAAATGATGTTGTAGAGAATGAGGACGGCAGCTTTGAGCTTCCTACAACAATTACGGTTCTTGTGTCTGTTGAACAGGCGAAAATCCTTGCAAACTATGAGGAAAGTGCAACAATGCACGTTGCTCTCGTTTACAGAGGTGACGATGCAACAGCAGATAAGTTCCTTAAAGCACAGGATGAATATTTCGAGAAAAAGAATGTAAGTGAGGCTGATAAGAATGGCTAAGATTATTGCTGTAATCGGTTCACCCGGTAGCGGTAAAACAACCGTTACTCTCAAATTGGCACAGGAGCTTTACTGCGCCACTACAAGCGGAGCAGTAATTTATCTTTCACCTTCCTTGAAAGTGCCTGCTTTGGGTGTTTTATTCCCGAATTACACACCTGACAGTATATTCTCTCTCGGTACGATGTTTGATAAGACAGACATCTATGAGGAGGATGTTCTGAACCACCTTGTAACTGTTAAGGCTATGAGTAACTTCGGTTGTCTCGGATATAAGGCGGGAGAGAACAAATACGATTTTGCAACACTTACGGAAGATAAGGTAAATGCACTTTTTGAAGTGCTTCACAAAATGGCGGGTTATGTCTTTGTTGATTGCACAGATGAAGAAAATGACCTTATCTCACAGATTGCATTGAGAAATGCACACGAGGTTATTATGGTGCTTTCACCTGACCTTAAAAGTATGGTCTATCTTGCATCAAACGAGGAGCTTTTCGGAAACAATGCTGGAAGAGCTATGAGAGTTCTTAATGTCAATGAGAATGAACTTTATTCACCTGTTGATGATGTGAGAACCAATGTGAAGAATATCGCATATATCTTGCCTTACAGTAAGCAGATAAGAGGTCAGCACCTTGACGGTCTGCTTTATGAAAGAGCAAAGGATAAGAAATATCGCACAGAGCTTTCAAAGATTATAAACAAGATTATGTAAGAGAAAGGAAGAATTCAGAATGAAAAAGATTATAGGTGTCCTTATTGCTATGGCAGTTATTGCAACTGCATCTTCTGTTGTAGCTTCTGCTACAAATAACGAAGAAACTCCCAAAATTCCCGAAACGGGAACAACAGAAAAAGATACAACAATCCCCGAAGGAACAACAGCCGAGGAAGTGAGTGATAATGCCGAAACTGCAACTGCTGATGTGGAAACATCTACCGAAGCAGATGAAACAACAATGCCTGAATCTTCCGAAGGAGCTGAAGGTTCCGACAATACAGATAGCGAAAGCAATGAGGAAGTTGAAAGTGCTACTTTTGAAGTTCTTGAGGACGGCGAAACCGTGGAAGATGATAGTGAAGCGGTAAATGATGAAGTCCCCGAAATTCCGCAGACAGGTGATAAAAGAAAGTTTTTACCTGCTGTTGCTACTTTCATCGTGTCCGGTATTGCTCTTGCATATTGCGTTGTAAAGGGTAAAAAGATTAAGAAAACAAAATCAAAGTGAACGGAGATTAAGTAATGCAGAAAATCATTGATTTTGTGCCGCTGTTATCGATGATTCAGGAGCATATCTCCTCTCGTTATGCGGCGGCACTTTCTGATTCAAGTAAATTGCCACAGCTCAGGTCATATATAGACAAATATCTTCTTGACACCGGTTATGTAGTTGAAGGACTTACACAAACCGAACTGAGCAATAAACTTTATTCTGAAATGGCTGAATACTCCATTCTTACCAAATATCTCGGCAGAGATAATATTGAAGAAATCAACATCAATGCTTGGAATGATATTGCTATTACCTATACTTCGGGTAGAACAATAAAAGCAAAGGAGCATTTCTATTCTCCTTCACACGCTGTCGATATTGTTAAGCGTTTGCTTCATCATTCAGGTATGATTATTGATAACTCCACTCCCATGTCACAAGGTCATTTGCCTAATAATACCCGTATTACGGCACTCAAAGAACCTCTTGTTGACGATGAAGTGGGCGTTAGTGTTTCTATCCGTCTTTTGCATCCGTCAAGAATTAACAGAAAACAGATTATTTCTTCCGGTAATGCAACTGAAAAGATGATTGATTTTCTTTGTATGTGTATGCGATACGGTGTTTCTATGGTTGTTGCGGGTGCAACATCATCAGGTAAAACAACACTTCTTAATGCACTACTCACTACAATTCCCGATGGTAAGCGAGTGTTCACCATTGAAACAGGTTCAAGAGAACTTTCACTTGTCCGAAAAAAGAAAGGCAAGGTAGTAAACAATGTAGTCCATACTCTTTCCCGTCCTTCCGATAACCCTGCATTTGATATAACTCAGGAAGACCTTGTTGTAGCTTCACTTCGTTTCAACCCCGATATTGTATGTGTCGGTGAGATGCGAGATGTTGAATGTTATTCAGCAGTTGAAGCAAGTCTTACAGGTCATACAGTTGTATCAACAGTTCACGCATTTGCTGCTGATTCAGCACATATGCGAATAGCTCTTCTTTGTCAGAAGCGTTTCCCCATTGACTTCAAGATTTCACTTATGCAGGCAGGTCAGGCTTTCCCTATTGTTGTGTACTCTCATAAGTTAGAGAACAACAAAAGAAAGATTATGGATATTTCCGAGTGTGAGATACTTCCCAACGGTGATAGAGTTTATCACACACTATTCAGATTTAATATCACCAAAAACGAAATCGTAAACGGTAAATATGTTACCGAAGGCTATTTTGAACAGCCTGAAATTATGTCAGACAATCTCAAAAGAAAACTCCTGCAGTTCGGTGTACCACAGGAGGAATTAAACAAATTCTTAAAGAAGGGAGCTGATTATTAATGTATCTCCCAATGATTGCATCTGTATTTCTCATTATAGCAATCGTATGTTTTCTTAATTTAACCCCGCAACAGATAACACAGGATTTAAGTTCTGTTATATCAAAGAAACCTAATATTCGTGACAGAGCAAGAGCACTCAGAGCAGGTAAAAAGAAAAAAGGCTTGGGTGCAAAACTTGAATATCTGCAATCGGCATTAAAGGCTTGTGGCAAAGAAGGAATGTTTGCTTTTGTATGTTCGTCTGCATTAGTCCTTTTTGCCGTAGGTGCTGTAGTTGCTGTTTTAATAAATAATGTTTTCCTTATCCCTGCTTTATCGGTAGCATTCGCAATGATACCTTTTGTTTATGTCCGTAATATCATAAACATCTATGAAAAGCAGACAAAGGAAGAACTTGAAACTGCACTCTCTATTATTACTACCTCATATTCAAGAGATGGTAATATCATTATGGCAGTACAGGAAAACTTACCTCATATCAAGCCACCACTTAAAGAATGTTTTACGGCTTTTATTGGTGATGCTATGGCGGTATCTTCAAGTGTTAAACAGGCACTATACAACCTTAAAAAGAAGGTTGATGATGAAATCTTCCGTGAATGGGTTGATACCCTTATACAGTGCCAGGACAACCAAGAAATGAAAGATACCTTACAGCCTATTGTTTCAAAGCTCACGGATGTTCGTATTGTAAACAGTGAGCTGAACACGATGATGTCAGCCGTAAGAACAGAATACTACACAATGGTCGGTCTTGTTGTCGGTAATATTCCACTCTTGTATGTTCTTAACAAGGATTGGTTTCACACACTCATATTTGAAACTCCCGGAAAAATCGTACTCGGTGTATGCGGTATTGTGATAGTGGTAACATACTTCTTTATGTTAAAGTTCACAAAACCCGTAGAATTCAAAAGATAAGGAGGCGGTCAAATGATAATGAAAATATGTATCGGTGTTCTTGTTGGAATCGGCTTGTTTATGATACTTGCTGACCGTTTCCGTATTCCGTATATGAGAACATCAAAGGCGGTTAATAACCTTGCAAAGCAACAGAAAGAGAAAACAAGCAGTATTGATGTTTGGCTTTCCTCTGTTGCTTCTTTTATTGCTCGTAAAATTCGTTTGAATGAGTTTAAGAAAGCTCAGTTGGAATCTGATTTAAAAACGGCTCAAATGGATATTACACCCGAAATGTTTATGGCAAATGCCATTGTTAAATCTCTTATTGTAGGTGTATTTGCTATCCCCGTTCTCTTTATCTTCCCCATACTTTCTCCGATAATTTTATTCCTTACTTTCATTCTGTACCGAATGAATATGAAGGGTATCTCAAACCGAATAAGGGCAAAAAGAGCAAAAATTGAATATGAACTTCCGAGATTTGTTTTCAAGATTGAAAAGTCCTTGATGCACAGTAAGGATGTGCTTGAAATGATTGAGTCCTTTGCTAAAAATGCGGGACCTGAACTCAAACACGAGCTTGATATTACTGCTGCGGATATGCACTCCGGCAACAACGAAATTGCTATAACAAGACTTGAAGCAAGAGTAGGTTCACCTCTTATGAGTGATGTATGCCGAGGACTTATCTCTATTAACAGAGGTGATGTTAATACGGTGTATTGGAAATCCCTCTCTATGAAATTTGCTGATATTCAAAGACAGCAGTTAAGACTTGAAGCCGAGAAGATACCGAAGAAAGTAAAAAAACTTTCTATGTGCCTTCTTTTCTGTTTTATGCTCATATATATCGTAGTTATTCTTGCTCAGATTGTTTCTTCTATGGGCGTTCTGTTCGGCTAACGGAGGTGTATATATGAAGAAATTTATTAAATCTAAAAAGGGCGAAGGTTATATTGATGTTGTAATCGGTATATTTGCAATGATGATGGTTCTCGTTGTTGTTCTTAATATCTTTCAGTTTATGACTCTGAAACAGGATCTTGACGAGATAAGCGGTCAGCTTATTGAAACTGCAACCTTTAACGGCTGCTTTGACAGTGAGTTTGATGAAAGAGTTGAAAGTCTGCAAAATCAGTTCTTTGATTTTGATGTAGATACTGATGCAGAAAGTTATTTCAATGCAACCTATGAGCGTGTTCAGCTTGGAGACCAAATGGATGTTTTTGTTTCGGTGCAGACCTATGTGCAGGGACTTGGTATGTTCAGAATACCCGTAACCGTTACAAGCCACAGGTCAGGCATATCGGAAAAGTATTGGAAGTAGGTGTAAAAATGAAGCTGTTAAAATCAAATAAGGCAGAGGGATATATTGTTCCTTGTGTCTTTATTCTTATTTTTGCGATGATATTCGCAATGATTTTCACTTACTCTGCATCCATATCAAAGGTAAACCTTATGAGAGAAAACACAAAGGTTGTGCTTGACAGTTTTCTTACTCAAAACTCAACCGAAATATATAACAGTATCAAACAAGGTAATGATTACACCGAAGTAATTGATACCGAGGAATTTCGCACATCTCTCATATCATTTTGCACATTGGAAATAGAGGACGGAATGTTATATAGTTATGATGCAGACGGAAAAGAACTGTATCACATAACAGAACCCGTACTCAGCTTCCGAGAAGCAAACGAACTTGAACTTGTAGTAAATTATACGATTTCAATTCCGTTATGGTTTGCAGGTCATCAGTTCCCATCTGCGAATATACCCATAGAGGTAACATCAATATTAACCGAAAAATTTTAATTTACAGGAGGAAACAAAAATGATGATTCTTACAAGTAACCCCAACAAAAAGGGAAACAAAAACAACAAAATAATCGCTGCTCTCATAGTCGGCATTATTGCAGTATCAATCTTTATTGCAGTAATGATTGGTAACTTTGTCGGCAAGGACACAGAAGAACCTACAACCGATATTACAACCGAACAGGCAGAAACGGTTGGCGATATTGTCATTGATGATGACATCACAGAAGAAAATGACAATGCAGAGAGCACTACCGAAAAAAACGAGACGGTTATTAAACTTGAAGAACCAACAGTTGAAAAAGTAACCACTACTCAGAAGCCTACACAGCAGACTTCTACTGTTAAACCCGCTGAACCTGTAACTGAGGGTAATCCTGCAGGAGTATCACAGGGTAACAGATATGAGGTAATTGATAACGGTAACGATAGTGTAAATGAGTACAGTTGCGGTAAAAAGGGACATCATTGTGACAGTAAAGAAACACATGACTTTATTGTAAGCCTTGAAAACAAAGGCTGTCCCCACTGCGGTTCACACTCTTGTAAGAGCTTCTACACTTACGATGAATGGGGAAATGCGTGTTATGACCCTACAAAGTGCGAAAGCTACAATGCAAAGAGCGACCCCTGCGAATACTGTCAGGAATGTGGCAAGAAGGTCGGCACAGGCTCCGGTGATACCTGTGTGAGATTTACAGTTGATACAAAGTGTCCCGAATGCGGAAAATCTGTTAAAGGTAAGACTTGCCATTCACATTAAAATATAAATCGGACTAAGCTCGGCGTAAAAGTCGAGCTTTTATTTTTAATGAAAGGAAGATGATAGATATTAAAAAGGTAATTTCAATCCTCCTTGTTTTATGTACTTTACTTTCTGCAATACCGTATTCTGCATTTGCCCTCTCTTGGGACGGTGACTCTGCAGGCGGTAGTACAAATGCGGTAAACGGCAGTTCAACGGGTTATGTTATCCGTTCCACAAGCGACTCAGCTTGTGTTGTCGGTTATCGTTTCTCTGCGGTTAATTCATCGGGCGGTATGAAAGTCACTAAAGTTATTGATGTTTACAGAAACACATCAAACGGTGACAATGCCTATTCTACTTCCGTAAAATTCTCAACAAAGTACAACAAGAAACAGATAATAGCTAATAAAAACAAATCCCTAACAACGACATATAACACGACAAACTGTTATAAAGAAAAAGATATGGGATTTACTACTACACTCCCAAATCCAAGTGGTGTTGAAACTTGGCAGAGCTATGAAGCTAATATTAATAAGGTGCTTTCAAAACTCGGTGTCGGTAGTGTAAGTAATATGAACTACGGCGATAAGGTTATTATCGAACCTCTGTTTGATGTTTGTCTTGCAGGTGAATATCAGGCATTGACAGTTTCAGAAATAGCCTATTGCGGACGAAGTGTATTAGGCGGTTCAAGTAAAGGCGGTTCAAGTGACGGAACCTCAAGAACTTGGGGATTTATTGCTTCTTACACAAACCGTATATGGCCCAATAAACTTTATACTCCTGACGGTCAGGGTTTATGGACTGCAGCAAGTGCAATAGGCAGTTCATCAAAAGAAACCTTTGATAATATAATTTCAAAGGGTTATGGTGCGGGTATTGCATACAATGAAACCACAAATAAGACTTACACCATTAAGTTTAATGGTAACGGTAATACGGGCGGTTCAACTGCATCTATGACAATGACCTACGGTGTTGCTAAAAACCTTACGGCAAACGGCTTTACAAAGACAGGTAATTCATTTGTTAAATGGAACACAAAAGCCAACGGTTCAGGTACAAGCTATACCAATAAACAGAGCGTTA
>JAFTUP010000322.1 GCA_017466205.1 Clostridia bacterium
CACCCAACAGGGCTGTTTTTGTAAAACCACCCTGTACCCCGTAAAACTTTCTTCTCACCATTTATGAACCATACAGATTATTCATAAACGGTGATGCCGTCGCCTCTATGCCAATGAAGCCTCTTACTCTGCGGTGTTCTCTGTTGTAAACATTGTTCCTGCTTTTAATACCATACTTGTTTTCATTGGCAATCAGGAAGTCGCTCAGGCTTCTTGAGCTCATAGGCGACAGTGCATTTTCTTCGCACCAAAGCTTGTAAATCTCATACAGTTCCTTTGAGGTTACAGACTTATCTTCTGCGAATACAAAGTATCCGTCCGACTCCATAAATTCAACTGCATTGACATTATTAAGATTGACGGTCTCCCGGTTGCTTATTGCCCGTTCACTCTCGGTAAACTGAAAGTTGTTTGAGAGTAATCTCTGCAAGCCTTCAAAAGCCCACAGGAATATACCTTCGATTTCCTCACGCATTTTATCTGCTATATGCGGGTCATCAATTCTCTCTGCATTTTTGTCCTTGGTTGTCAGTACAAGCTGACGTCTGAAAAAGCCGTCGCTTTTATCAAACATAGCCTGCAGGTCACCGTTGCTGAAAGCAAGAAGCCTTGCATACATATATCCCTGATAGCTTTGCTTGTTCTTCTTTTCGAGGTCCATCTTTCCTTGTGCGGTTACAATAGACTTAACATAGTTGGTGTGCTTTAGTCCTTCCATACGAAGGTCATCATCAATACACAGCAGAATATGCTCAAGGTCTGCTCTTGCAAATCTGTTCTCTGAGATTTTGCCTATACTTCCGTCCTTCATATTGCTGCCGAAAAGCGTTGTCATAACAGCACCTATCTGCGATTTACCCTCACCGCCGTTACCTTTAATAATCATCATTCGCTGACCTTTATTGCTCGGTATCAGACAGTAACCGATAAACTCCTGAAGTGTCGGTATATCCTCCGGATAAAGCAGTTCGTCTAGAAAAGACAGCCATCGTTCAGGCTTCGGTGCATAAGGATTGTACCTTACAGGAAGCCTTGTTCGTACAACACTTTCTTTGATATCGACAAAGCAACCGTTAAAATAAAGTGTGCCGTCTTCAAGGTGTATTCTGTCTGTTTCGGGTGCAAAGGTTTCATCAAGTGCCTGTATTTTTAAAAGCTCAACGATATTAGAAATCTTTTGCGGTACATTAGCAGCTGCACAGATTTTAAGTTCATCAAACACCATTCTCTTAAGAAGTATTTCGTCAACAACCCTACCTTCGGTAGTAAAAAATGAACCGCCCGAGAAGAGAATTTTATGCTTACTCAGAAACTCTTCACAAAATATTGCCTCGTTGATTATTTTTCCGTCTGCCCATGCAGGACACTCAACACCAAACTCATCAGGTGAAAATTTGTCATCTGAACCTTTTTTCATTTCTTTTTCCTCCTTTCTTCGGCTTCCTATGTTTTACTCCTTTCGTTTTATTTAACCTCCTTGCCGTTAGGTAGGTCAGTGTATGTATGTCCCACTTATATACCGCACAAATTTTTATGTCTTGCTCACCATAATGCAGAAAAAATATATATGAGATTTATGTGATTCCGCTGCGTACGTGCGTACAAGTGTACGTATGTACGCAGGAAAATGAACAAACTTGCTCTATATATAAATGGGAATTGAGTGTCTGAAAATGTTCCTGATATATCAGAAAATATTCAAGGTGGCTGTAGTAGCTTTTATACAGGCTTTTGCCGTTTCACCCGAAATAGTTCCTGCTCCGGAATCTCACCGCAACGTTGCCTTGCTCGTATCATCGCAAAGTCATATCACTTTCGTACGGTCATTCAGTTGTCAAGGTGCATGGGAGAAAAATATCCCTCTAATTGGTAGGCATTTAGAGAGCTCGAAAAAACGACTTTTCTTGAAACTTTTTTATTTTCGTAAAATTTGCACAACAAAAAAGCCGTCACATAGACAGCACAAACAGCGGGAGGACATTTCTTCCTCTCGCACAGTTTGCACTGAAACTATGTAACGGCTTAAAGTTTAAGCTCTAACTGTCCGTATGTTACTAACCGAGTATCGGACTATACTTTTTCGGTCAGATAATATGTGTTGGCATAAAGCCAATAAGTAAAAAATATGTGTTTCAGATTATATTTAGTTGTAGGGCAAATACATTATTTGCCAATTTATTATTATACAGAACATTTGTTTATTTGTCAAGAACTTTTTCGAAAAAGAAAAGATGGTGTCGGTTTTCACCGACACCACGAAATTATTGTTATATAGTTATTAGAGTTTTAATATCCGACTTCTTTTAATGCCTTTTCAATCTGAGCATTATTGAAGCCATAATATCGCATTTCTTCTGCAAGTCCGGATCTTGATGAGCCTTCACAATTTTCTTTAGCATAAAGCACCGCCTGCTCATCCCAATCAACTGTCATATGTTCAACGGCAAGTTTAGAATCCGAAACAGAAAAATCATAAAATCAACGAGAACATCATGTATTAAGAAATTGGGACCACAATGCCAAAATGAAATTTCATCATATGCACAAATTACAGCATTTTTTTGACTTAATGTTAATTCGGTTGTATATTCACGACTCTTAATTTCTGCTTCACAAACAGTACACACTACCGTGACCCTGCCGCATACATAGAAAACGGCATAATACATATGTTTTTCACCTTGGTTGAAAATATGTCTGAAAGATAAACTGATGGCAACAATCCCCGAAAAGCATCTATTGAAGGACCGTGAAAAATTCCCGTAACTGCTCTTTGCAATGAACCTTTTATGCTTCTTGAAAAAGGTGCAAAAACTGAAATTTCTGAAATATTTGAACTTAACAATTTGATACCAAATGTTAAGTTTGCAACTTGGATGACTATGTAGTAATGTCCATGGTGGAAAACGTACTTGCCATAGCAATACTTCACGAATTGATTTTGAAAAGCGTACCGTACAAAATTATTGCTAAGGAACTCGATGCGCCTGCTTACAGAAACATCGGCTTGCTTTAAGAGATAAGAAAACCGCTCACTTGCGGTGAAATGGGTTGTTGCTTATTTAATAAATTTAACTGCTGTTCCGTATGCTATAACTTCGGCTGCGCCCTGCATTATGGCAGAGGATGCATAGCGGATATTAACAATAGCATCCGCACCGAGTTCTTCAGCTTCTGCGACCATTCTTTTGGTGGCAAGAGCACGTGCTTCGTTCATCATCTCGTTATAGGATTTAAGTTCGCCTCCGACCAAGGTCTTAAAGCTTTGGGAAATATCCTTTCCTATGTGCTTTGACTGAATGGTGCTTCCTTTTACAAGACCTAACATTTCGAGTTCTTTGCCGCTGATGTAATCAGTATTTACTAAGATCATCTTCTTCACCTTTCTTTATTTCATTTATTCTTTCTATGCAAACTTTGAGCATAACAGCTGTAAAAGCAAGGGGAATAATTCCCAAAAGCCATTTCCAAATGCCATCTATCAGTGCTATCAAAAAGCCAAAATAAGCAATGTAATACAAAACCATAATAGCGGTTACGATAATCGGCACAATCAGTTTTTTCTTATGTTCTTTCATACATTCACCGCATTATTTCAACTTTTGCAGTTTCAAGGTATTAGCAATAACGATAAGCTGCATTCCTTTTTCAAGCGGGAGCGCAGGATCAACCATTGTACTGATCTTATCACCGTTTCGTATTGCAACAACGTTAACAGAATATTTTTTGCGAAGGCTAAGTTCTATCAGCGTTTTACCAACCCACTCATCTCTTACGTCTATTTCTACCATAGACACTTCATCGGAAAGCTCTATCATTTCGGAAAAGCCCGATGTAAGCAGATTTTTAGCAAGTCTTGTTC
>JAFTUP010000323.1 GCA_017466205.1 Clostridia bacterium
GCAATCTTTTAAGATTCGCAGGGTATTAGTTTTATCATTTCTTACTTATCAAAATCTAACGATATCCCTGAAAATAGCTGCATTATTGAATATCGTGGATAAAACGACAAAATCAATAGATATTCAAAAAGATATTATTTTAATAAATCAGCCAGATACAATTCATCTTTTTTGTTAGTATGTATCCTCTTGTATGTTTTCAAAGCATTTACAAGGTTTTGTGGTTGGCTAAAATAATTAGTATAAAATTTAGTTGAGTTATCGTATTTGCATTTGTTGTTTTTTACATGTTCTTTACAAAAAGATTTTGGTGATGTTTTTGATTTGACTTTTTCATATTCTTTAATGAGATTCTCGCAAATAATTAGCAATATTTCTACTTCTGGTTTTGTGCAATATTTTCTTATTTCATCAATTTTATTTTTGTATTCCTTTGTTACCTTTAATTCGTCTTTTAAAGTATCGCCAATCCGTAGAACTATTATTTTATTTGGATATAAGTTTATTGCGGTTCTTACTGCTGCATTACTATTTATTTGTCTTGCATGAAAAACTCTCAAATCAAGAAGGTCATCTCTAGATATTGACAACAAATCATTATCTATCAAAATATTCATAATTTCTACTTCGTTAGGACCTTCGCACATTACAAGATATTTCATATCATTAGCTCCTTTTTCAACTTCATAAGAGCTTCATAGTTTACAGCAGTTTTAAATGTATTATTATAAAACTTTTTGCTTTTTAAAAGATCCGATCTCTCATTGTAGTGAATATACATATTCTCCAAACTTACTTTTTTATCGCATTTTGAAATCCAGATATTGTCCTGTCTATTGAAAGAATCCAAAATTTCGCAGTAATGTGTTGTAAATATCAAGGTAGCATTTTTTTTGTTAACATTTTTATCTTTATAAAGGTTTAGAATGTTTTCAACTAATGATTTGTGAAAATGATTTTCAATTTCATCTACAATTAAGTCAATTCCATATTTCAGGGAAATTATTACACCAATATAAAGAAGCATACCTTTTGTTGTTCCACTAGAAAGAGTATGATACAAATCATTGCTAGATAAAATGCGTTCTGAATTTTGATATACAAGTGAATACGTATCCGTTTCTAATTTTGAAAGCGAGTTGATATTATTATCAAAAATATCAATAATTGATTGGAGAACACTTTCGTTTATCTTGAATGTTTTAAGATATTTAAATACACTATCGTATGTTCTTTTTCCCATTTCGTCACAACTAAAATATATGCATTTTACTTGCTTTTTTTCTAAAGGAAAAAAAACAATAGAAGTGTCTTCTGGCAATGTATATATCTTATCGTATTCCACAAATCCATTATCAGAATAAACCTCATTAGCATATGATTTGTAGTATGTTTTTGAAAAAAGTTTTTGCTCGGAAAAAGTTACTTTATTGGACAATGCATCTTTACTAGTAATATTTGTTAAATATTTAAAAATAAAGCCATCATGATAAAAGTAAATTTCCAACTTTACATTATCAAGAAAATTGTTGTCTGGTTCATAAGAAAAAGATTCTAAAATTGAGTAGCAACAATTTAACAATTCAACTGCAGTGGTCTTTCCTGATGCATTTTTTCCAACAAAAGCCATCGTATTAAATACAAACAATCCGTCTGCAATTTCCTGCAATTCGTATTCTTTGTCCTCAATGGTTTTTTTTGATTTTGCAATAAAATCGATTTCAAAATCATCTACACAATTTTTGAAATTCGAAGCTTTCACTTTTAATAGTTTCATACGAATCTCCCCTTTTCAAAATGTATTATATCACATCGTTTGATTTTAAACAAGTATTTTGTTTAAAATTAAACAAAAAGTTTTAATTATCATATTTTTATGCATAAAGAAACAAAAATATTAGAAAACAGAGATTTTAATAATATCTTTGCCTGATGAGTTAGTTTTATTCAATAATTGATTTCTTATCACACTTGTTTAAAGGTATATTTTAAATAAAATTTCGTTTGTATAGTTTGTTATATTTTTATTCTTATGATAGAATTAGTTGAACAAGAGAATATATTTTCCAAACAATAGTATGTGTATAATGTAAGATCTATCAACAGTAAGCGTTGATAGATCTTGACTTTTTAGCTCCTTTTTGATATTATTGTTCTATGTTATAGAACATAGAACACAAAGAAAGGAGGAGGCAACTTTGTCAAAGAAACAAAAGCAGGATAAAACTGTTGAAGCAGCTAAGAAAAAACTTGGAAAAATGATTTCCAAATGCCGTGGTGAAACGAGTCAAAGAACTCTTGCCAAATCAGTTGGTTTGCCTCCTTCAAATATGAAATATATAGAAGATGGCATAAATGCTCCTACTGCAGAAACTTACACTGCTATTGTCCAAAACTTAAACCCGGATAAAAAAATGCATGATGAAATGGATAGATTGTACTCAGTTATCAGAGGTGCCCCTCCACCTGATGTATGCAACATCGTTTTAAACCAAAAAGGTATGAATGACACTCTTCGTATTATAGAAGGACAAGAGCTGTCTGATAAACAGATGGAAGAATTACAAAAACTATTAACTTCATTTATAACCGAATCCGAGAGAGGAGAAACTAAAAATGGCTAAAAATTATAATTATAATGTTATGCTTGATGATAATTCAATTGATGTTAGCAAAGAGGTTGGCCTTGTATGGTCTATCGCCAATTCATTGAGAGGTGCATACACTTCTGATAAATATAAAGATGTAATCATCCCGATGGTTATTATCCGTCGTTTTGAATGCGCATTAGCTGCAACAAAACAAGCTGTAATTGAAAAGCATGAAAAGTCCCCGACTACACCCGCTGCATTATTGGAGCAGATATCCGGTTATCCTTTTTATAACACAAGTAAATTTACTCTTAAAAAACTTCTTAACGATAGTGACGGTATTGCCGAAAACTTTAAAAGTTATATTGACGGATTCTCTGCAAATGTTCAGACAATCATCAATAATCTTGAATTTAAGAAGCAAATTGATAAATTGGATAAAAACAACCGTCTTTATGGCATTGTGAAAAAGTTCTCTGATATCGATTTTGACCCTACAAACATTGATGGCATGAAGATGGGTTATATCTTTGAAGATATTATCAGAAGATTCTCGGAAAATGCCGAAGCCGGTGACCACTATACTCCTCGTGAGGTTATCAGACTTTTAGTAAATGTTCTTCTTGCTGAAGGTTGCAATGACCTTCTTACAGAAGAAGGCAAGGTAGCAACTGTATTGGATGCAGCCTGTGGGTCGGGTGGTATGCTTTCTACCACACACGATTTTCTTGTGAGAAAGAACCCTTATGTAGATGTTCGTCTTTTCGGTCAAGAAATCAATCCGGAATCCTATGCAATTTGTATGGCGGATATGCTGATTAAAGGTGAAGATGCTCGAAACATTAAAGGTGGAGACCCTGCAAATACATTGAAAACCGACTGCTTCCCAAATCAGAAGATGCGATTAGTCATCATGAACCCACCTTTTGGCACTCCATGGGGCGGTAAAGATGCACCTGACGGGCAGGAAAAAGCTGTTCGTGATGAGTATAAAAAGGGTGGTAGATTTGAGAAAGGTCTGCCTGCAAGCGGTGACGCTCAGCTTTTATTTATGCAGCATATTATAAACAAAATGGATGACAAGAATGGTCGTGCTGCAATTATTTCTAACGGTTCACCTCTGTTTTCGGGCGGTACCACAAGCGGTGAAAGCCAAATCAGAAGATGGATGCTTGAAGAAGATTTGGTTGAAGCTATTATTGCTCTTCCTTCACAGCTTTTCTATAACACGGATATCGGTATTTATGCGTTCATTCTTTCCAAAAACAAACGCCCTGACCGTAAAGGTAAGGTTCAGCTTATAAATGCCGTTAATATGTGGAAGCCTTTACGCAAATCCCTTGGCAAGAAACGTCGAGAAATTGACCGTGACAGTATGCTTAAAATTACTGAACTCTATGCCAATTTTGAAGAAACTCCCGAAAGTAAAATATTCGATAATGAAGAATTTGTGTATCGTGAATACAGTGTATGGCAGCCTCTTCAGCGTAGAGGTACATTAAGCAGGGAAGCCGTTGAAGAACTTAAAAACAGCACCTTATTTACAGGTAATTCTAATATTTTCAATCTTGCTGATTTTGAACAGTTAGAGGAAATGAATCCTCGCAGTGCTGCTGATGAGAAAAAATATCAGAAGTATATTAAGGGACGTCAGTTTGTAGCAGATGTTATTGCGATATTAGAAAACAATACTTCTGATGCTGTGTATATGGACTTTTCTGAATTTGAAAAGCACTTAAAAGGACTCCTTTATAATGTAGAAGGCTTATCTGCGAGCCGTCTTACCGGTATCGCTATGGCTCTTTCTGTCATGGATAAAGCTGCTGTTATTCAAAAGGATAAAAAGGGCAATGTTATAGTTGATACTACCACCAAGGATAGCGAAATAATAAAGCTCACCAAGGACCCGAAAGAGTATTTTGACGAAGAAGTATATCCTCATGTTCCTGATGCTATATGGAAATACGAGTATGACCCCACCAAAAAAGAAGGTCCATCAAACAAAGAAAAGCAGGGTGCAGAATTCCCATTCACACGTTTCTTCTATGAATACAAAGCACCCGAATCTGCTGACGATTTGTTGGCACAGTTTATGGAACTTGAAAAATCTTTAGCAGAAAAGATTGCATCCCTTTAAGAAAGCGAGGTTTTATTTAATATGACAGAACAAATGAAGCCAAGCGGTATCGTTTGGATGGGAGATATTCCACGGAATTGGAATATCAAACGAGTGAAATATCTCGCTTCCTTGAAAGGACGTATTGGATGGCAGGGATTAACATCTGACGAATATATAGATGAAGGACCTTACTTGATAACTGGTATTGATTTTAAGGATGGCGGAATAGATTGGGGTAACTGTGTTCATATAAGCGAAAAACGGTGGGCAGAAGCTCCGGATATTCATATTAAAAATGGAGATTTGCTAATTACAAAAGATGGTACTGTTGGAAAAGTGGCTGTCGTAAGTGGTTTGGAAGGCAAAGCATCGCTTAATAGCGGTGTATTGCTTGTGAGAACACATGAAGATTATGACAAGAGGTTTTTGTTTTGGGTGTTACAATCCGAGGAATTTTGGACATGGTTCAGATTGAAAAATGCCGGAAATAGTACAATCATACATCTTTATCAAGGCGACTTTGTTGAATTCAGTTATACTTTTCCTGAAATTGGAGAGCAACAACAAATAGCGGCTTTTTTAGATAATCAATGCACAAAAATTGATGGCATTATTGCCGACATTGAAAAGCAAATCGAAATCTTGCAGAAATATAAAAAATCCTTGATTACCGAAACAGTAACCAAGGGATTAGATAAATCTGTGCCTATGAAAGATAGCGGTATTGAATGGATTGGTGAAATACCAAACAGTTGGTATGTAAAACGAATCAAGTACGTTATAGATTCAATAAAAGATGGAACGCATGGCACTTTTGACAGAGTAGATTCAGGCGAATATCTTTTAAGTGCAAAAAATGTTTTTGACAATGGTATAAGAATTGGTGATAACGAAAGCGAAATATCTGTAAATGATTATAAAAGTATTGTTGCAAATGGATATCCCCAAAAAAGTGATGTTTTGCTATGTTGTGTTGGAACTGTAGGAAGATGTAGCGTTTATGAATTTGACAAGCCGTACGCTTTTCAAAGGAGTGTTTCTTTTTTACGACCTTTAGCTTCTACCGATTCATTTTTCTTACAATATGCCCTGCAATCAAATTCTACATTAATTCAAGAACAACTTTTAATTAACAAATCTGCACAGGACGGCTTGTATATGGGTTCAGTAAGGGAAATGGTTATTGCTATTCCGGATACGATTGAAGAACAAAGAACTATTTCTAACTTTCTTAACACAAAAGTAAAAGATATAGATGAGTTAATATCTAATAAAGATCAACAACTTGAGAAAATTCAACAATACAAGAAATCCTTAATCTACGAATATGTAACGGGTAAAAAACGAGTAACGGAGGTGAACTGATATGGCAATAAAAAGCGGTCAATTAAAAGAACGTAAAGATTATCAAGCATATATCTTAGAAATGCTTGAAACTGAAAACGATTATAAAATCCGCTCGGCAGATGATTATGATGCCGGCTACGGTATGGATGTCGAGTTGTTGTTTGACTTCTTAAACGATACCCAAAGTGAGGCTATGACCAAACTTGAAAAACTGTACCGTGATAAAACTCGCCAGACAGTTCTGAATTACATCAACAATGAAATTAATAAGAAAAACCGTAGTCTGCTGGATGTGTTAAAACACGGCGTAGAGTTTGATAACGGTGTTACATTAAATCTTATGTATCGCAAACCTGCAAACTCTTTCAATCCCAAGGCAGAAGAACTTTACAACAAAAATGTTTTATCTGTTATGGAAGAGGTTTATCACACTGAAGGCGAACGCATTGACCTTGTTATTTTTATTAACGGTATTGCTATTTTTACTTTTGAACTGAAATGCAATACAAGCGGTCAGAACTATGAGGATGCCATCCGTCAGTATAAATATGAGCGTGATTTCAAAACAAGGCTTCTGAAATTCAAGGCAGGCTGTCTTGCGCACTTTGCAATGGACCTGAATGAAGTTTATATGTGCACCAACCTCAAGGGTAAATCATCCTTCTTCCTTCCTTTCAATAAGGGTTGTGGTGAAGGCATCAATTCAGGTAAAGGTAACCCCCATAACGATGACGGCATCAATGTTTCATATATGTGGGAAGATATTCTCAAAAAAGATACGGTTATTTATCTTATTGACAAAATTATCTTTTTACAGAAAGAAACCAAGAAAAATGCTGATACCGGAAAGAGAGAAACAAAGGAAGCTCTCATATTCCCTCGTTATCATCAGTTCAATGCCGTAAGAAAAGTGGTTAATGATGTTATTGTAAACCATAGTGAAAAGAACTATCTTATTCAGCATTCTGCCGGTAGTGGCAAAACCAATACAATAGCTTGGTTAGCACACCGACTTGCTTCTTTGCACGATGCAGAAGACAATGTGATTTTTGATACTGTTTGTATAATCACAGACCGTATTGTTGTTGACCGTCAGTTACAGAATGCCGTTTTATCTTTAGAACACAAAGCAGGGCTCATTAAGGTTATGGATGATAAGTGCACTTCAAAAGATTTAGCTGAAGCACTTAATGGTAACACAAAAATCATCGTTACTACCATTCATAAGTTTATGTATATTCATGAGCTTGTAAGTGACCTTAAAAATAAAACTTTTGCTGTTATTATTGATGAGGCACATTCTTCCACTGCAGGCTCTGCTATGGAATCGGTTACATACACTCTTTCTGAAAGCAGAAAGTTAAGTGAATCAACATCTACAGATGTCAGTGAAGAAGAGCTTTCTATGGCAGATGTAATTGAAGATGAAATTGCAAGAAGCGGTAAACAGGATAATGTTTCAATGATAGCTTTCACAGCTACTCCCAAACCTACTACACTTCAATTGTTCGGCTCGCTTAATGAAGAAGGCAAAAAGGTTGCTTTTGATTTATATTCCATGAAGCAGGCAATCGAAGAAGGATTTATTCTTGATGTGCTGAAAAATTATGTTACCTATCAGACATATTATAAAATTAACAAGGCTATTGAAGATGACCCTGAGCTTGAAACTATTGCGGCAAAGCGTAAAATTGCCAAATACATAGAGCTCCACGATACAAATATCGCACAGAAGGTTGAAATTATAATTGAACATTTTAAAAATCATATTATGAAGGAACTTGGTGGCAGAGCTAAAGCGATGGTAATTACCTCTTCAAGACAGGCTGCCGTAAAATATCGTAATGAGTTTGTAAACTATGTTACAAAACACGGTTACACCGGCATTCATGCACTTGTTGCTTTCTCAGGTAAAGTATCTTTAGATGGCAATGAATACACAGAAGCTGTTATGAACGGTATTTCGGAAGGTGATTTACCTGAAGCTTTTGATTCAAATGATTATCAGGTGCTTTTGGTCGCAAACAAATATCAGACCGGATTTGACCAACCAAAGCTTTGTGCTATGTATGTTGATAAACGACTTCGTAATGTTTCAGCAGTACAAACTCTGTCACGCCTTAACAGAATCTGTGCACCATTTGATAAAAAGACTTTTGTGCTTGATTTCAAGAATGAATATGATGATATTCAGAAGGCGTTCTCACCATTTTATACAGAAACCATTCTGAATGAAACAATTACACCTTCTGATATCAGGGCAGTTGAAGCACAGGTTGACCAATATAATTTCCTTGATATTGATGATATTGAATCTTTCAATGAATATTTATATCAGGAAAAGCGTACAGCTAAAGACAAAGCAAAGATGTGGTCACTTCTTGATAAATCACTGCAAATCATCAATAAATTCGGGCCGCTTGAAAAAATGGAAATCCGCTCAACAATCAAACGCTTTATTCGTTTTTACAGTTTCCTGATTCAGGCTACTTGTTATGAAAATGTTGATTTGCATAAAAAATACAATTTCTTATCTTATCTTGTTAAAGAAATCGAAATCGGCGGTGGCGGCAATGATTTTGATATTGCCGATAAAATAACTGCTTCTAATTTCAAGCAAAAGAAAACAGGAGAGCAGACGAGAGAAATTGAATCAAAACCCGAAGTTGACTTGCCTAAGCCAAATGAAGTGTTTTTCGATGAGGCGGCAAAGAAAAAGCTTTCAGAAATTATTGATGAAATCAATGCTGCTTATAACAAGAACTTTGATGTAGATGTGGCTTCTAAGTCAGCATTGCAAATGAGAGACCTCTTACTCAAAAACGGACACTTGCGTGATAGTGCTCGTAATAACAGCTTAAAGGATTTCAGATTTGCCTATTTTGACGCTGTTCAGGAAGCTCTTATCGAAGGCTATGAGCAAAACCAAGATTTTTTTGCACTTCTTTTGGATAACGATGAAAAGAAACGTGAACTGATGCAAGTATTCCTTGAAGATGTATATAAAAATCTGAGGGAAGAACAATAAAATAGGAAACACCGTATGAGAGTCTGAAAACAAATCTGACTAGTTCATACGGTGTTTTGCAGTTTTCGTGATAAAAATTATATATACTTTTTTATCAAAATATCAATAGAAAAATATAAGTCTTTATGTTTTTAGCTATTAGTGTCCGATTAATTGAACTTTGAATTAAAGCACGAACTTTAATTTTCAAAAACCTATTGACTTTTTTGATGAAAGTATTATAATTGTCCTATCGGTAACGACTCGTTCTACATATAAATTTTTGAGGTGAAATGTTATGAGAAGCAAAAGCAAGGCTCTGATGGATAAAATCTGTTCCTTTGTCAATGAGTATTACAAGGCTAATCATCAGTCACCGTCTATTAACGTTATTGCCAAGGCTGTTGATGTTTCAAAAACCACAGCATACAGATACCTCGTTGAAATGAATGAAAAAGGTATCCTTTCTTATGATGGGCAAACCATTGAAACATCACATACCGACAAATGCACTACAGGTTATTTCTCTGCTCCCATAGTTGGCTCCGTTCGTTGCGGTGACCCTGAAAGTGAAGAAGAGAATGTTGAAGAATATGTAAGCCTTCCTACCTCTATTTTCGGTACAGGTGAATTCTATATCCTTCGTGCTGTCGGTGACTCAATGATTGATGTGGGCATAAATGAAAATGACCTTGTCCTTATAAAAAAACAAGAAACCGCTGCTGTTGGTGATATAGTCGTTGCACTTGATGAAAATAACGAAAACACACTTAAGACCTTTGCGGGTATTGATGAAGAATCAGGGTGTGCGATACTCCGTTATGAAAATAAAAAGGCCTACCCCGATAAAACAATCAAGGTGAAAAAACTTGTTGTTCAAGGCGTGGCAAAACATATTATTAAAGCTCTTTGAAAGGTTGGTGACTTTATTGAGTGGCAGAGTAATTATTTATGATGAGGGCAGATATACCATAACTCCCGAAGCAGAAGAAAAACTCTTAAAATCGCAGCAGGATGCGGAAAATGCAGTTAAAAAGATAATCTACTGTCCTATCTGCGGAGCAAGGCTCATTGAGTTGTACTCTGATGACAGACCTATTATTCAAACCAAATGCAGAAAATGTAAGTTGGAGCAACCGATAAACACCGTCTATTTCAGAAGGGCAAAAAGCAGATATTGAAATTAAATAGCGACTCGAATCGTGCAAGCAGAGCAGGACCTTAACAGGCTGAAAAACTTCTAAGCGCCGTATGAAGTCTGAACTTAAAGGGATAACTATATCCTTTGCTCAGTTTCATCGGTGCTTTTTCTTTTTGCTAAAAACCTTTTATTATATGTACCTTGAAAATTGAATGACCGTCCGAAAGTGATATGACTTTGCGATGATATGAGCGAGGCAACGCTGCGGTGAGATTCCGGGGCAGGAACTATTTCGGGTGAACCGGCAAAAAGAGGCTTTTGATATGTGGTTAATGGAATTACCCTACCAACGAAATAAAACACATTACAAACGAAAAAATCATTAAAAATCAACCCGAAAAGCTACAGTAAAAAGGAGTGTGATAGTTATTCCGAGAATGACCAAAAGTAAAAAATCAGAATGGAGCCTGTTTCTGAATGCACGAAACAGAATCTGTTATAACGAGCTCTGCAGAAGATGTGTTAACAGCTGCAAACAGAGTTTCAGAGCTGTAGTTATATCCTGCAATTATGTATCAAAAAGGAGCGTGAAAGATAGTGGATAATGAATCCTTCTTTAAAATGCCTAAGGTTTTATTTACAGATAAATACAAAGGCTTATCTGCGGAAGCAAAGCTGCTTTACGGGTTGATGCTTGACAGGATGCAGCTATCAGCAATCAATGGTTGGTGCGATAAAAATGGCGAGGTCTTTATCTTTTACACTATTGCCGAAACAAGTGAAATGCTCGGTTGCGGTCATGACAAGGCAACAAGGCTACAGCGGGAGCTTGTAAAACACAATCTGCTCTGTCGCAAATATCAGGGCAAAGGCAAGCCTGCAAAGCTGTATGTTTTAACTATACCGAAAATAAGCACTGAGCCTCCGTAAAACTCGCAAGTAATAA
>JAFTUP010000324.1 GCA_017466205.1 Clostridia bacterium
ATTATTATTCTTGTACTGGGTGGACTCTATTTTACCTTTAGAACTAAATTTGTTCAGTTCAGACTATTAAAAGAACAGTTCCGTGCTGTTATGGAAAAACCAAAGGATAGTAATGGTGTTTCTTCATTTCAGGCTCTTATGGTTTCAACTGCATCGCGAGTTGGGACAGGTAATATTATAGGTGTTTCAACCGCACTTTGTCTTGGCGGATTCGGTTCTGTTTTCTGGATGTGGATTATCGCTATTGTTGGTAGTGCATCCGCATTTGTTGAAAGTACTCTTGCACAGATTTACAAGCGAAAAGGTCCCGACGGATGTTATGGCGGACCTGCATATTACATAGAAACAGCACTTCACAGTAAGTCTTTAGCAATTATTTTTTCAATATTGCTTATTCTTACTTACGGATTTGGCTTTAATATGCTTGCTTCATATAACTTACAATCAACATTTTCGGGCTACAGTTTTTATAATGCAAAAACATCTCCTTGGATTATCGGACTAATTGTTGCAATAGTTGTTGGATATTGTCTTTTCGGAGGCGGAAAAAGAGTTGTTAAAGTAACAAGCATACTTGTACCAATAATGGGTGTTGCATATATTCTTATAGCACTTATTATTGTTTTTATGAATATCGGACTTTTACCTGATATTTTTAAATCAATTTTTACTGAAGCGTTTGATTTTGAAGCAATTTTCGGTGGCTTTAGTGGTTCTTGTATCATGTACGGTATTAAACGAGGCCTTTTTAGTAACGAAGCAGGTGTAGGTTCTGCACCGAATGCTTCCGCTTCTGCAGAGGTTAATCATCCTGTTAAACAAGGTCTTGTTCAGGTTCTTTCAGTGTTCATTGATACAATATTGATTTGTTCTGCAACTGCATTTATGTGTATGAGTTCTGGTGTTAAACCATCAGAAGAGCTGTCAGGTGCACCTTATGTTCAGGCGGCACTTACGGAAACACTTGGTGGTTTTGGACCTGTGTTTATTACCATAGCAATGATTCTTTTTGCTTTTACAACTCTTATAGGCAATCTTTTTTATGTGGATAAATGCATTTACCATATTTTTGGTAAAAAACCAGGTAAATTTTTTATGAGTGTTTATTATATAATTGCATCAGTTGTTATTTTTATTGGTGCAGGATTAAATGCTGACTTACTTTGGGGTATTGCTTATGTTAAAATGGGTGCTATGACTATTATAAATATGCCTGTAATTATTTATCTTGGTAAATATGCTTTCAGAGCATTAAAAGATTATGAAAAACAGCGTAAAGATGGTGAAGAACCTATTTTTATAGCAAAAAGTATTGATTTGCCGCATGAAACTGATTATTGGAATTAAGGTGCTTTTATGAAAAAGAAAGGTATTAAGATTCTTGTGATTATATTTACAATAATTATTATTTTAGGTGTGTGTATATTTTCATATTTATTTTTAAACGGACTTTCTGGACTTCATTTAAAGAATGATTTTACTGATGGTCAGATTAAAGTTGCGTGTGTGGGCGATAGTATTACTTATGGCCATGGTGTAAGCAATTGGAGTAAAAATAATTATCCTGTTGTTCTGCAAAATCTTTTAGGAGATAAGTATAATGTTCAGAATTTTGGTGTAAGTGGTGCAACAACACAGAAAACAGGAGACCAACCTTATGTTGATACAAAATCATATAATCCAAGTGTTGAATATAATGCTGATATCTTGATTTTTATGCTTGGCAGTAATGATTCTAAACCTTATAATTGGAAAGATAGAGAAAGCTTTAAAAATGAATATGTTGATTTACTTAATACATATATTTCTGATAACGATTCAGTAAAAGTTTATTTATGTACAGTTTCAAAAGTCTTTTATAATGACGAAAGTCAGACATCAGGTCCGTCAACATTTGATATCCAAGGTGATATAGTTGATATAATTAATGATGTTATTAAAGAGATTGCAACAGAATACGGTTATAACTTAATTGATATTTATTCTTTAACTAAAGAGCATCCTGAATGGTTTAAAGATAATATTCATCCTGATGCCAATGGTGCAAAAGCTATTGCAGAAGAAATGTATAAAAATATATAATAGATTATATTCACTCCTTGCATAGAATGTATAGGAGTGATTTTTTTATGCGAAGTTTTGAATATAACAGAACTAATGCAATAGAATATGCTAAAAAGTGGGCATTATCAAGAAATCCACAATATTTCGATTTTCACGGAATAGGTGGGGACTGTACCAATTTTGCATCACAATGTATTTATGCAGGTGCAGATGTGATGAATTATACAAGAGATTTAGGATGGTATTATATTTCACCTGATGACCGTGCGGCGGCTTGGTCAGGAGTTCAGTATTTGTACAGATTTCTAACTACAAATGAAAGTGTAGGACCTGTTGGCAGAGAGGCTGAACTAAGTGAAATTGAGCTTGGTGATGTTATCTTTTTAAGTAATGGTCAAAGATTATATCATACACTCGTTGTTACGGGTTTTGATACTGATGGTGAAATACTTATTTGTGCCCATACAGTTGACTCGTATATGCGACGACTTGACAGTTACAGATATTATGCAACTTTCCCAGTACACATTGAAAAGGTAAATACTTGGTAAAAGAAAAAGGATTGGTTTACTCCAATCCTTTTATATCTTATTTAACCATTCTACTGATTTTCTTAAAGCATCAATTGTTTTTGTTTCAAGAACAACAGTACATTCGTTTTTTTCAGCTAATTGAATGTACTTTTTTATATCAACATGACCGGTGCCCAAAGGCATATGGTCTTTTTTATTTTGTGCATCGTGTAGATGGATATGTGAAAGTTTGATTTCTCTATCAAGAATAACTTTTTCATCAATGTTATCCACACAATTACTATGTCCTACATCATATGTTAACGAAAAAACAGGACTTTGTAATAATATATCTATTGCTTCAATCTGAAAATCAGTATAACCGTTTGTATTTTCAATACAAATTTTTATATCAGTATTTTTTAAAACCTTTTCAATAACCATGCGAAAATTAAGCATGCTTTTCAAATATTTTTCTTTGTACTGTTCAAATAAATATACTTTTTTATTTGGCAATGTAAAATAAACACCTTTTGATAAATGCATATTTATAAATTTAATATCAAGTTTTTTAGCAAATTCAATTGTTTCAAGAACTGTTTTTAAATAAGCATCAGCAATATATTTATTAAAATCACTAACATTAAGGTTTTCATCTAAATGAATAGTAAAAAAGATATTATTTTCTTTTTTGAGTTTGCAGAGCTTTTCAATATCAATGTTTTCAAGTTGATATTGTGGTAAATTCATATTCAATTCAACAAAATCAAAACCTAATTCTTTACATAAGGTTACTGATTCTTCAATAGAATTATTCTCAATTAGTGTCGGAATACCCCAATACATATATTTCACCTTACATCTGCTCTAAAATGTAGTTTTTAATATCTTCTAACTTACTTTCTTTCCATTTACCTTCTTCAGCCTTTTCAGCTAACGGACAAATAATATAAAAATCAAGAGTTTCGCCGGGAACTCGACCTGTTCTTAAAGGCTCTGCAAAATGCTCTTTCCATTTTTCTTCAGTAGCACCTTTGAATTCTTCAGGCTTTAAATAGGTCATTTGACGCTTTGTAGCAGCAATAAGCATTTTAGCTGATAAAGGAGCCAAAAGCTCATATTCGTCTTCCTGAACATCAACAAATATGCGTGGTAATTCGTCTTTCACAATGCGTTCCTCACCACGGACAATTTTAAGTCCCATTGGTTCATAAGTGAACTCTGTTTCAGTAAAATTTAGTTTAATTAGTAGTCCGATATCTGTATTAAACTGTGAACGCTGATAGTCAGTATCAAAAATAAAATTACCAAGCGAATAAAAAATTATCTTATCACCAACAGTTTCGTAGTTCATTGGTACATGTGGGTGATGTGCAACAACAATGTCAGCACCCATTTCTAAATATTTATGATATCTTTCTCTTGTATATGGAGAGGGTAGTGGAGTAAATTCTTCACCAGCATGTGCTACTACAATGCACCAACGGCAAGTCTTTTTGATTTCATCAATAGATTTTTGAATTTCGTCAAGGTCACTCCAACTGTAACAACCAGGCTTATCAACATCAGCTTTTCGACATGCACGTTGATAACCAACACCAAACATACCAATTCCACCTGCTTCATTGAGAATTACAGGCTTTCTTGCTTCGTCAATATTCATCCCTGCACCGATAGTTTGAACGCCATTTTCTTGTGCAATTTTTAATGTGCTTTCAATACCATATGGACCTGCATCCATTATGTGGTTATTGCAAATGTTCCATATATCAGCATTCATATTTTTAAGCACTTTTACAGCTTTTGGGTCAATGGTATGTAATAACTGTTGAACACCACTTGAA